>NZ_JBHUEA010000004.1:0-169616 GCF_042680685.1 Amnibacterium endophyticum | reverse complement strand
GGCCGGACGCGGTGCGCCGGCGGCGCCGGAGGACGGTTCACGCGGCGCCGACGCGCCCGCCGAGGGCGTCGAGCAGCCGGGGCACGATCCGGTTGACGGTCCCGCAGCCGAGGGTGACGACGAAGTCGCCGGGGCGGGCGATCCGGGCGACGAGCTCGGCCGCGTCGTCCCACTCGGCCGCGTAGTCGACCGCAGCGGGGTCGCGGAAGCGGGAGGAGACGAGCTCCCCGGTCACACCCGGCACCGGGTCCTCGCGGGCGCCGTCGACGTCGAGCACGATCGTGTGGTCCGCGGTGCGCTCGAGCACCTCGGCGAAGCGGCCGGCCATCGCCTGCGTGCGGGAGTAGAGGTGCGGCTGGTGCACGGCGATGATCCGCCCCTCGCCGGCGACCGTCCGGGCCGCGGTGAGCGCCGCGTCGACCTCGGCCGGCAGGTGGGCGTAGTCGTCGTAGACGCTGACCCCGTCGGCCCGCCCCTGCAGGTCGAAGCGGCGGCCCGTGCCCCCGAAGCCGGCCACGGCGTCCGCGGCCTCGCGGAGGCCGTACCCGAGGCCGAGCAGCACGGCGACGGCGCCGGCGGCGTTCAGCACGTTGTGGCGGCCGGGCACGCGCAGCCGGATCGGCACGCGCTCACCGCCGGAGGTCAGCACGCCGGCCGCCGGACCGGCGGTCGTCACGTCGCTGACGCGCACGTCCGCGTCCTCGGCCTCGCCGTAGGTCCGCACCGGCCGCTGCCCGATCCGCTCCCGCACGCGCCTCGCGCCCGGGTCGTCGGCGTTGATCACGAGCAGCTCCGCCGCCTGCGAGCCGAAGGCGACGAAGGCGTCGTCGAACGCCTGCTCGGTGCCGTAGTGGTCCAGGTGGTCGGCGTCGACGTTCAGCACCAGCGCGATCGCGGTGTCGTAGAGCAGGAAGGAGCCGTCCGACTCGTCCGCCTCCACCACGAACACGCCGCCGGAGCCGAGGCGCGAGGAGGTGCCGAAGTCCTTGATCACGCCGCCGTCGACGAAGCCGGGGTCGGCGCCGAGGGCGTCGAGCGCGACCGCGATCATGCCCGTGGTCGTCGTCTTCCCGTGCGCGCCCGCGACCGCGACGAGCCGGTCGCCGCCGACCAGCGCCTTCAGCGCGTGGGAGCGGTGGAGCACCGGCACGCCGCGCCGGCGCGCCTCGAGCAGCTCCGGGTTGTCGGGCCAGAGCGCGCTCGTGACGACGACCGCGTCGACGTCGCCCACGTTGTCCGCGGCGTGCCCGATCGTGATCACGGCGCCGGCCTCGCGCAGGCGGTCCGTGTAGGCGTTGCGGGTCCGGTCCGAGCCGCTCACCCGCGCACCGCGCTCGAGGAACAGCCGCGCGATGCCGTTCATGCCGGAGCCGCCGACGCCGACGAAGTGGACCTTCTCGAGCCGGGCCGGGACCGGCACGGACAGGTCCGGCTTGATCGTCATGCGCCCGAGGGTACGCGGCGGCCCCGCTCCAGCCCGGCGCGCGCCAGGCGCGTCATCCGCGCCGCCCCGTCCCGGACGCCGTCGCCGAGGGCCGCCGCCGTCATCGCGGCCAGGCGCCCGGGATCGGCCAGCAGCGGCAGCACCACCTCGGCGAAGCGCTCGGGCGTGAAGGCCGCGTCCGGCTCGAGCAGCGCGCCGCCCGCCGCGACGACCCCCGCAGCGTTGAACCGCTGCTCGCCGTTGCCGACCGCGTAGGGCACGTAGACGGCGGGGAGGCCGAGCGCGGCGAGCTCCGCGACCGTCGAGGCGCCGGCGCGGCAGACGGCGAGGTCGCTGGCCGCGAGCACGAGGTCCATCCGGTCCGCGTAGGGCAGCAGCCGGTACCCGGGCACGTCCGGGTCCGCCAGCTCGAAGCGGGCGCCGCCGAGGTGGAGGACCTGCCAGCCGGCGTCGACGACGGTGCGGGCGTTGGCGAGCGCGGCGGTGTTCAGGCGCTGCGCGCCGAGCGAGCCGCCGGTGACGAGCAGCACCGGGCGCTCGGGGTCGAGCCCCAGCTCGCGCCGGGCGTCGGCACGGAGCCCGGCGCGGTCGAGGTCCGCGATCTCGCGCCGCAGCGGCATGCCGACGACGGTCGCGTGCGGCAGCGGCGTCCCGGCGAAGGTGACGCCGACCGACCGGGTGAACCGGGCGCCGAGCCGGTTGCCGAGCCCGGGCTTCGCGTTCTGCTCGTGCAGCGCGAACGGCACCCGGGACGCGAGGGCCGCGAGGTAGGCGGGCGCCGCCGCGTAGCCGCCGAAGCCGATCACCCCGTCGATCCCGCGCTCCGCGAGGTACCGGCGGGTCAGCGCGATCGAGCCCGTCACGGCGCGCGGGAAGCGCAGCGCGGCGGCGTCGGGTCGCCGCGGGAAGGGCAGGCGCGGGATCACCAGCAGCTCGTAGCCGCGCTCCGGCACGAGCCGCGCCTCGAGCCCCTCGGCGGTGCCGAGCACGAGCGCCTCGTCGCCCTCGTCGACGAGGCGGTCCGCGACCGCGAGCAGGGGGTTCACGTGGCCGGCGGTGCCGCCGCCGGCGAGCAGCCACCGGGTCATGAGCGGCCCGCGAACGCGCGGCCGGCGGGATGCTCGGGGTGCCGCGGGCTCGCCGCGACGGTGCGGTCGGCCAGCGCCATCAGCACCCCGACGAGCAGCAGGGTCGCGATCAGGGAGGAGCCGCCCGCGGAGACGAAGGGCAGCGGCACGCCGAACACCGGCGCGACCCCGACGACGACCGCGAGGTTCGCGAACGCCTGCCCGACGAGCCACGCGAGCGTCATGCCGGCTGCAGCGCGGGTGAAGCGGTCGCTCGTGCGGCCCGCGATGCGGATGCAGACGACGGCGACGGCGACGAAGCACCCGATCAGCACGGCGAGGCCGAGCAGCCCGGTCTCCTCCCCGATCACCGCGGCGATGAAGTCGTTGTCGGCCTCCGGCAGCCAGAACCACTTGGAGACCGAGTTGCCGATGCCGACGCCGGTGAGCCCGCCGTTCGCGAGGGCCCACTCGGCCTGCTTCGTCTGCCAGCAGGTGCCGAGCAGGTCGGTGCAGCCCGCGCTCCACGCGGCGAGGCGGTCGGTGCGGGAGGCGTTCGCCTGCGCGAAGCCCCACAGCACGGCGGCGGCGCCGACGCCGAGGACGCCGAGGACGGGCAGGCGGACGCCGCCGAACATGAAGCCGCCGACGGCGATGAGCGCGAGGATCAGGCAGGTGCCGAGGTCGTGGCCGAGGTAGACCGCGCCGATCGCCACGGCGGACAGCAGCAGCGGCGGCAGCAGCCCCTTCACCCCGAGGCGCTCCCCCGGTCGGCGCTGGAAGAAGGCCGCGAGCGCGAGGACGAGGCTCAGCTTCACGAACTCCGACGGCTGGACGCTGACGCCCGCGATGCGGATCCAGTTCTGGTTGCCGCCGATGCTCGTGCCGAGCGGGGTGGTCGCCGTCAGCACCTGCAGGCCCACCGATGCCGCGAAGGCGATCGGGGCGAGGCGCAGCAGCGCCGCGGGCCGCAGCCGGGTCGCGACGACGAGCATCGCGCCGACGCCGAGCACGGCGGCGACGCCCTGCGTCGCGAAGTCGCCGTACGGGTCGCCCGCGACGCCCGCCTCCTCGACGCTCGAGGCGGACAGCACCATCAGCAGGCCGAAGCCGGTCAGGAACAGCGCCAGCGCGCTGAGCGCGAGCGCGTCCGGCCCCGCGAAGCGCTCGAGCGGGGGCAGCGCGATCCGCATCGTGACCGCGCCGCGCCGCACGGGCAGCCGCACGACGGGACGGGGCGCCGCCTCGGTCGGCGGCGGGTCCAGCCGGGTCACGCGTCCGGCCCGAGCGCGTCCCGCACCGCGGCCGCGAAGCGCCGGCCGCGGTCGGCGTAGTCGGTGAACTGGTCCATGGAGGCCGCGGCCGGGGCCAGCAGCACCACGTCGCCCGGGCCGGCGAGCGCTCGCGCGGCGTCGACGGCGAGCGGCATCACGCGGTCAGTGTCCACGGGCGGCACGGCGGCCACCGGCACGTCCGGCGCGTGTCGGGCGAGCGCCGCGGCGAAGTCGGCCTGGTCGACGCCGATCAGCACCACCCCGGCGAGCCGCGGGGCCGCGGCCTCGACGAGCGGTGCGACGTCGACGCCCTTCGTCAGCCCGCCGGCGATCCAGACGACGCGCTCGAACGAGCCGAGCGAGGCCGCGGCCGCGTGCGGGTTCGTCGCCTTGCTGTCGTCCACCCACCGCACGTCGCCCTGCAGCGCCACCGGCGCGATGCGGTGGGCGTCCAGCCGGAAGGCCGTCAGCGCGTCGCGGATCGACGCCGCCGGCACGTCCACCGCGCGGGCGAGGGCGGCGGCGGCGAGCACGTCGGCGACGACGTGGGGCGCGGAGAGCCCGGCGGCGTCGAGCGCGGGCAGCGTCGTCAGCTCCTGCGCGCTCGTCAGCCGCTGGGCGATGAAGGCGCGGTCGACGAGCACCTCCTCCACGATCCCGACGTCGCCGACGCCCGGGACCCCGCGGGTGAAGCCGATGGCGCGGCAGCCCTCCACGACGTCCGCGTCGCGCACCAGCTGCTCGGTGACCGGGTCCTCGACGTTGTAGACGCACGCCACCTGCGTCCGCTCGTAGACGCGCCCCTTCGCCGCCCGGTAGGCCTCGGGGCCGCCGTGCCAGTCGAGGTGGTCGTCCGCGATGTTCAGGCAGGCGGAGGCGACCGGGCTGACCTGCTCCATCCAGTGCAGCTGGTAGCTCGACAGCTCCACGACCAGCACGTCCCAGCCGTCCGGCTCGCGGATCGCGTCGAGCACCGGGCTGCCGATGTTGCCGCACGCCCGGGCGCGGAGCCCGCCGGCCTGCAGCATCGCGGTGGTCAGCTGCGTCGTGGTCGTCTTGCCGTTCGTCCCGGTGATCGTGATCCAGCGGGCGGGCTCGCCCTGCTTGTCGCGCAGCCGCCAGGCCAGCTCCACGTCGCCGAGCACCGGGACGCCCCGCTCGGCCGCCCAGACGAGCGCGGGGACGTCGGGGTGGTAGCCGGGGCTCACCACCACGAGGTCGGGCTCGAACGCCGAGAGCGCGTCGCGCTGGGCGCCCGCATCGCCGAGCTCGAGCCGGACCCCGATCACGTCGAGCAGCGCGGTGCGCTCGTCGGTCGCGCGCTCGGCGACCACGAGCACCTCGCAGCCGAGCTCCGCGAGCGTGTCCGCCGCGGCGAACCCGACGACGGCGGCGCCCAGCACCCCGACCCTCAGCCCGCGCCAGTCCGCGCGCCAGCCGTTCAGCCGGTCCAGGTCCGCGACCATCGGGCCTCCCTCCGCTCGGTCCTCATACGGCCCGCGAGAGCCACTCGAGGTAGAACAGCCCGACGCCGAACGCCGCGAGCAGCCCGCCGACGATCCAGAACCGGACGACGACCGTCACCTCCGCCCAGCCCTTCAGCTCGAAGTGGTGGTGCACCGGGCTCATCAGGAAGATGCGCCTGCCCCGCGTCGCCTTGAAGTACGCCCGCTGCAGGATCACCGAGCCCGGCTCGATGACGAAGAGGCCCGCGATGAAGAGCAGCAGCAGCTCGGTGCGGGACAGCATCGCGAGGGCCGCGATCGCCCCGCCGAGCCCGAGCGAGCCGGTGTCGCCCATGAAGATCTGCGCGGGCGACGTGTTCCACCAGAGGAAGCCGACGAGGGCGCCCGTGATGCACGCGGCCACGACGGCGAGGTCGAGCGGGTCGCGCACGTCGTAGCAGAGCCCGACGTTGTCGATCACCCGCTTGCTGAAGCAGCTCTGGTTGTACTGCCAGAACCCGATGATCACGTAGCCGCCGATCGAGAAGATCGACGCCCCGGTGGCGAGCCCGTCGAGCCCGTCGGTCACGTTCACGCCGTTCGACGTGGACGTGACGATGAGCCAGACCCAGATGACGAGCAGGATCACCCCGAGGGTGGCGCCGAAGATCGCGGTGAGGCTGAGCACCGACCCGTCGAACCACTGGTCGCGGACGATCGAGATGCGCGTCGACAGCGGGGTCACCGTGAAGACGGCGCCGTCCGAGCGGGTCCCGGTCCTCGGGAACTGGAGCGCGAGCAGGGCGAACAGCGTGGCGACGAGCACCTGGCCGAAGATCTTCGCCCAGCCGCCGAGCCCCAGGCTGCGCTGCTTGCGGGTCTTCAGGAAGTCGTCCACGAAGCCGACGCCGCCGAGCCCGACCATGAGGAGCAGCACGAGCAGGCCCGACACCGTGATGCCGAACGCCTGGTCGGGCCGGCCGCTCGTCAGGTGGCCGGCGAAGTAGCCGACGATCGAGGCGAGGATGAAGACGAGGCCGCCCATGGTCGCGGTCCCGCGCTTCGCGTGGTGGCTGACCGGCCCGTCGTCGCGGATGAACTGGCCCCACTGCAGGCGGTGGAAGAGCCGGATGAACAGCGGCGTGAGCAGCAGCGTGAAGAGCAGGGAGACCGCGGCCCCCGTCAGCAGCGCCTGCACTAGGCGTCCCGCCAGCGCGCGCCGAGGCGGTCGCCCAGGTGGCGGAGACCGGCCGCGTTCGAGGACTTCACGAGCACGGTGTCGCCCGGGCGGACCAGCCGCTCGAGCAGCGCCTCCGCCTCGTCCATCGTCTCCGCGTAGACGCTCTCGCCGTCCCAGGAGCCCTCAGCGGACGCCGAGAGGTGGAGGCGGCGCGCCTCCGGGCCGACGACCACGAGCTGTCCGATGTTCAGCCGCACGGCGAGCAGCCCGACGCGGTCGTGCTCCTCCCCCGCCTGCTCGCCGAGCTCGGTCATCGCGCCGAGCACCGCGACGCTGCGGCCGGGCGCGATCGTGACGAGCGACTTCAGCGCCGCGGCCATCGAGTCCGGGGAGGCGTTGTAGGCGTCGTTGACGACCGTCACCGGGCCGTCGGCGAGCACCTCCATGCGCCACCGCTCCGCGCGCACGACGGCCTCGAGCCCGGCGACGACCGTGTCGGGGTCGACGCCGAGCGCGGTCGCGGCCGCGGCGGCGGCCATCGCGTTCGACACGTGGTGCTCGCCGAGCACCTTGAAGCGGACGGGCCGCTCGGCGCCGCCCGGCAGCACGAGCGTGAAGGCGGTGCCGCTCGCGGACGACACGACGTCGCGCGCGGTGGTGCCGCCGTCCGCCGGGTCGGCGGTCAGCCCGAACCAGGCGACGCGGGCACGCGTCATCCCGGCCATCGCGGCGACCCTGGGGTCGTCCCGGTTCAGCACCGCGACCGCGTCCTCGGGCAGGTCCACGACCATCTCCGCCTTGGCGACGGCGGTGCGCTCGATGCCCCCGAAGCCGCCGGCGTGGGCCATGCCCACCTTGAGCACGATGCCGACGTCCGGGGTCGCGAGGCGGACCAGGCGCGCGATCGCGCCCATGGCGGAGGCGCCCATCTCGGCGACGAGGAACTCCGTGTCCGCCTCGACCTGCAGCATCGTCGTCGGGCCGCCGACCTCGTTGTTGAACGAGGCGCGGGACGCCGTGGTCGGGCCGACCCGGCCGAGGATCTCGCGGAGCAGGTTCTTGGTCGTCGTCTTGCCGTTCGAGCCCGTCACCCCGACCACGCGCAGGCGGCCGGCGGCGCGCACGCGCGCGACGACGGCCTTCGCGAGGGCGGCCAGCGCCTCCGTCGCGTCGACGACGACGACCTGCGGCACCGGCAGGGGCAGCGGCCGCTCCACGACGAGCAGCGCGGCGCCCGACTCCACCGCGGAGGCCGCGAAGTCGTGCCCGTCCATCGCCTCGCCGACGCGCGCCACGAACACGCCGCCCGGCACGACCTCCCGGGAGTCGGTCTCGACCGGGCCGCCCACGACGGTGGCGGGACCGGCGTCGGTCCCCTCCAGACGCAGGGCTCCCCCGACGGCCTCGGCGATCTCGTCCAGTCGCAGGTCGATCACGGGCGCGGATCCGAGGTCGGCACCGCGCTCGACCGTTCGGCGAGCGCACCGGCCCTGCTCGTGCGCATCAGCCGCGACCTCCTCGTACCCGTGTCCACCGGGAGCCAGCGTACGTGGTCCTTCCCGCGACCCCCGGAAGCGGGGGCGGCACGTCACCAGCGCGCGGGCAGATCCGGCGAGGTCGTCCCGGACGGCGTGACGCCCCCCGACTGCAGCGCGCGCGACATGACCTTCTGGAACACCGGCGCGGGCGCCTCCGACGTGTTCATCCTCGCCGGCGCGTCGAGCACGACGTAGACGACGTAGCGGGGGTCGTCGGCCGGGGCGATGCCGGCGAGCGAGACGAGGTAGCCCTTCGCGTAGCCGCCGCGGCCGTCGGACTCCTGCGCGGTGCCCGTCTTCGTCGCCACCCGGTAGCCGGGGATCCGCACGACGTCGCGCAGCCAGCCCTTCGTCGCGACGTTCTCCAGCATGCGCACCGTGCCGCGGGCCGCCTTCGCGGACACCACCCGGCGGGGCGCGCCCGTGTCGACGCGGTGGACCTCGCCGTCCGCGCCGGTGCAGGACTCGACCAGCCGGACCGGCAGCCGGACGCCGCCGTTGCCGAGGGCCTGGTAGGCGCTCGCCATCTGGACCGCGGAGGCCGTCATGCCCTGACCGAACATCGTCGCGAGCCGCGACTGAGGGTCCCAGTGCGGGGCGCCGACGCCGAGGGTGCCGGTCGCCTCCGCGCCGAAGCCGACCTCGGTGCGGGCGCCGAAGCCGAACGCCTTCAGCTCGTCGTACCGCTCCTGGTCGGGCAGTCGCGCGCCCAGCTGCGAGATGCCGGTGTTGCTGCTCTCGACGAGCACCCCGGTCAGGGTCAGCCGCTCGTCCCCGTGGTGCTCGCTGTCGTTCACGTCCGCGCCGTCGGCGGTGCGGAGCCGGTAGGGGGCGACGACCCGGCTACCCGGCGCGGCGAGGCCGTGGTCGAGCAGCATCGCGGCCGTGATCGGCTTCATCGTCGAGCCGGGCTCGTAGGGCGCGGTGAAGGCGCGGGAGCCGAGCGCGCCCGCGTCCGCGGCCGCCGTGACCCCGACCCGGTTCGGGTTCACCGTCGGCCAGTCCGCGACGGCGAGCAGGCGGCCGGTGCGCACCTCCTCCACCACCACGGCGCCCCACTGCGCGGCGGTCTCCCTGGCCCGCTCGGCGAGCACCTGCTGGGCGTAGTACTGCAGGTCGCGCTGCACCGTGAGCTCGACCTTCCCGCCGGGCTCCGCGGGACGCACCACCGCGTCGGAGCCCGGGATCGGCGTGCCGCCCGCCGAGACCTCGGCGACGGACTCGCCGTCCTTGCCGGCGAGGCAGCGGTCCCAGCCGTACTCGATCCCCGCCTGCGGCTGCTGCTGCGCGCCGACGAACCCGATCAGGTTGCCGGCGACGGCGCCCGCCGGGTACGTGCGCTGCTCGACCGCGCGGTAGTACAGCCAGCCGAGGTCGAGGCGCTTCACCCGCTCGAGCGCCGCGGCGTCGATCTGCTTCGCGATCAGCGCGTACTGCGCCTTCGGATCCTTCGTCAGCGCGCCGCGGACGGCGGCCGGGTCGAGGCGCAGCGCCGACGCGACCGCGGCGGCGTCCGCCTCGAACCGCTTCGAGGAGACCGCGATCCACGGCACCGCGGTGACCTCCCAGCGCTGCACGGTCGTGGCGAGCACGGTGCCGTCCGCGTCGACGATGTCGCCGCGGGGGCCCGGGAGCACGCTCGTGGTGCTCCGGCGGTCCTTCGACTCGGCGCGCAGCGCGTCGGCGCGCACGACCTGGACGTCGGCGAGGCGGCCGAGCACGACGCCGGCGAGCACCACGACGAGCACCAGCACGAAGAGCGGCCGGAACCGCCCCGGGCGTCGCCGCCGACCCATCCGCACCCTCCCGCCGTCCGCGCCCGGTCCGGCCGCGATCTCGGCGAACCTAGGCGAGGGGCCCCGCCTCCCAGGGGAGGCTCGCGCGGTCAGCGGACGATGCCGCCCGGTGCGCTCGCCCGGCCCTCCGCGGGCACCGTGCTGCCGAGCACCCGACCGGTGCGCGCGTCGAGGTAGGCGGCCTCGTCGTCCGGCACCATGCCGAGGGCGGCGGCACGCGCCGCGAGGCGCTGCGGGGCCGCGAGCGACCGCAGCGCCTCCTGGTCGGCCGCCTGTCGGTGCGCCAGCTGCTCCGACTGCTGCTGCAGCGCCGAGAGGCGGTAGGCGCTCTCGGCGGTGCCGATCGAGAGCACGAGCTGCGCCCCGACGACGCACGCGACCACCCCGACGAGGGCGGCGGCGGCGAGCCCGCGAGGGCGCGGCGCGGCGGCGCCCGCCGGCTGCGCGGCGGGCCGG
Organism: Amnibacterium endophyticum; assembly: GCF_042680685.1. Taxonomy (NCBI): domain Bacteria; kingdom Bacillati; phylum Actinomycetota; class Actinomycetes; order Micrococcales; family Microbacteriaceae; genus Amnibacterium; species Amnibacterium endophyticum. Next base: position 159,416 of record NZ_JBHUEA010000004.1, on the reverse strand, counting down.
GCGGGCGTCGCGGCCGGCTGCTCCGGTGCGGGCACCGCGGGCGCGGGCGCCACCGGTGCCGGCATCGCCGGCGCGAACGAGCGGACAGGGTCGTACGCGAGTGCGGTGCTCATCAACAGTCCCCCAACTGTCTCGACATCCGTGTCAGGCGGTGCGCGGCTCCCCCCGGATCCGCTCCGCCGCCCGGAGCCGCACGGATGCGGCCCTCGGGTTCTCCTGCACCTCCGCGTCCGCCGCCGTGGGGGTTCCCCGCGTCAGCATCCGGAAGGTGGGGGCCGTCTCGTCGGTCTCGACCGGGAGCCCTCGCGGGGCGGTCGAGACGGTGCGCGCAGCGAGTGCTCGCTTGGCGATCCGGTCCTCGAGGGAATGGTAGGAGAGGATGACGATCCGGCCACCTGTGAGGATGCGGTCGAGCGCCGCAGGGATCGCCCGCTCGAGCACCTCCAGCTCGCGGTTGACCTCGATGCGCAGGGCCTGGAAGACGCGTTTGCCCACGTGGCCGCGGGATTTCATCGCGGCGGGGGTCGCCTGCTCGAGGATCGCGACCAGCTGGGCCGAGCCCCGGACTGGGGTGGCCTCGCGGGCCGCCACGATCGCTCGCGCGTAGCGCCCCGCGAGGCGCTCCTCGCCGTACCGGCTGAAGATCCGCGCGAGGTCCGCCGCGGACCAGCCGTTCACGACGTCCGCGGCAGTGCGGGGCTCCCCCGGGTCCATCCGCATGTCGAGCGGCACGTCGCGGGCGTAGCTGAACCCGCGGTCGTCCTCGTCGAGCTGCATCGAGGAGACCCCGAGGTCGAACAGCACGCCGTCGACCGCCGGCAGGCCGGCCTCGTCGAGCGCGGCCGGGATCTCGTCGTAGACGGCGTGCACGCCGTGGAAGCGCGCTCCGAACCGCGCGAGCCGCTCCCCCGCGAGCGCGAGCGCCGTCGGGTCGCGGTCGACGCCGACGAGGCGCAGGCCGGGGAACCGCTCGAGCAGCGCCTCCGCGTGGCCGCCGAGCCCGAGCGTCGCGTCGACGACGACGGCGCCGTCGCGCTCGAGCGCGGGGGCGAGCAGGTCGAGCGTGGTGGCGAGCAGCACCGGCACGTGGCGCTCGCGCGCTCCCGCCGGCGGGCCCGACGCCTCCGGCCGCTCCGCCCGATCCCCATCCGTGTCCGCACCTGGCACCGGGGAAGTGTGTCAGGGGCGGCCGACGGAGGACCTGGCACCGGGGAAGTGCGCCAGGGCTCCCGCCACGGCTGGGAGTCGCACGGGACGGATCAGAGCACGCCGGGCACCACCTCGCCCTCGGCGTCCGCGAACGCGTCCTCGGTCGTGGCGAGGTTCGCCTCCCAGGCCGCGGCGTCCCAGATCTCGATCCGGTCGCCGACGCCGAGCACGGCGAGGTCGCGGTCGAGCCCCGCGTAGGCGCGGAGCACCGGCGGGATCGTGACCCGTCGCTGCTTGTCCGGCACCTCGTCGTGGGCGCCCGCGAGGAAGACCCGCAGGGCGTTGCGGGCGTCGCGATTCGCGGCCGGCACGGCGCGGATCCGCTCGGCGACGCGCTCGAACTCCTCGCGGGCGAAGACGTAGAGGCACCGCTCCTGGCCGCGCGTCATGACCACGCCGTCGGCGATGGCCTCCGCGAACTTGGCAGGAAGGATGATCCGCCCCTTCTCGTCGAGCCGGGGGGCGTACGTCCCGAGGAACACGGCGCCCACCCCTCGTCGCCGGCACCTCGCCGACGTGCACCACTTTACTCCACATCCCTCCACTCGGGGCACTCGTGACGGCCGCCGGCTCCACTTCCACCCCCGGGAACGACGAAGACCCCCGGGCCCTGGGCCCGGGGGTCTTCGTGAGAGGAGGTGCGTCAGCCGCGGCGGCGGCGCTCCCAGCGCTCGTTCATGCGGTCCATGAACCCGCCGCGACGCGCTCGGGGGGCCGCGGAGGAGGAAGAGGAGGAGGGGAAGGCGGGGCGACCCCGCCGGCCGACGGCCAGCAGCACGCCGCCGAACATCGCCGCGAACCCGATGACGCCGACGAACCAGTTCTGCAGGAGCACGCCGAGGACGAGACCGCCGATGCCCGCGATCGCGAGCAGCACGCCGCCGGCGATGGCCGTGTAGTTGACACGGCCGGATGCACGACCGACGGAGGCGACGAAGTCCGCATCACCGTGGTAGAGATTGCGCTCCATCTCGTCGAGAAGGCGCTGCTCCTGCTCCGAAAGTGGCATCCGGTTCCCTCACCTTTTCGAAAACGAGTGCGACGACGGCGACGGCTCGTCGCGCAAGTGTAGACGCGGGCGGCGCGGCTAGGCTAGGCGGGTGACCACCGGTGGCCGACTCGTCGACCTGGTGCGATCCCGGCTCGACGAGTTCCTCGACGCTCGAGCGTCGATTCTCGCCGCAGTGTCCGGGGACGCCCTCACGATGGGGGACTTCTCAAGGGATCTTCTGAGATTCGGGAAGCGGTACCGCGCGCGGTTCTGCTACTGGGGCTGGCAGGCCGTCCAGGGCACCGACGCGCAGGACTGGTTCGGGGACGACAGCCGTCGCGACCTGCCCGCGGTGGTCGGCGCGGCGTCGGCGCTCGAGCTCTTCCACGCCGCGGCGCTGGTGCACGACGACCTGATCGACGCCTCCGACACCCGGCGCGGCCAGCCGGCGGTGCACCGCCGCTTCGAGGCGGAGCACCGCGACCGCCGGTTCGTCGGCGACGCCGAGCGCTTCGGCACGTCCGCCGGCATCCTGCTGGGCGACCTGCTGCTCGTCTGGAGCGACGAGCTGTTCGCGGAGTCGCTCGAGCAGCTGGCCGACCGAGGCAACGCCCGCGCCGCGCGGGCCGAGTTCAACCGCATGCGTACCGACGTCACGGCGGGCCAGTACCTCGACGTCGTCGCCGAGGCCGCCTGGCCGCACGTCGACGAGCGCGACGAGGTCGCGACCGCGCTGAACGTCATCACCTACAAGTCGGCGAAGTACTCGATCGAGGCGCCGCTCGCGATCGGGGCGTCCCTCGGGGGCGCGTCGCTCGCGCAGATGGCCGCGCTGCGCGAGTTCGGGCTCCCGCTCGGCATCGCGTTCCAGCTGCGGGACGACCTGCTCGGGGTCTTCGGCGACAGCGAGGTGACCGGCAAGCCCGCGGGCGACGACCTGATCGAGGGCAAGCGCACCGTCCTCATCGCGCTCGCCCGTGCCGAGCTGCCCGTCTCGGCGAAGCGGACCGTGGACGAGCTGCTCGGCGACCCGGAGCTCGACGGCGACCAGGTGCAGGCCCTGCAGGAGACGATCCGCGCCTCCGGCGCCGTGGAGCGGACGGAGCGGATGATCGCGGAGCACGTGGATCGCGCCCTCGACGCGCTCGACGGCGCCCCGCTCACGGCGGACGCCCGCGACGCCCTCGGCCGCCTCGCCGAGTCGATCAGCGTCAGGACGTCTTAGTCCGGAGCGCCCTCCCCATGACCTCAGAAGGCCAGGGCCTGGGCCACCCGGCGGACCTCCGCCTTGCGGCCCGCCAGCAGGGCGTCGATCGGGGCGGCGCCGAGGCTGTCCTCCGGCTCGAGCAGCCAGGTGACCGCCTCGTCGTCGCCGAAGCCGCTGTCGCCCAGCAGGACGACCGTGCCGCGCAGCTCCGGCAGCGGGCCGTCCTCGGTCAGGAACACCTCGGGGATGCGCAGCACGCCGTCCTGCCGCTGGGCGAGGAGGTGCCGGTCCTCGATCAGCCGGCGGACGCGGCTCGGGGTGAGGTCGAGGCGCTCCGCGACGTCCGGGACGGTCAACCACACTCGCTCGCTCACGGCTCCAAGGATGCCAGTCCGCCGCGGCACCCCCAGTCCGGAGGGGCCCCGGCCCCGTCCACCCCGGCGGCCGCGGCGCCGCTGCGACACTGACGGCACGCCCCTCGGGGGAAGGGCGGAACGGGGACGAGCGATGACTTCGACCATGTCGGAGCACGGGCGGCGCATGCGGCCCGTGGGCCACCAGCGCGGCGCGCTGCAGACCGGGTTCGAGGCGGCGGGCCGCCTGATGGGCTCGCTGACCCGCACCACCGGGCACCGGCGGCGGGCCCCGGAGCCGGAGCGGCCGCGCCCCGACGGCGTCGTCGAGGTCGTCGTCGACGAGGGCGAGACGGTCGCGGACATCGCGGCTCGCCACGGCGCGTCCACCGCCGGCGTGCTCGCCCTGAACGGGCTGGGCTGGCGCACGCAGGTGCACACCGGGGCGGTGCTGCTCGTCAAGCCGGGCACGCGTCCGGCGCCGGCGGGTCCGGCCGACGACCTGCACCGCCACCGCGTCGCCGACGGCGAGACCGTGTCGGCGATCGCGGACCGGCACGGCGTCGCGACCGCCGCGGTGCTGCTCGCGAACGGCATGTCCCGCGGCAGCGTCGTCCGCTCCGGCCAGCAGCTCGTGATCCCGGTGGCGAACACGCGCCGCACGGGTTCGGGCGCCGTCCGGCTGTCCGGGGAGATGCGGGAGAACGCCCGCCTCGTCGTCGCCGCCGGCCGCTCGCTCGGCATCCCCGACGACGGGCTCGTGATCGCGCTCGCCGCCGCCATGGAGGAGTCGTCGCTCGTCGGCGCGGGCCTCGCGCCGGACGCCGTCGGCGTCTTCCAGCAGCGGCCCGTCGACGGCTGGGGCTCGGACGGCGCGCTGCTCGACCCCTACCGGGCGGCGCTCGCGTTCTTCGGGGACCCGAGGGCCGGCGTCGCGCGCCCCGCGGTCGGGCTGCTCGACGTCGACGGCTGGCCGTTCATGAGCGTCGGGGAGGCCGCCGCCGCGGTGCTGCGCACCGCCGCGCCCGCCGCCTACGCGAAGTGGGAGCGCCCCGCGCGCGAGTGGCTCCGCGAGCTCGACCGCGAAGCGGGCCGCTGACGACTTGACGCCCCGCGCGGCCGGTCGCCCGGGCGTCCCGGCGGGCGGTCCATACACTGCCGGGCGTGACCGCCGCACCCTCCGACCCGCTGGTGGGCCGGCTGCTCGACGGCCGCTACCAGATCCGCGCCCGCATCGCGCGGGGCGGCATGGCGACCGTCTACCTCGCCACCGACCTGCGCCTCGAGCGCCGCGTCGCCGTGAAGGTGATGCACGCGCACCTCGCCGACGACGCCGCCTTCCGCGACCGCTTCATCCAGGAGGCGCTGTCGGCCGCCCGGCTGTCCGACTCCCACGTCGTCAGCGTGCTCGACCAGGGGCAGGACCTCGGCACCGCCTACCTGGTGATGGAGTACCTGCAGGGCATCACGCTCCGCGACCTCCTCGGCGAGTACGGGCGCCTGACGCCGGAGCAGGCGTTCGACATCCTCGAGGCCGTGCTGCTCGGGCTGTCGGCCGCGCACAAGGCCGGGATCATCCACCGGGACCTGAAGCCCGAGAACGTGCTGCTCGCCGACGACGGCCGCATCAAGCTCGGCGACTTCGGGCTCGCCCGCGCGGCGACGAGCAGCACCGCGAGCGGCCAGGCGCTGCTCGGCACCATCGCCTACCTCTCCCCCGAGCTCGTCACCCGCGGCATCGCCGACACCCGCAGCGACGTGTACGCGGTGGGGATCATGATGTACGAGATGCTCACCGGGGAGCAGCCGTTCAAGGGCGAGCAGCCGGTCCAGATCGCGTACCAGCACGCGAACGACAGCGTGCCGGCCCCGTCGCTCACGACGCCGTCGGTGCCCGCGCCGCTCGACGACCTGACGCTGTGGGCGACGAGCCGCGACCCCGAGCAGCGCCCGCGCGACGCCCGCGTCATGCTCGACCACCTCTTCGAGGCGCAGGACCTGATGCGGGAGGCCGGCGAGGCGGCGACCGGTCCGGTGCCGCGCCCGACGCTGCCGACCGCGGCCACCGCGGTGCAGCCGCAGGCCGTCGCACCGCGTCGCCGAGGCGCGGCGACCGACACCATCGAGCGGCTGCGCGCCGTGAGCTCCCGGGCGCACCGGCGGGGCGTCTGGATCTTCGGCGCCGTCCTCGTCGCCGGAGCGGTCGCGGCGGGCACGGGCTGGTGGTACGGCCCGGGGCCCGGCCGCGTGGTGACCGTGGGCAGCCTCGCCGGGATGAGCGTCGTCCAGGCGTCCGCCGCGCTCGAGCAGCAGGGGCTCGAGGTCGCGAGCACCCGGGGCTCCGCGTGGGACGACCGGCACCGCGCGGGCACGGTGTCCGCGACCCGGCCGTCGGCCGGCGCGAGCGTGAGCGCCGGCTCCGTCGTCGTGCTCGTCGAGTCGAAGGGCGCGGAGCCGGCGACCATCCCGTCCGTGAAGGGGATGACCCGCGCCGAGGCGACCTCCACCGTCGACGACGCCCGCCTGCGGCTCGGCGCCGCGCTCGAGCGCGCCTCGAAGCGGCCGGCGGGCACGGTGCTGCGGCTCGCCGACGCCGAGGGCGCGACGCTGCCCGCCGGCCGGACCGTCCCGGCGCGCACCACCGTGCGGCTCGTGCTGGCGCGGGCGGAGACCCCGCTCGACGGTGCCGTCGCCGGCGTCACCGGTGCTGCGAACGGCGTCGCCGGTGCCGCGAGCGGGCTGGCGGACGCCGCCGGCGCTGCGGGCGACGCGCTCGGCGCCGCGGAGTCCGCTGCGGGCACGCTGCTCGGCCGCTGAGCGCGGACCCGCGGCTCAGGTGCTGGCGAGCTCCTCGGCCACGAGGAACGCGAGCTCCAGCGACTGCATGTGGTTCAGCCGCGGGTCGCAGAGCGACTCGTAGCGGGTGGCGAGGTCCGCCTCGTCGATGTGCTCCGAGCCGCCGAGGCACTCGGTCACGTCGTCGCCGGTGAGCTCCACGTTCATGCCGCCCGGGAAGGTGCCCGCCTCGCGGTGGGCCGCGAAGAAGCCGCGCACCTCGTCCACGACGTCGTCGAACCGGCGGGTCTTGTAGCCGGTCGGCGTCGTGATGCCGTTGCCGTGCATCGGGTCGGTGATCCAGAGCGGCGTCGACTCGAACGCCTTTGCGGCCTCCAGCAGGCCCGGCAGCACGTCCCGGACGCGGCCCGCGCCCATCCGGGTGATCAGCGTGAGGCGGCCCGGCTCGCGGTCGGGGTCGAGCCGGTCGACCAGGCGCTCCAGCTCGTCCGGCGTCATCGTCGGGCCGATCTTCACCCCGACGGGGTTCCGGATGCGGCTGAAGAAGTCGACGTGCGCGCCGTCCAGCTGCCGGGTGCGCTCGCCGATCCAGACGAAGTGCCCCGACGTGTCCACGGGCGTGCCGTTGCGCGAGTCGATGCGGGTCATCGCCCGCTCGTACTCCATCAGCAGGCCCTCGTGGGCGGTGAAGAACTCGACCCGGGTCAGCTCGTCGAAGTCGGCGCCGGCGGCCGCCATGAACTTCACGGCGCGGTCGATCTCGCGCGCGAGGCCCTCGTAGCGCTGGTTCGCCGGGTTTGCCGCGAACCCCTTGTTCCAGCTGTGCACCTCGCGCAGGTCCGCGAAGCCGCCCTGGGTGAACGCGCGGATCAGGTTCAGCGTCGAAGCGGCCGTGTGGTAGCCGCGCACGAGCCGGGCCGGGTCGTGCGCCCGCGACTCGGGGGTGAAGTCGAACCCGTTGACGATGTCGCCGCGGTAGGCGGGCAGCGTGACGCCGTCGCGGGTCTCGAAGTCGCTCGAGCGCGGCTTGGCGAACTGCCCCGCCATCCGGCCCATCTTCACGACCGGCATCGAGGCGCCGTAGGTGAGCACGACCGCCATCTGCAGGATCGTCTTCACCCGCGCCCGGATCCGGTCCGCGGTGGCCGCGGCGAACGTCTCGGCGCAGTCGCCGCCCTGCAGCACGAACGCGCGGCCCGCCGCGGCGTCGGCGAGGCGGGCGCGGAGCCGGTCGATCTCGCCGGCGAAGACGAGCGGGGGCAGCCCGGCGAGCTCCTGCGCGCGCTCGGCCGCGGCGGCGGGGTCGGCCCACGTCGGCTGCTGGCGCACCGGCAGCGTGCGCCAGCGGTCGAGCCCGGCGAGCACCTCCGGGGTGGCGGGCACCTTCGCGTCCTCGAACGTCTGCTGCAGCACGGCGCCTCCGACCCTCACGCCGCCGCCGCACGGCGGAGCGTGCTGGCGTAGACGTCGACGTACTCCTGCCCGGACAGCCGGGCGATCTCGACCATGATCTCGTCGGTGATGGAGCGCAGCACGAAGCGGTCGCCCTCCAGCCCCTCGAACCGGCTGAAGTCGAGGGGCTCCCCGATCACGATGCCGATCCGCCGCACCTTCGGGATCTTCGCGCCGATCGGCATCGACTTGTCGGTGTCGAACATCGCCACCGGCACGACGGGCACCTTCGCCTCGAGCACCATCCGCGCGACGCCGGTGCGGCCGCGGTAGAGCTTGCCGGAGGGGCTGCGCGTGCCCTCGGGGTAGATGCCGAGCATCCCGCCGCGGCGCAGCACGTCGACGCCCGTGTCGAGCGACGCCTCGCTCGCCTTGCCGCCGGAGCGGTCGATCGACAGCTGACCGATCCCGTTCATGAACGTGCGGAGCACGAACCCCTTGAGACCGCTGCCCGTGAAGTAGTCGCTCTTCGCGAGGAACGTCACGCGTCGCTTCAGCGCGAGCGGGAGGAACAGCGAGTCGAGCACGGACACGTGGTTCGACGCGAGGATCACCGGGCCGGACGCCGGGACGTTCTCCGCCCCGGACACCCACGGACGGAACGTGGAGCGCACGTAGGGGCCGAGGAAGAAGTTCTTGAGGATGTAGTACAGCATCGCGCGCCCCCTTCCGGCCGTCGGTCGAGGCTACCGGCTCGCCGGCGGGCGGATCGCAGCGCTCAGGCGGGCAGGTGCGGCCGCAGCGCGCCGTCCTCGTGCAGCCGGGCGAGGTCCGCCGCGCCGACGACGCCCGCCTCGTTGCCGAGCTCCGCGGTGGCGAACACGGGCTCCGGGTGGAAGCCGCGGGCGGGCAGGTGGTCGAGGAACCCCCGCCGCACGGGCGCCAGCAGCCGCTCCCCCGCCGCCGCGACCCCGCCGCCCAGCACGAACAGCTGGGGGTCGAAGGCGACCGCGAGGCTCGCGCACGCCTGCCCGACCCAGGATCCGAGCTCGTCGAGCGCCGCGAGCGCGCCGGGGTCCCCCTCGCCGACGAGGCGTCCCACCTCCGGCCCGGGCAGCACTCCGCCCGCCGCGTCGCGCGCCGCCGCGAGGGCCGTGCCGATGCCGCCGGCGTCCGCGATCGCCTCCGCCATGCGCTGCAGGGCGCGGCCCGAGCCGTACTGCTCCAGGCAGCCCCGCGCGCCGCAGCCGCACGGCAGCCCGCCCGGCACGACCCGCAGGTGGCCGAGCTCCCCCGCGACGCCGAAGCCGCCGCGCAGCAGCCGGTCGCCGATCACCACCGCTCCGCCGACCCCGGTGCCGAGGGTCAGCACGACCATGTCGGACACGAGGCGGCCCGCGCCGAAGCGGAACTCCGCCCAGCCGGCGGCGTTCGCGTCGTTGTCGACGACGACCGGCACGCCGAGCCGCTGCTCGAGCCGCTCCCGCAGCGGCTCGTTGCGCCACCGGATGTTCGGCGCGTAGTAGACGGTGGACTGCGCGGCGTCGATGAAGCCGGCCGCCGCGACCCCGACGGGCAGGCGCTCCCCCGCGGACAGGCGCTCGATCATCGTCGCCACCGCGTCCTCGAGCGCCCCCGGGTCCCCGGCGTCGGTGGGCACGCGGTCCTGGGCGAGCACCTGCCCGAACTCGTCGACGACCCCGCCCGCGATCTTGGTCCCGCCGATGTCGATGCCGATGCTGCGCACGGCCGCGAGCCTACGGAACGGGAGGGCGCCGGTAGCATCGGGGCTCCATCAGGCGAAGGAGCCAGCCGTGCAGGAGTCCGAGTCCCGCGTCATGACGGAGCCCGAGCCGGCGCTCAACGTCGCCGACCTGCTCGCGCAGCGGGCCACCGCGACGCCCGATCTCGTGCTCTTCGGCATCCCGGAGGGCGACCGCTGGCGCTCGGTCACCGCTCGCGAGTTCCGCGAGCGCGTCGTCGCCATCGCGAAGGGGTTCATCGCCGCGGGCATCGAGCCAGGCGACCGCATCGGGCTGCTGTCGTCCACCCGCTACGAGTGGACCCTGATCGACTTCGCCGCCTGGTACGCCGGCGCGCTCGTCGTGCCGGTCTACGAGACGAGCGCGCCGGAGCAGGTCCGCTGGATCCTCGAGGACTCCGGCGCGGTCGCCGTCGTCGTCGAGACCGCGGAGCACTACACCCGCGTGGACGAGGTGCTGCCCGACCTCGACGACGTGCGCGAGGTCTGGCAGCTGCACCTCGGCGCGATCGACAAGCTGGTCGCCGCCGGCGCATCGGTCGACGACGGCGAGGTCGAGCGGCGCCGCCAGCTCGCGGTCTCGAGCGACACGGCGACGATCATCTACACCGCGGGCACGACGGGCCGGCCGAAGGGCTGCGTCCTCACCCACGGCAACTTCGTCGAGCTGTCCCGGAACGCCGCGCTCGCGATCCCGGAGGTCGCGAACGACCGCGCCGCGACCCTGCTCTTCGTCACCCTCGCGCACGTGTTCGCCCGCTTCATCTCGGTGCTGTCGGTGCACGCGGGCGTGAAGGTGGGGCACCAGTCCGACACCTCCCGGCTCGTGGAGTCGCTCGGCTCGTTCGAGCCGACCTTCCTGCTCGCGGTGCCGCGGGTCTTCGAGAAGGTCTACAACTCCGCCGAGCAGAAGGCGGAGACCGGCGGCCGCGGCGAGATCTTCCGCCGGGCCGCCGACATCGGCGTCGCCTGGTCCGAGGCGAAGGAGGCCGGCCGCGTCCCGTTCGCGCTCGCGGCCAAGTACCGCGTCGCCGACGCCCTGGTGTTCCGCAAGCTGCGCGGCGCGCTCGGCGGGCGGTGCCGCTGGGCGGTGTCGGGCTCGGCGCCGCTCGGCAAGCGCCTCAACCACTTCTACCGCGCGATCGGCGTCACGATCCTCGAGGGCTACGGCCTGACCGAGACCACCGCGCCGATCAGCGTCAACCGGCCGTCGCAGCCGAAGATCGGCACCGTCGGCCCGCCGCTGCCGGGCACGTCGATCAGGATCACCGACGACGGGGAGGTGGAGGTGCGGGGCATCGGGGTGTTCCCGGGCTACCTGCACAACGAGGCGGCGAACGCCGACGCGTTCGACGACGGGTGGTTCCGCACCGGCGACATCGGGTCCCTCGACGAGGACGGGCACCTGATGATCACGGGGCGCAAGAAGGAGATCATCGTCACCGCCGGCGGCAAGAACGTCGCCCCGGCCGAGCTCGAGGACCCGATCCGGGCGAACCCCGTCGTCAGCCAGGTCGTCGTCGTCGGCGACCAGCGGCCCTTCATCGCGGCGCTCGTCACGCTCGACGCGGAGATGCTGCCGACCTGGCTGAAGAACAAGGGCCTCGACGGCTCGATGTCGCTCGAGCAGGCGGCGGAGTCGGACGAGGTGCGGGCCGAGGTCCAGCGCGCGATCGACGCCGCGAACACCCGGGTGTCGCGCGCGGAGGGCGTGCGGGCGTTCCGCATCCTCACCGAGGACTTCACCGAGGGCAACGGCCAGCTGACGCCCAAGATGAGCATCAAGCGCCACGTCATCCTCGAGCGCCGGAAGGACGACATCGAGGCCCTGTACGCCGAGGCCAAGCGGGAGCGCGAGGCGCAGGCCGCCCGCTGACCCGCCGGTCAGCGGAACCAGGGGGCGCGCCGGACCACGCCCATCGCCTCGCGGCGGACGGCGGGCTCCAGGCGGGTCAGGTACAGGCGGCCGTCGAGGTGGTCCTGCTCGTGCTGCAGCGCCTCCGCCAGCACGCCCTCCCCCTCGACCTCGACGACCGAGCCGTCGAGCAGGCGACCACGGGTCCGCGCCCACGGGAAGCGGGGCGTCGGGAAGTGCAGGTCCGGCACCGACAGGCAGCCCTCGTCGAGGAGGACCGGCTCGCCGCGCACCTCGACCAGCTCGGGGTCGAGCAGGTAGCCGGTCGTCCCGTCGACCGAGTACGAGAAGGCGCGCAGCGCCACACCGATCTGCGGCGCCGCGACGCCGGCCCGGCCGGGGACCCGGACCGTGTCGAGCAGGTCCTGCACGAGCGCCTCCACCGTCGCGTCGACGTCGCCCACGGGCAGCGACGGGGTGCGGAGGACGGGGTCGCCGAAGAGGCGGATGTCGCGGACGGTCACGTCCGACGACGCTAGGGGACGGCGCGGACCGACCCGATCAGGCCTCGCGGCGGGACGGCAGCCCGTCGGCGACGAGGGCGGCCAGCGTGCGCGCCGCGTCCCGGGTCACCTGCTTCAGGTCCTTGTAGCTGACGACCGAGCCCGCCGCGAGCTGCGGGTCGTACGGGATCCGCACGATGTCGCGCACGCGGGACGCGAAGTGCGACTCGATCTCGTCGAGCTTGACGAGGCTCGTGCCGTGCGTCGCCGTGTTGATGGCGACGATCGCGTTCTTCACGAGGTCGCCGTAGCCGTTCGCCTCGAGCCACGTGAGCGTCTCGGAGGCGAGCCGCGCCTCGTCGACGCTGCCGCCGGAGACGATCACGATCGAGTCGGCGCGCTGCAGCGTCGCGCGCATGACGGAGTGCACGATGCCCGTGCCGCAGTCGGTGAGCGCGATCGAGTAGAACCGGGCGGCGAGGTCGGCGACGACGTTGTAGTCGTTCTCGTCGAACGCCTCGGACAGCAGCGGGTCGGTGTCCGAGGCCAGGATGTCGAGCCGCGTCTCGTCCCGGGAGACCAGCGACGAGAAGTCGGTGAAGCCGCTGACCGCGTTGGCCCGGATGACCACGTCGCGCACCGTCGCCCGGGTCTGCTTCGTGACCCGCTCCGACAGCGTGCCCCGGTCCGGGTTCGCGTCGATGGCGATCACCCGGTCCTCGCGCAGCGTCGCGAGCGTCATCCCGAGCAGCGTCGTCACCGTCGTCTTGCCGACGCCGCCCTTGCGGGTGAGCACCGGCACGAAGCGCGTGCCGCCCTCGAACGCCTTGGTGATGCGGGCGATCTCGTCCTTGCGGGCGCGCTCCGCGGCGGAGTCGCCGAGGTTGAGCCGGCGGAGCGTCGCCGCGTACACGAAGCGGTTCCAGGCACCGGTGGGGCGGGGGCGGACGCGACCGCCGTTCTCGATCAGCCGGTCGGCCGTCAGCATCGCGGCCGACTCGGGCTCCCCGGACGGCGCTCCCGCCCGGCGCTCCCGGCGCGTGGCGGTGCCGGCGCCGTCGAGGCGCGGCGGCTCGCCCACGGGCCGGAACGGCTCGCCGACGGGACGCACCGGGCGGGTGAGCTCACCGGTGAGGCGGGATCCGCCGAGCGTCCCCATGGGCGACGGCGGGGCGACGGGGCCGCCGAGCAGGGCGTCGTAGGCGCTGCCCGTGCGCCGCGGCGCCGGCATGGCGCCGAGCGGACGCCCGGTGCTCCGCGACACGGGACCGGTCGCGTCGGGCCGGATCGGCTGCTCGCCGGTGGGCGCGGTCGTGATGGCGACGCTCGAGGTCGCCGCGTCGAGCGAGCCGGGGTCGACCGCGTCGTCGTCGATGGCGACCGCGGCCTCGTCCTCGGGCGGCGCCGACCTCGGCAGCGGCGGCAGGTCCACCTCGATGGACGGGTGCGGCATGAGCCGGCCGATCGCCGACAGGTCGACGCCCGCGGCGCGGGTCACGAGGGCGATGCCCGCCGGGCCGTCCCCCGCTTCGCGCAGGCGGGACCCGGTGAGCAGGCTGCCGGTGGCGTCCGGCGTGCGCTTGTCTGTCACGGCTGCAGCTTCCTGGATCGGGTCGATGCTTCGAGCGTAACTTGAGGCTTCGGCCGTCCCCCGGAAGCGGGCGGCGCGTCTCGCCCGGACGCGGGGGTGCGGCGCTGCCCGCGCCGGGGCCCCGCCCGCCGCTACCCTTGCCCCGTGCACGTGCTCAGCGTCAGCTCCTTGAAGGGCGGGGTGGGCAAGACCACGGTCACCCTCGGTCTGGCGTCCGCGGCCTTCGCCCGCGGCGTGTCCACCCTGGTCGTCGACCTCGACCCGCAGGCCGACGTCTCCACCGGCATGGACGTGCCCGTGGCCCAGGTGAGCGTCGCCGACGTGCTCGCGAGCCCGAAGGAGAAGACCGTCCGCGCCGCGATCACGCCGTCGGGCTGGACGCGCGGCCGCGGCGGCGTCGTCGACGTGATGGTCGGCTCGCCGGCCGCGATCAACTTCGACGGGCCGCACCCGTCCGTGCGGGACATCTGGAAGCTCGAGGAGGCGCTCGCCCACGTCGAGGCGGAGTACGAGCTGGTGCTCGTCGACTGCGCGCCGTCGCTGAACGCCCTCACCCGCACGGCGTGGGCCGCGTCCGACCGCGTCTCCGTCGTCACCGAGCCGGGCCTGTTCTCCGTCGCCGCCGCCGACCGGGCGCTGCGGGCGATCGAGGAGATCCGCCGCGGGCTGTCCCCGCGGCTGCAGCCGCTCGGGATCATCGTGAACCGCGCGCGGATGCAGAGCCTCGAGCACCAGTTCCGGATCAAGGAGCTGCGGGACATGTTCGGCCCGCTGGTGCTGACGCCGCACCTGCCGGAGCGCACGTCGCTGCAGCAGGCGCAGGGCGCGGCGAAGCCGCTGCACGTCTGGCCGGGCGAGAGCGCGCAGGAGCTGGCGCGCATGTTCGACCAGCTGCTCGAGCGGGTGCTCCGCACCGGCCGGGTCGGCGAGTTCGCCACCGGCGAGATCCCCACCCAGGTCGGCGCCTAGCCCGCCCTGGGATCGCCCTGCAGCAGGACCTCCGCCCCGCAGCAGGACCTCCGCCCCGCAGCAGGACATCCGCCCGTCCGATCTCCTGCCGAAGGGCCGAGGTCCTGCTCGAGGGCTCGGACGAGCCGGCAGCGCGCCCGGCAGACGGTGCACCGCGGCGCACGACGAGCGCCGACCGGCACGAGATCCGCCGGTCGGCAGGACATCCGCCCGTCGGCAGGACGGCGGCCCGGCGGATCCCCTGCTCGAGGGCCGGAGTCCTGCTGCAGGGCTCCGGTCGTCGGGCGGCGGCCTCGGAACGTGTCGGGTCGGCTCAGCCGGCCTGGCGGGAGGCGCGTCGCGCTGCGAGCTCGTCCATCGGGTCGCCCTGCTCGGCGCGGTCCGCCTCGAGGTCGACCAGGTTCGACTCGACCTCGCGCAGCACCTTGCCGACAGCGATGCCGAACACGCCCTGGCCGCGCTGGAGGAGGTCGATGATCTCCTCCTGCGTCGTGCACAGGTAGACGCTCGCGCCGTCCGACATCAGCGTGATGCGAGCCAGGTCCGTGATCCCCCGATCACGGAGCTCCTCGATCGCCGTGCGGATCTGCTGCAGCGAGATCCCGGTGTCCAGCAGTCCCTTGACGAGCTTCAGGACCAGGATGTCGCGGAACCCGTAGAGCCGCTGCGAGCCGCTGCCGGCCGCACCGCGGATCGTGGGCTCGACGAGGCCTGTCCTGGCCCAGTAGTCGAGCTGCCGATACGTGATCCCCGCGACGCGCGCGGCGACCACACCTCGGTACCCTGCGGAGTCGTCCAACTCCGGCATGCCGTCCGTGAACAGCAAGCCGAGGTCGTACCGCTCCTCACTCCGATTCACCTCAGTCAATTTGGACTGCCTTCCACCCCCCACACGCCTCCACCAGCGGTGGAGGCGTGTTCTGTGGGGTCACGCTACAGACGGACCAGGGCTCGGGCAACGACATCGGCATCTCGAGGGGTGGCGTGTCGCGACCGGCGGGCGTCATCGGCGTCGTCAGACCTGCTTCTCGAGCGTGCGCTTCACCAGGGCGGCGCGCACCGTCTCGAGGCGCGCGACGAGCTCGGTCTCGCGCTCCTCGGCGCGCTGGCGGCTCGCGGAGTCGGGCCGGCGGCGCATCGGCAGCAGCGCGTTCGCGACGAGGTCGAGCTCGCGCTCCACCGCGATCCGCATCGCCCGCAGGTGCCGCGGCTCGATGCCGGCGCGGCGCAGGTCGACCAGCGCGCGCGTCGTGGTGACGTCGAGCTCGCCGAACACGTCGGCGGCGGGCAGGAGGCCGGCGGAGACCGCGTCGGACAGCAGCTCCGCCGTCGCGCCCGTGTCGGCGAGCAGCTCCTCCCGCGACCAGCGCCGCTCGGTCTCGAGGATCGTGATCGCCCCGGTCGCGGTGCCGGGCCACATCGGGTCGAGCCCCGCGTCGAGGTCGGCGAGGTACTGGCGGATCACCTTGAGCGGCAGGTAGTGGTCCCGCTGCATCAGCAGCACCAGCTTGATGCGCGCGATGTCCGAGTCCGAGAAGCTCCGGTAGCCCGACGGCGTGCGCGCCGGGTTGATCAGGCCCTTGTCCTCGAGGAACCGCAGCTTGGAGGGCGACAGCTCGGGGAAGTCCTGCTCGAGGCGGGAGAGGACCTGCCCGATCGAGATGGTGCCGGTGGCGGGCGCCGGCTCGCGGCGCTGCGGGAGCGCAGCGCTCATCGCGAGCCGACCTGCGCCAGGTCGAGCCGGGACGCGTAGAAGGTCAGCCGGAACTTGCCGATCTGCACCTCCGCGCCGTCGGAGAGCAGCGCGGTCTCGATCCGCACCCCGTCGAAGAAGGTGCCGTTCAGGCTGCCGAGGTCCTTCACCTCGAAGGCGGTGCCGTGGCGCAGGAACTCCGCGTGGCGCCGCGAGACCGTCACGTCGTCGAGGAAGATGTCCGCCGACGGGTGGCGACCGGCGACCGTCTGGTCCTGGTCGAGCAGGAACCGGGCGCCGACGTTCGGGCCGCGCCGGACGACGAGCAGCGCCGACCCCGAGGGCAGCGCGCCCACCGCGGCCTGCTCCTCCGCCGAGTTGCCGGCCATCGCCGCGGCGAGCTGGGACCCGAACTCGTACCCGAACGACGCGGTGGTGTCCGGGCCGACGGACGGCTCCTCCCGTCGGCCGCGCGAGCGACCGTCGCGGTCATCGACCATGCGGCGACCTCCTCACGGGGGCAAGGCTAGCGGACGGCCCGCCCGCTCCGCCGTCCCCCGTTTCACGACGGATCGATCGGCCGGGCGCGTCGTCGGCGCCCCCGGCTAGCGTCGGCCCCATGTCCTGCATCCGCTTCAACACGGGGCCGCAGCGCGAGGCCATGCGCGACGCGGCGGCGCTCTCGGCCGGGGACGGCGCCGTGCTGCACCTCTCGCCGCCGGTCACGGAGTCCAAGCTGGCGCGCCTGCGGCTGCTCGCGGAGCACGAGCGGCCCGGGATCCGGCAGAGCGTCGCGTCCAGCCGGCACGCGCCGGTCGAGCTGCTGCGCCGCCTCGCGCGCGACCCCGAGCCGCAGGTGCGGGGCGAGGTGGCGAAGAACGAGTCCTCCCCCGCCGACCTCGTCGAGGCGCTCTCGGGCGACGCGGACGCCCGGGTGCGCTGCTGGGCCGTGCTGAACCCGCTGCTGCCGGACGGGGTCGTCCAGGCGCTGGCGACGGACCGGGACGCGCAGGTGCGGCGGCTCGCCGGCTGGCGGCTCGAGGCCGCCTCCCCCGCCCGCTGACGACTCGGGCCCGTTCCGGACATCCGGGTGCGCCGCGGCGGGCCCGGATGTCCGGAAGGGACCCGGGTGCGGCGCGGTGCTCAGCCGTCGAGGAGCGCCAGCAGCGCGCCCGGGCGCATCAGCCGGCCTCCCGCGGCCTCCACGCGCGCACCGAGGCCGCGGTCGGCCGTGACGACGGTCGTCGCGCGGTCGTCCGCGACGAGGCGCTGCACCTGCTCGACGACCGCGCCGTCGCCGTCGCGCTCCGCGCGGACGACCTCGACCCCGTCGACGTCCCCGGCGGCGCGGGCCTCGCCCTCGAGCACCGCGACGACCGCCGGCCAGCGCCGCACGACGGGCAGGAGGCCGTCCGCGGCCGGCTCGTCGACCGCGAGCCCGACGGCGTCGAGCACGGCGAGGCCCGCCAGCAGTCGCGACGCCGCACCGGTCCGGTCCCGCCACCAGCCGTCCGGACGGCTGCCGACGACGTTCGCTGCGTCCACGACGAGCACGTGGTCGGGGGCCGCGGCCTCGGCGCGCAGCTGCGGCCACGACGCCTCGAGGCCCGGGTGCAGCGCGCGCTGCGCGACGAGATCCGCCGGCACCCACTCGAGCCCGGTGCTCTCGGGGTCGCTGACCGCGACCGGCAGCGCTCCCGGCACCGCGGCGACGACCGTGGTGTAGCTCCAGGCGCCGAGGTCGAGCAGCGCGGCGAACCGCGGGCGCAGCGCCGCGACGTCGATCGCGGTCTCCTCGTGCGCCTCGCGGAAGGCGCCCTCGACGGGCCCCTCCCCCGCGTGCCGGGCACCGCCCGGCAGGCCCCAGGTGCCGCCGAAGTGGCTCCAGCCGACGCGGTGCTGCAGCAGCACCTCCCCCGCCGGGGTGACCGCGAGCAGCCCGGCCGCACCGTTGCGCCCCCAGAAGCGGCGGCCGCCCGGCAGATCGACCCAGCCGTCGGCGGGATCGCGAGGCCCCGGCGGCGGCCCGGGCGGCACGCTCGCCGACTCGGTCATCCCGCAACGCTAGAGCCCGGGTGCTGGGACGGGGCCCTCGCGGCCCCGTCCCAGCGCGGGCAGGTCAGACGGAGACGGCGACCGGCTCCGACGACGTCTCGAGGCCCGGCGCCTTCACCGCCCGGTCGCCGCCCGGCCGGACGAACCGCTTCAGGCCGACGAGGACGAAGGCGGTGACCGCCGCGCCGATCAGGATCATCAGGAACCAGAGCAGGAACGTCCCGAGGAACGGCTGGGGCACGAAGGAGAAGAACACGAAGATCCCGCCGTGCGGGGCTCGCGTCCCGAGGCCGAGGCCCATGATCGCGCCGCCGGTGATCGCGCCGCCGATCATGCTGGACGGGATGACGCGCAGCGGGTCGGCCGCCGCGAACGGGATCGCGCCCTCCGAGATGAAGGAGGCGCCGAGCAGCCAGGCGGCGAGCCCGTTCTCCCGCTCCACCTCGGTGAAGCCGCGGCGGTGGAGCACCGTCGAGGCGAAGGCCATCGCGATCGGCGGCACCATCCCGGCGCCCATGACCGCCGCCATGATCGTGAAGCTCGCCTGCGTCTGCGTCGCGAGACCGGTCGTCGCGAAGACGTACGCGGTCTTGTTGACCGGGCCGCCGAGGTCGAAGCACATCATCAGGCCGAGGATGATCCCGAGGACGATCGCCCCGGTGCCGGTGAGCCCGTTCAGGAAGCCGGTCAGCCCGCGCTGGATCCCGGCGATCGGTCCGCCGAGCACGAGCAGCATCAGGCCCGAGGCGATGATCGACGTGAGCAGCGGGATGATGATCACCGGCATCAGGCCGCGCAGCCAGCGGGGCACCGCGGGCCGGCCGATCGCCCGGGCGACGAAGCCCGCGATGAGGCCGCCGACGATGCCACCGAGGAACCCGGCGCCGAGGAAGCCCGAGATCGCGCCGACGACGAAGCCCGGCGCGATGCCCGGCCGGTCCGCGATGGCGTAGGCGATGTACCCGGCGAGCGCCGGGACGAGGAAGCCGAAGCTGAGCCCGCCGATCTGGAAGAGCGCGGCGCCGAGGTAGTAGAGGAGCCCCTCCGGCGGGAGGTTCAGGAGCGTGTAGTTGGTCAGCGTATAGACGGCGTTGCTGGCGCCGTTCGCGTTCGGCGCGTCGCTGCCGAGCGCGATGCCGTACCCCGCGAAGAGGAAGCCGAGCGCGATCAGCAGGCCGCCGCCCGCCACGAACGGGATCATGTAGCTGACGCCGGTGAGCAGCGCCCGCTTGATCGTCTGCCCGACGTGCTCGTTCGCCGCCGCGCTGCCGACCGCGGCGCCGCTCGCACCGCCGCCCTGGACGCGGGCGGCCTGCGGGTCGTCGATGGCCGCGAGCGCCTCCCGGACCATCTGCTCGGGCTGGTCGATGCCGCGCTTGACGGGCGCCTGGACGACCGGCTTGCCGGCGAAGCGGCCGCGGTCGCGCACGTCGACGTCGTTCGCGAAGATGACGGCCCCCGCCCGCGCGATGAGCGCCGGGTCGAGCGGGGTGGAGCCCGCGGAGCCCTGCGTCTCGATGTGCAGGTCGACGCCGAGCCGCTTCGCCGCGTTCGTCAGCGCGTCCGCGGCCATGTAGGTGTGGGCGATCCCGGTGGCGCAGGAGGTGACGCCGACGAGCACCGGGCGGTCGGACTCGACCCCGGAGGCCGGAGCGCTCGCGGCGGACCCCGGCGCCGGCCGCGTGGTCGGGTCCTCCTCGGCGGTCGCCCGCTCGACGAGGCGGACGACCTCGTCCGGCGTCGAGGCGCTCCGGAGCGCGGCCACGAACTCCTCGTCGATGAGGCTGCGGGCGAGCTTCGCGAGCAGCTGCAGGTGGAGGTCGTCGCCGCCCTCGGGGGCTGCGATCAGGAAGACGATGTCGGCCGGGCCGTCGAAGCCGCCGAAGTCGACCCGCGGGTCGAGGCGCGCGAAGGCCAGGCTCGGCTCCCGCACCGACGTCGAGCGGCAGTGCGGGATGGCGATGCCGCCGCCGAGGCCGGTGTCGGTCTTCTGCTCGCGGGCCCAGGCGTCGGCGGAGAGGTCGTCGACCGAGGAGGCGCGGCCGGCGTCGACGACCTTGGCCGCGAGGGCGCGGATGACCTCGCTGCGCTCGGTGCCGAGGTCGGCGTCGAGCGCGACGAGGTCGCGGGTGATCAGGGATGGCATGGGACTCGCACTCCTTCGTGTGGTGGGGGGGTCAGGCGACGACGACCTCGACGCCCGCGGTCTCCAGCGCGGCGGCGAGCTCGTCGTCGGGGGCTCGGTCCGTGATGAGCACGTCGAGGGTCTCGAGGGCCGCGAAGCGGATGAACGCCTCGGTGCCGAACTTCGCGGCGTCGACGAGGGCGACCGCGCGCCGGGCGCAGCGGATCATCGCCGACTTCACCGCCGCCTCCCGCTCGTCGGGCGTGGAGAGACCGAAGCCGGCCGAGATGCCGTTCGCGCCGACGAACGCGAGGTCGCAGCGCACCGCGGCGAACGCGTCGAGCGCGGCGACCCCCACGGCCGCGGAGGTCTCGGGCCGGACCACGCCGCCGACCGCGTGCACGACGAGGCGGGGGTTGTCCTGCAGCGCCAGCACGACCGGCATCGCGTTCGAGACCACATCGAGCGCCCCGTCCACGGGCGCGTGGTCGACGAGCAGGTCGGCGAGCGCGCCCGTCGTCGTCCCGGCGTCGAGGGCGATCGAGGAGGGCGCGGCGCTCGCGATCAGGTCGCGCGCGGCCCTCGCGATGCGGCGCTTCGCCGGCCCGTTGCGCTGCTCGCGCTCGCGCAGCCCGGGCTCCACGGGGCTGATGCGCCGGACCGCGCCGCCGTGCACCCGGCGGAGGGCCCCGGCCTCCTCGAGCGCGTCGAGGTCGCGGCGGATCGTCTCCGCGGTGACGTCGAAGGTGCGGGACAGCGCCGCGACGGAGACCCGTCCGGACGCATCCAGCTCGTCGATGATGCGCTGGTGCCGCTCCGTCGCGTACATGACCCCGATCCCGATCCGGGGCGGCCCTGCCCCGGATCTGCGTTCATGTGGAATCTAGCGACCGATCCCACACAAGTACAGATCCGGAGCGAGGTGATTCACCTCATCTCGTGAGGCGTCACCCGACGAGCCGGTCGAAGGCCGAGTCGAGGTCGTCGTCGACGACCTGCGCCTCCGGGTGCGCGTCGAACCACGCGATCGTGCGTCGCGCGCCCTCGGCGTAGGGCACGGTCGTGGTGAACGCCGGCACCAGGCGCCGCAGCGCGGTGGTGTCGAAGACCACGCTGTGCGCCTTGTCGCCGAGCAGCCCGGGACCCTTGTCCGGCAGCTCGCGTGCGATGGTCTCGCTCGCCACGTGCACCAGCACCGGCTCGACCCCCGCCGCGCGGCCGAGCCACGTGTAGACCTGGTCCCAGGTGGGGGTGGAGTCGCCGGTGATCGTGTAGGCGGAGCCGACCGCCTCGGGGCGCCCGAGCAGCCCGACGAAGCCGACCGCGAAGTCGTCGGTGTGCGTGAGCGTCCAGAGCGACGTGCCGTCGCCGTGGACCACGACCGGCCTGCCCGCGCGCATCCGGGCGATGTCCGTCCACCCGCCGAGCGTCGGCAGCGTCCCGTCGTCGTACGTGTGAGACGGGCGGACGATCGTCACCGGGAAGCCCCGCTCGCGGTAGGCGGCGACGAGCAGGTCCTCGCAGGCGATCTTGTCCCGCGAGTACTGCCAGAACGGGTTCCGCAGCGGAGTCGCCTCGGTCACCGGCAGGGACGCCGGCGGCTTCTGGTAGGCGGAGGCGCTCGAGACGAAGACGTACTGCCCGGTGCGGCCGGCCCACCGCTCGACGTCCTGCCGGACCCGGTCGGGCGTGAAGGCGAGGAACTGGGCGACGACGTCGAACCGCCGGTCCCCCACCGCGGCGACCACCGAGGCCTGGTCCCCCTGGTCCGCGACCAGCTGCTCCACGCCGTCGGGCAGAGTGCGCCACGACGGGCGCCCGCGCGTCAGCACGGTCACCCGGTGCCCCTCGGCCACGGCGCGCCGCACGCTCGCCGTGCTGATGATGCCCGTGCCGCCGAGGAAGAGGACCGACAGCCCGCTCATCGTGCCCCGCCCGTCGTCGTGAGTGCTCGCACCTTCGCCTCCTCGTCCGCGCCTCCTTCGGCGCGAGCGGCACGCTACGCACGGGGCCCGGGAGCGGCGTGTGCGCCGCCCGCCCCCTACGCTCCCGGACCGTGGAGGGTGCGGGGACGATCCGGGAGCGCGTGCAGCGCGCGCTCGAGACGCGCATCGCGGCGGGCCTCGTCCCCGAGGGCGCCCTGCTGACCGTCCCGGGTCTCGCCGCCGAGTTCCAGGTGTCGGCCACCCCGGTGCGCGAGGCCGTGCTCGAGCTGCAGCGTCGCGGCTTCGTGGAGCCGGCCCGGAACCGGGGCTTCGTCGTCACCGCCGTCGCCGACGGGCACGCGGCCGACGTCGCGGCGGTCCGCCTGCTGCTCGAGCCGCCCGCGATGGCGGCGGTCGCCGCGCTGCCGCTCGACGACCAGGAGCCCCGCCTGCGCGGGCTCGCCGCGGCGATCGCGACGCACGCGGAGGCGGGCGACCTCGGGGCCTACCTCGATGCGGACCGCACCTTCCACCTGGCGCTGACGGACCTCGCGGGCAACCCGATGCTGTCCGCGATGGTGGAGGACCTGCGCGCGCGGACCCGGCTGCCGGGGCTCTCCGCGCTCGTCGGCCGCGCGGAGCTGGCGGCGTCGGCGGCCGAGCACGACGAGCTGCTCGACCGGCTGCTCGCGCACGACGCCGAGGGCGCGTCCGGGGTGATGCGGCGCCACATCGGGCACACGACCGGCTGGTGGGCCGGGAGGCCCGAGTAATATATTACTTGGACGACGACAGGAGCCTCAGCGATGCCGAAGACCCTCGACCTGGGCGGCGTGATCGTCGCCACGACCCTCCCCTTCACCCCCGACGACGACGCCCCGGGCGGCCTCGCCGTCGATCACGAGCGCTACGCCGAGCACTGCGCGTGGCTCGTCGACAACGGCTGCCGCGGCGTGGGGCCGAACGGGTCGCTCGGCGAGTACTCGTCCCTCACCGACGCCGAACGCCGCCAGGTGGTCCGCACGGCCGTCGAGGCGGTCGGCGACCGCGCGCTCGTGGTCGCCGGCGTGCACGGCGTCGGCTGGCACCAGGCCCGCGCGTGGGCGGAGGCCGCCGCCGAGGACGGCGCGGACGGCGTCCTGCTGCTGCCGCCGACCCTCTACCGGGCGAGCCGCGAGGAGGTGCTGACGCACTACCGCAAGGTCGACGAGGTCGGGCTGCCGATCATGGCCTACAACAACCCGATCGACACGAAGGTCGACCTCACGCCCGACCTGGTCGCCGAGCTGGCCGAGCTGCCGAACGTCGTCGCGGTGAAGGAGTTCTCGCTCGACGCCCGCCGCGTCCGCGAGATCCTCGACCGCTGCGACATCGACGTGATCGCGGGCGCGGACGACCTGCTCTTCGAGGCGCTCGTGGCGGGTGCGACCGGCTGGTTCGCCGGCTACCCGAACGCCTTCCCCCGGGAGGCCGTGCGGCTGTACGAGCTGCTGTCGACCGACCGGGTCGCGGAGGCGCGCGACCTGTTCACCGAGATGGCCCCGGTGTTCGGCTGGGACTCGAAGACGGAGTTCGTGCAGGCGATCAAGCTGTCGATCGACGTCGCGGGCGAGAGCACGGGCGGCCCCACCCGCCCGCCGCGCGGCCCCCTCTCCCCCGAGCAGCAGGCCGTGGTGCGGCGCGACACCGAGCGCGCGCTGCGGGCCGGCGCGGCGCTGCGCACCGCCTGATGCGCCCGGTCCGGCGGATCACCGCGGTCGACAGCCACACCGAGGGCATGCCGACGCGGGTGGTGACGGGCGGGATCGACCCGATCCCCGGCGACACGATGAACGCGCGCCGGCTGCACTTCATGGCGCACCTGGACCACCTTCGGCACTTCCTCATGGACGAGCCGCGCGGGCACGCCGCGATGTCGGGCGCGATCCTGCAGCCGCCCACCCGGCCGGACTGCGACTGGGGCGTCGTCTACATCGAGGTCTCCGGCTGCCTGCCCATGTGCGGGCACGGCACGATCGGCGTCGCGACCGTGCTGGTGGAGGAGCGCCTCGTGCCGGTGGTCGAGCCGGTCACGACGATCCGCCTCGACACGCCCGCCGGGCTCGTCGTCGCGACCGTCGCGGTCGAGGACGGTCGCGCGACCGCCGTGACGATCGAGAACGTGCCGAGCTGGACGGATCGGCTCGACGCGACGGTCGCGGTGCCGGGCCTCGGCGACGTGCCCTACAGCCTCGCCTTCGGCGGCAACTTCTACGCGCTGGTCGACCTCGACGCGGTCGGGCTGCCGTTCGACCGGGGCCGGCAGCGGGAGATCGTGGAGGCGGGGCTCGCGCTCATGGCGGCCGTCAACGCGACCGATCCCCCGCACCACCCGGGCATCGACGGGCTCGACCACGTGCACCACGTCGAGTTCATCGCCCCCGGCTCGGACGCCCGGCACTCCCGGCACGCGATGGCGATCCACCCCGGCTGGTTCGACCGCTCGCCGTGCGGCACCGGCACCTCGGCGCGGATGGCGGAGCTGCACACCCGCGGGCTCCTGCCGCTCGGCGTCGACTTCGTGAACGAGTCGTTCATCGGCAGCCGCTTCACCGGCCGCCTCGTCGCGGAGACGCACGACGCCGGACGGCCCGCGGTGGTGCCGACGATCACCGGGCGGGCGTGGGTCACGGGACGGGGCGAGTACCTGCTGGACCCGAGCGATCCCTTCCCGAACGGCTTCGTGTTCTGACGCCCGCGCATCGGCCGTGCCTCCGCTGAGCGTTCACCGGACACCCCGCGCGCCTCGGTAGGTTGCCGGGCGACGGCGTGCCCCGCCCCGCGACCCGAGGAGCCCCGATGGCGAAGTCCAAGTCGAAGTCCAAGTCCAAGTCCAAGTCCGACTCGAAGTCGAAGGCGGAGAAGAAGGACGACGAGCAGACGAAGGCCGCGAAGCAGCGCCGCGCGGACGACGCCGCGGCGAAGAAGGCGCGCGAGCGCGCCGAGGCGCTCGCCGCGGACGCGAAGAAGGCCCGCAAGCAGGCGGACAAGGCGGCGAAGGCCGCCGACGCGGCCGAGGCCGCGGCGGCCGACGCGGCGAGGGCGGCGGGCAGGCCCGCCGAGGAGCAGCCGGACGAGCTGTCGCTGACGAAGCTGGCGCTCCGCGCCGCGGAGGCGCGCCTGACCGCGACCGAGCACCGGCTCGAGCAGGTGCAGCAGCAGCTGGACGACGAGCGGCGGCTGCAGGACGAGGCCGTGCAGCTCGTCATGGAGGACGCCGTCGTCGACGCGGCGGTGGAGGCGACCGTCGAGGAGGCGATCGCCGACGCGGTCGTCGAGACGGGCCCCGACGCCGACGAGGCGGTGGTGGTCGAGGCGGTCGCCGTCGACCTGGACGCCGACGTCGCCCAGGCGGACCAGCCCGCCGAGGAGCCCTCGCACGACGGCGAGGCGCAGGTCGCCCCCGAGGTGTTCGAGGAGGCCGAGCAGCCCGAGCCCGAGCCCGAGCCCGAGCCCGAGCAGCCCGCCTCCCCCGAGCAGGCCGCCGAGCCGCAGCCGGACGAGCAGTGGACGCTGCTCGAGCTGCGGAACGAGGCGAAGCGCCGCGGCCTGACCGGCACGTCGAACCTGCCGAAGGCGAAGCTGCTGGAGCGCCTCCGCGAGGGCTGAGCGGCGGTCAGCCGAGCACGCGGAGCGCGCCCGGCACGACCTCGACGGTGAGCGGCAGCGGCGCGAGCGGCTCGCCGTCGGCGTACGCGGTGATCGCGGGCCCGCGGTCGTCCGTGTCGATCGTGACGACGCGGCCGCGGAGCATCTCCACGTGCTCGTCGAGCACGTGGCTGCCGTCGAAGACCTTCGGCAGCAGGCGCAGCAGCTGCACCCGCTTCAGCGGCGCGGCGAGCAGCACGTCGAGCAGCCCGTCGTCCATCCGCGCGTCCGGGGTGAGCCGCATCCCGCCGCCGATGGACGCGCTGTTGCCGACGGTCACGAGCACCGCCTCGAGCCGGCGGGTGTCGCGGTCGGTCGTGATCCGGTACGCGCGGGGGCGGAGGCCGAGCACCTCCAGCAGCACGGCGGCGACGTAGCGCGGGGTGCCCGACAGGCGCTGCATCCGGTTGGCGCGCGCGTTGACCGCCGCGTCGAAGCCCGCCGACAGCATGCCTGCGAACCAGCGCCCGGCGCTCGTCCGAACCGCGTCCACGTCCCGCGTCCGCGGCACCTCCCCGCCCAGGGCGGTCAGCAGGCGGTCGATCGCCGCCCCCGGGTCCTCGTGCGGCAGCCCGAGGCAGCGGGCGAGGTCGTTGCCGGTGCCCACCGGCACGATGCCGAGCGGCGTCCCGGTCTGCGCGAGCACGTTGACGGCGAGGTGCACGGTGCCGTCGCCGCCGACCACGACGACCGCGTCGGGCGGATCCCGCCGGATCCGGTCGCGCAGCAGCGCCTCGAGCCGTGCGGCGTCCGGCGCGTCGAGGCCGTGCGCCTCGTGCCCGGCCGCGCGGAGCGCGTCGACCGCGCGGCGACCCGACTCCGCGCCCCGCCCGCGCCCGGCAGCGGGGTTCACCGCCACCACGAGCCGCGCCGCCACAGCCGAATCATGGCATCCTCATGCCCCGCTTCCGCGCGGGCGCGGGCGGACGCCCAGGAGCCGCGCCCCCGGTCAGAGGGATCGTCGGTGGCGCTCCTGCTCGATCACGGCGTCCAGGTCCTTCAGCCGCCGGAGCCCGCCGAGCGGCTGCACCATGCGCGGGTTCTCGCGGAAGCGCTCCTCGTGCTTCGCGAGGAAGGCCCAGTAGCCGGCGGTGAACGGGCAGGCGTCCTCCCCCACCCGCACCTTCGGGTCGAAGCGGCAGCCGCGGCAGTAGTCGGTCATGCGGTCGATGTAGGCGCCGCCGGACGCGTACGGCTTGGTGGCGACGATCCCGCCGTCCGCGTGCAGGCTCATCCCGACGACGTTGGTCGGCATCACCCAGGGCGTGCCGTCGACGAATGCGCCGGTGAACCACTCCGTCGTCTCGAGCGGCGAGTAGCCGCGGGTCAGCGCGACGTTGCCGAGCACCATCAGCCGCTGGATGTGGTGCGCCCAGCCGTGGTCGCGCACGCCGCGCACGACCGACGAGAGGCAGTTCGCCTCGATCGCGTCGGGATCGAGCTCCCACCACGAGTCCGGCACACGCCGGCGCGCGTGCAGGGCGTTGCGGTGCGGGTAGCCCTCGCCGAGGTGCCAGTAGAGGTGCCACATCCAGTCGCGCCAGCCGACGATCTGCCGCACGAACCCCTCGACGGAGTTCAGCGGCGCCTCGCCCGCGGCGTGCGCGTCGAGCACCCGCCCGACCACCTCCCGCGGATCGAGCAGGCCGAGGTTCATCGACGTGCTGAGCAGGGAGTGCGACATCGTCCAGTCGGCGTCGAGCGTCGCGTCCTCGTACGGGCCGAAGGTCGGCAGCCGGTCGCGCACGAAGGCGCGGAGCGCGGCGAGCGCCTCCCGCCGCGTCGCCGGGAAGCGGCGGGGGCCGTCGTCGCCGATGAAGGAGACGACGCCGTCGGCCTCCCAGCGGTCGAGGTCCGCGCGGACCTCGTCGTCGATCTCGTCCTCCTCCGGCCACCACGGCTCGGGCAGCCCCAGCGTCGCCTGCTTCTTCGGCGGCGCCTGCCGGTTGTCGGCGTCGTAGCTCCACCGGCCGCCGAGCGGCTTGCCCGCACGCGTCAGCAGCAGGCCCTCGCGCTGCCGCACCCACCGGTAGAACTGGTCCATCACGAGGGTGCGGTCGTCGCGGCCGCGCACCCACTCGGCGAAGTCCTCCTCGCTCGTGACGAAGCCGCGGCTCGGCAGCACGTCGGCCCCGAGCTCGCGCACGAGGCGCCGCGCGCGGAAGGACGGCGGATCGACGACGACGAGGTCGCGGCCCTCCAGCGCGGAGCGGAAGGTCGGCGCCCGCACCAGCTCGGCGCGGTCCCCGAGCTCGCGGGCGCGGTGCCGCATCGCGGACAGGTAGAGGTGCGCCTTCTGCCGGTGCGTCGGGCGGTGCCGGAACGCCGCGACGGACTCGACGAGCAGCACCGGCTCGTCCCCGTCGTCGAACATCGGGCCGAGCTGTTCCGCGAAGAGGAGCCGCTGCCGCACGCCGCGACCGTAGCCGGACGCCCCCGGGGGCACCTGAGCCCGGGCGGGTCAGCCGACCGCGATGAGCCCGACCCCCGCGAGCGCGAGCGCGAGCCCCGCGAGCTGGACGCGCGCGAGGCGCTCCCGCAGGACGAGCACGGCGAGCAGCACCGTGCCCGCCGGGTACAGGGCGAGGAGGACGCCGGTGACCGACAGCAGGCCGAGCCGGGAGGCGAGCACGAACAGCGCGTTCGCGGTCATGTCCCCGAGGCCGGACGCGAGCACGAGGAGGAGCGGCGCGCCCCGCGGCACGAGGGACCGGCGGCTGCGGAGCGCCACCGCGGCGAGCAGCAGCAGCGACGCGGCGCGGGCGGCGACGAGCGGCTGGAAGCCGGTGTCGTCGTCGGCGCGCGACAGCAGCACGAAGAGCAGACCGAAGCCGGTCCCGGCGCCGAGCGCCCCGGCGACCACGGGGCCGCGCAGCTGCGCGGCGGTCGGCAGCCGCCCGCCCTCCGCCCCGACGAGCACGACGGCGGCCGCGGCGAGCAGGACCCCCACGAGCACGACGGCGGACGGGCGCTCGCCGAGCAGCAGGCCGGCGACGACGGGCACGACCGCCGAGAGCACCGCGGTGAGCGGGGCGACCACCGACATCGACCCGAGCGCGAGGCTGCGGTAGAAGAGCAGCAGCGCCACCACGCCGACGACGCCCGCCGCGGCGCCCCAGCCGAGCGAGGCGGAGTCGAAGCGGGCGGGCAGGGCCGCCGCGAGCACGGCGACGAGCAGCAGCCCGGCGCACTGCCCGACGAAGACGACCGCGAGCGCGGGCGCACGACGGCTCGCGAGCCCGCCGGCGAAGTCGGCGAAGCCGTAGGTGAGCGCCCCGAGGAGCGCCAGTACGACGGACACCCAGCAAGCATGCCGGGGAATCGGAGCCGCGCCCCCGGCTCCTCCCACCCGCGCCGTGACACCGTCGAGGGCATGAACGACCAGTACACGTTCGACGATCCGCGCACCCGGTACCCCGCGATCGACCCGCCCGAGCAGCAGCAGGGCGGCACCGGCCTGCAGTCCGAGATGGACCCGGTGCCGGACCTCGGCGAGTCGACCTACCGGGGCACCGGGCGCCTCCAGGGCCGCAAGGCGCTCGTCGTCGGCGGCGACAGCGGCATCGGCGGCGCGACCGCGATCGCGTTCGCCCGCGAGGGGGCGGACGTCGCGATCAGCTACCTCGGGCCGGAGGAGTCCGACGCGCAGCACGTGCTCGAGCAGATCGAGGCGGCGGGCGTCACGGGCGTCGGGATCCAGGGCGACCTGACCGACGGGGGCTTCCCCGAGCAGCTGGTGGAGCGCGCCCGCACGGCGCTCGGCGGCCTCGACGCGCTCGCGATCATCGCCGGCAAGCAGGTGACCAGCAAGGACCTGACGCAGCTGCCGGACGAGCAGTTCGTCGAGACCTTCGAGACGAACGTCTTCGCGCTCCTCCGCATCGTGAAGGCGGCGGTGCCGCACCTGCCGCCGGGCTCGACGATCGTCACCACCGCGTCGCTCGAGACCTGGCAGGCGAGCCCCGAGCGCATCGACTACGCCAGCACGAAGGGCGCGATCAACACGCTCTCGAAGGGCATCGCGCAGCAGCTGGCGGAGAAGGGCATCCGGGTGAACACCGTGGCCCCGGGCCCGACCTGGACGGCGTTGCAGGTCTCCGGCGGCATCCCGGCGGACGAGATCCCGGAGTACGGGCAGGACGGCCCGCTCGGCCGCGCCGCGCAGCCGGCCGAGCTCGCCCCGGCGTACGTCTTCTTCACCTCGGCGGAGTCGAGCTACGTCGTCGGCGCCACGCTCTCGGTCAACGGCGGCGTCCCGACCCCCTGAGCGGGCGCCGCGCTCAGGGGCGGCGGGTGCGGAAGGCGGTCGTGCGGTAGGGCAGGTCGATGCGGCTGCGCCCACGCGTGTCGGGGTGGTCGGCGAGCAGCGTCCGGATGCGCTCGAGCAGGGCCTCGCGCTGCGGCACGGGGAGGGCGATGACGTACGAGCGGGAGGCGGCCATCGCCACGACCTGCTCGACGCCCATCGGCCGGCTCCAGCCCTGCGTGAACCGCTCGAGGGGGCCGAACGGCGCCCCGACGCGGACGGCGTCCTGCTCGATCGCCTCCTCCGCCGCGCTGCCGCGCATGATGTCGCCGAGCTCCCGCACCCAGTCGACCCGTGAGTCCCGGACGTTCCAGACGAGGCCGAGCACGCCCCCGGGTACCAGCACCCGCGCCGCCTCGGCGCTCGCGCGCTCCACGTCGACCCAGTGCCACGCCTGCCCGTACACGACCGCCTCGGCCGACGAATCCGGCAGCGGGAGGGCCTCGGCCGAGCCCCGCAGCGCGACCGCGTCCGGGACCTCGCGGCGCAGCGCCGCGAGCATGCCCGCATCCGGCTCCACCGCGGTCACCTCGCGGCGGGCGGCGAGCAGCCCCGCCGTCAGCTTGCCCGTCCCGGCGCCGACGTCGACGACCCGCCGCGCCTCGCCGACCAGCCACGCCACGGCGTCGGCCGGGTAGTCGGGGCGCCCGCTGACGTAGGCCTCCGCGGCCTCCCCGAATCCGCGCCCGGCGAGCGCCTCGGCGCGGCGGTCGGTCACGGCTGCACGTTCCAGAGGTCGATCACCCGGTAGCCGTGCTCGTGCCCGAGGGCCGCCACCCCGGCGGTGCCGAGCACGAGGCGCGAGCCGCCGTCGGGCGGCAGGCCGATCCACGCCGCGCCGAGCGCCCGGAGCACGTGACCGTGCGCGACGGCGAGCACGTCGCGCCCCTGCTCGAGCACCGGCTCGGCACGACGGATGACCCGGTCGACGCGGGCCCGCACCTCCGCCGGGGTCTCCCCCGGGGTGTCGCCGGACGGCGTCCCGTCCCGCCAGAGGTCCCAGTCGGGCCGCTGCTCGTGGATCTGGTCGGACGTCAGCCCCTCGTAGGCGCCGTAGTCGAACTCGACGAGGTCGTCGTCGACCTCGACGCGGTCGCCGAAGCCGGCGAGCTCCGCGGTGCGGCGGGCCCGTCGCCTGGGGCTCGACAGCACGAGGTCGAACCGGCAGGCGGCGAGCACGGGGGCGACCGCGCGGGCGCGGCGCTCGCCCTCCTCGGTGAGGGGCAGGTCGGTGACGCCGGTGTGCCGTCCCGAGCGGCTCCACTCGGTCTCGCCGTGCCGGAGCAGGAACAGCTGGCCGGGGGCGAGCTCGGGATAGGGGCGCTCGGTCATGGGGTCGAGGCTAGGCCGCGCGCCTGGAGCACCTGGTCAGGGTCGCCTTGCCTTGCTGGCGGCCGCACGCACCGGCGAGCACCATCGATGCATGACCTCGCTGCTGACCGCCCTCGTGCACGGACCCGGCTCGAACGACCGGGTGGCGGGACGCGCCAACACGCTGCGCGCGGGCGTCCTCGGGGCCAACGACGGCATCGTGTCGGTCGCCGCGATCGTCGTGGGCGTCGCCGGCGCCTCCGCCGGCACCCACGCCGTGCTGGTCGCGGGCTCCGCGGCCCTGATCGGCGGCGCGGTGTCGATGGCCCTCGGCGAGTACGTGTCGGTCAGCAGCCAGCGCGACAGCGAGCGGGCCGCCCACGGCGGCGCGTCCGCCGACGACGCCAACCCGTGGCGCGCGGCGCTCGCGTCGGCGGGCGCCTTCCTGACCGGCGGGGTGCTGCCGCTCGTCGCGGTGCTGCTCGCGACCGGCGGCGCGCGGGTGCCCGTGACGGTCCTCGTCGTCATGCTCGCGCTCGCCGCGACCGGCGCCGCCGGCGCGAGGCTCGGCGGCGCCGCGGTCGGGCGGGCGGTGATCCGCACCCTCGTCGGCGGCGGGCTGGCCCTCGCCCTCACCTGGGCGATCGGCGCGGCCCTCGGGACCTCGGGCGGGATCTGACCGGATCAGATCCGGTCGTCGGTGGTGGTCGAGCTCGAGCTCGTCACCCGGTTCCCGGCGCCGTCGGTGCGCGAGGTGGTCACCGAGCGGTTGCCGCGGATCGACAGCACGAGCCCGATGACGAAGACGACCGCGCCGCCCGCCATCAGGATGTAGCCGATCGTCGAGACGCTCACGACGTCGGTCTGGATGTTGACCGCGAACGCGAGGATCGCGCCGATCACGAACAGCACCACTCCGGTCGCCATGCTCATGACGTCCTCCGATTCCTGCGGGGCGCTTCCCCGTCGCGATCACCATGGCGAGCGAGCCTGGGAACCAGGAGAGAACGGACTGATCAGGGAGGCCCCAGTCCGAGGGGCGGCGTGTCCCCCGTCCGGGCCCTGCGGCCGAAACAGCCCGGACACACGGCCTCACTAGGGTCGCGTCATGTCCGCAGCACTGACGCTCGGCGCGGAGGAGGAGCTGCACCTCATCGACCTCGAGCGGTGGCAGCTGGCCGCCCGGGCGCCGCAGGTGCTGTCGAAGCTCCCCCGCGACGGGTACACCGCCGAGATCCAGCGCACGACCGTCGAGACGAACACCGCGGTCGTCTCGACGCTCGACGGGCTGCGGCAGGAGCTGCTGCGCCTGCGCCGCGGCCTGGTCGACGTCGCGGGCCGTGAGGGGCTCGGCATCGCGGCGGTCGGCACGGCGCCGCGCAGCGAGTTCCGCGACTTCGAGCTGACCGCGACGGGCCGCTACGGCCGGATGCAGGAGCAGTACCGCCTCCTGGTCGACGAGCAGCTGATCTGCGGGACACAGGTCCACGTCGGCGTCGAGGACCGCGACCAGGCGGTCGAGATCATGCAGCGCATCGCCCGGTGGCTGCCGGTGCTGCTCGCGCTGTCCGCGAGCTCGCCCTACCTGAACGGGCAGGACACGGGCTACGCGTCGATCCGCACGATCATCTGGCAGCGCTGGCCGAGCGCCGGTGCGACGGGCTACACGCCGGACGCGGCGGCCTACGACCAGGTGATCGCCGACCTGATCGCGTCCGGGGTCATCGCCGACGCGAAGATGGCGTACTTCGACGTCCGCCCGTCCTCGCACGCGCCGACGCTCGAGCTGCGGATCGCCGACGCCTGCCCGCTCGTCGACGACGCCGTCCTGATCGCCGGGCTCTTCCGCGCCATGGTCCGCGCCGCCGAGAAGGAGATCGAGGCCGGCGAGCTGCGCACGATCCGAGCGCTGCCGGTGCACCGGGCCGCGATCTGGCAGGCCGCCCGCGGCGGCCTCGCCGGCCGGCTGCTCGACGACTCGCGCCACCCGAGGCCGATACCGGCGCCCGACGCGGTGCGTGCGCTCGTGGAGCGCCTGCGGGAGGAGCTGGAGGAGCTGGGCGACCTCGAGGAGGTCAGGGAGATGACAGAGCTCGCCCTCGCGCGCGGCAACTCGGCCGACCGGCAGCGCAGCGCGTTCGCGGAGGAGGGCGACCTCGCCGACGTGATGCGCTCGGTCGTGGAGGAGACCCAGGGCCCGCCGGGCGGCGCGCAGCCCGCCTCGATCGCGCTGCGCCGCTACCGGGCGCGCGCCGGGGACGAGGGCATCGACGCGTCCAGCAGGCCGCGCCGGCACTACACCGGCGTCGTGGACTGGGTGCGGGGGCTCGGCGAGGACGAGGTCCGGCGTCGCGAGGAGCGCCGCGACGCGTGGTCGATCGCCCACGACTTCACCTTCGGGGTCGACGGGCAGCAGCGGCCCTTCGACGTCGACCTCGTGCCGCGGCTGATCCAGCCCCACGAGTGGACGGAGCTCGAGGCCGGCCTCATCCAGCGCGCCCGCGCGATCGAGGCCTTCCTCGACGACGTCTACGGCGAGCAGCGGATCATCGCCGACGGGGTGCTCGACGACGAGATCGTGCGGAGCGTCCCCGGCTGGCGGGAGGAGGCGCGGCGGCTGCCGCCGACCGCGCTGCGCGCGCCGATCCAGGGGTTCGACCTCGTCCGCAACGAGTACGGCGGGTGGCGGGTGCTGGAGGACAACGTCCGCTGCCCCTCCGGCGCCGCCTACGCGATGTCGATCCGGCAGATCATGGATGCGGTGGTGCCCGACATGCCGCGGCCCGACCGGCTCGCCGACCCGGCCTCCGCGCTCGAGCAGCTGCGCCGCACGATCCTCGCCGGCGCGAAGCCCGGCACGCGCGGCGCGCTGCTGTCGGACGGCCCGAGCAGCTCCGCCTGGTACGAGCACCGCATGCTCGCGGACGGGGCGGGCCTGCTGCTCGCGGTGCCCGACGACCTCGACGTCGTCGACGGCTTCATGGTGCACCGCCCGACCGGCAACCGGATCGGCTCGTTCTACGTGCGGCTCGACGACCAGGTCCTGACCCTGACCGCGTCGGACGGCCGGCCGATCGGCGAGGAGATCATGGACACGGCCGCCGCCGGCCGCCTGCTGCTGAAGAACGCGCCGGGCAACGGCGTCGCGGACGACAAGGCGATGTACCGCGCGGTGCCGGAGCTGATCGGCTACTACCTCCGCGAACGGCCGCTGCTCGAGAGCGTGCCGACCTACCGCCTCGCCGACGAGGCCGAGCGCCGCGGCGTGCTCGAGCGGGTCGGCGAGCTGGTGACGAAGCCGGTCGACGGCTCGGGCGGCCGCGGCGTGCTGATCGGCCCCTCCGCCTCCGCCACCGAGCTCGCCGACCGCCGGCACGAGATCGCCGAGCACCCGGAGGCCTGGGTCGCGCAGGAGGTCGTGCAGCTGTCGTCCGTGCCGAGCGTCGAGGACGGCCTGCTGCAGCCGCGCCACGTCGACCTGCGCGCCTTCGTCTACACGACCGGGCACCGCAAGCGCGACTGGTTCCTCGCGGACCTCGGGCTCACCAGGGTGGCGCCGGAGGGCAGCCTCGTCGTGAACTCATCCCGGGGCGGCGGGGCGAAGGACACCTGGATCGTGCTGCCGGAGCACCAGCACGGCCACCGCTGAGCGGGCGCGCGCCGCCCGAGCCGTCAGGATGGAGCCGTGACGAGCGAGACCGCCACCGCCGACCGCATCGACGCCGCCGTCGCCCTCGGCGGGCGTCTCGCCGCCGCGTGGGGCAGCTGGTCGCCCACGATGACCCCGGACTCGAAGCGGGTCGCCTTCATCAGCGACCGCTCCGGCTCCCCCGAGGTCTGGGTGCAGGACGTGGCGCTCGAGGGCGAGCCGCCGCCGGCGCGGCGCATCGCCCTGTCGGCGGACCCCGTGATCAAGGTGTCGTGGTCGGCCGACAGCGGCTGGCTCGCCTGCCTGGTGGCCACGGGCGGCGGCGTCCGCACGCAGGTCTGGGTCGTGCGACCGGACGGCAGCGAGGCGCGGCGGATCGCGGGCGACGCGCACGAGCACGCCGAGCTCGGCCCGTGGACCCGCAGCGGCCACCGGGTCGTCGTCACCTTCCCCTCCCCCGCGCCCGGCAGACCGACGCGGTCGTACCTGGCGGACCCGCGGACGGGCCGGCTCGACGCGCTCGCCGCCGGCGACCTGATCCACGTGCTCGACGTGTCGCTCGAGGAGCGCTTCCTGATCCTCGTCGACGGGGAGCGCGGCCGGCAGTTCTGCGTCGTCGTCGACCGGCTCGAGGACCAGCACGTCCCCCTGCTGCCCCACGGCACCGGCTCCACCGACATCGCCATCGTGCGGCCCGCGCCCGACGGGCAGGCGGGCCCGCTCTACGTCTACCTCGCCTCCGACGTCGGCCTCTCCAGGCGGCAGCTGATCGGGCTGCCGTTCGGCCCGAACGGGCACCGCGGGGAGCCCCGGACGCTCGCGTACCGCGACGACGCCGAGCTGGAGGCGGTCGACGCGGACGACGAGGGGCGGCTGCTGCTGCTCGTGTGGAACATCGCGGGCCGCAGCGAGCTCGAGCTGTTCCACACCGGGACGCACGAGCGGGTGCCGATCACCGGGATGCCGGGCCTCGTCGCGACGACGCCCGTGCTCTCCCGCGACGGCGGCTCGGTGGTGCTCGGCGTCGAGGGGCCGGAGCGGCCGCGCGAGCTGTGGCACCTCGACACCCACAGCCGCCGCTGGACCCGGCTCACCGCCGCCCCGAGGGCGGACGGGACGCTCGTCGTGCCGACGCTCGAGCACTACGCGGCCGAGGACGGCCTGCCGCTGACCGGGTGGCTCTACCGCGCGAAGGAGGGCGACGGCGCCGCCGTCATCCATCTGCACGGGGGCCCGGAGGCGCAGGAGCGGCCGACCTTCAGCCCGCAGCACCAGGCGATGGCGGCGGCCGGGATGACGGTGTTCGCCCTGAACGTGCGGGGCTCGAGCGGCTTCGGCCGCGAGTTCGTGCACGCGGACGACGTGGGGCGCCGGCCCGAGTCCTTCGGCGACGTCCGCGCCGCCGCGCAGCACCTGGTCGCGCTGGGAGCCGCCTCGCCGGACCGCATCGGCGTGACCGGCCGGTCGTACGGCGGCTACCTGACGCTCGCCTCGCTCGCCTTCTCCCCCGGGCGCTTCGCCGCCGGCGCGGACATCTGCGGGATGAGCGACCTGACCACCTTCTTCCGCGACACCGAGCCCTGGATCGCGGCGGCGGCCGTGACGAAGTACGGCCACCCCGAGCGGGACCGCGCGCTGCTCGAGGCGATCTCCCCGCTCGGCTCCGCGGACGCGATCGACGCGCCCCTGCTCGTCGTCCACGGCGAGCTCGACACGAACGTGCCGATCGGCGAGGCGCGGCAGATCGTGGCGGCGCTCGAGCGGCGAAGCGCGGCGGTCGAGTACCTCGAGCTGGCCGGCGAGGGCCACGAGTACCGGCGCGCCGACTCGAAGCGGCGCCTGCTCGAGCGCCTCGTCCGCTTCTTCGCCGCGCACCTCGGCTGACGCGTCAGGGACCGCTCAGCGCCGTGAGGCCCCGTTCCGCCATGGCGTCGTCGCCGCGGGCGCGGCCGAGCACCACCGACCA
Organism: Amnibacterium endophyticum; assembly: GCF_042680685.1. Lineage (NCBI taxonomy): Bacteria > Bacillati > Actinomycetota > Actinomycetes > Micrococcales > Microbacteriaceae > Amnibacterium > Amnibacterium endophyticum. The sequence goes on along the minus strand of NZ_JBHUEA010000004.1, from coordinate 122,071 downwards.
CGCGGCGGCCTGCAGCCGGCGGGCCTCGACGAGCGCCGCGAGCGCGTCCGCAGGCACCTCGTCCGCCGTCGAGGCGGCGGCCGAAGCCGAGCCGGGGCGGTCCGAGGCCAGCAGACAAGCGAGGTCCCAGCCGGTCGGACCGGCGAAGGCGTCCTCCCAGTCGTTCCATCGCGGCCCGTCCGCGGTCTGCAGCACGTTGCCGAGGTGGGCATCGCCGTGCACCGCCTGCTCAGGCAGCGCCGCGGCCGTGATCCGATCACGGAGCAGGTGGAGCACCTTGCGAGCCCGCGACGCGTCGAGCGCCTCCGTCCGCGCGAGGCGGTCAAGGATGCGCTCGACCTCCCGCAGCGCGCCCCATCGGGGCAGGTCGCCCTCGAAGCCCGCCAGCAGCTCGTGACAGCGTCGCAGAGCCGCACCCGCCGCGACGGGGTCGACCTCACCGACCTCCTGCACCGCGGTCCAGAAGGAGATCACGAGCCCCAGATACTCGTGCGGCCCGGCCGGGAGCAGCGGGCTCGGCGGGACCACGGGAGCGCCGGCCTCCCCGAGGAACCGGGCGACCTCGATCTCCCGCGCGAGCCATGCCGGACCGTGTCGCACGACCGTCGTCTGCCCTGCGACGCGCGCGACGACGGGCGCGGGGTCGAGCCGGACGAGGAGGTTGCTGCGGTCGCGCAGCACGACGGGCTGCTCGACTCGGAGTCCCAGCCGCCGTGCGAGATCCACGACGACGCGGAGGCGTGCGTCCATCGGGTGAGAATGGCAGGGATGGCGGACTCGGCGCGGGTGGACGTGTGGCTCTGGGCCGTCCGCGTCTACCGGACCCGCTCGCTCGCGACCGCGGCCTGCCGCGCCGGGCACGTGTCCGTGAACGGCGCGACCGTGAAGCCCTCGCACTCCGTCCGCATCGGCGACGAGGTGCGCGCCCGCCTCGCGCACGAGAAGGTCTACGGCGTGCTCGCACTGCCGCTGAAGCGCGGCGGCGCCCCTGACGCGGCGAAGGCGGTCGAGGACCGCACCCCGCCGCCTCCGCCCCGCGAGGAGACCCCGGCGCAGGTGCTCCGCGACCTCGCCGCCGGCCGCCCGACGAAGAAGGACCGCCGGGACATCACCCGCCTGCGGGGGTACTGAGCCCCAGTCGGTCGGTGTTCGTGCTGCTCTCCAGCGCTGGAGAGCAGCACGAACACCGACCAACGGGTCACTCGGGGTCGACGGGGTTCAGGACCTCGTGCTGCTCCTCGCCCGACGCCGGGTCGTCGCCCTCCGCCGGCGACGGCTTGCCGTCGGGCTGGAGGACGATCGTGTCGTCCGGGCGCTCCGGGTCCTCGCCCTCCGCCTGCGACGGGCGCGCCGGGTCGTAGTCGCTGGAAGTGTCGCTCATGGCTCGTCCTCTCCGCGGCGGTGCCGCGTCACTTGCCCCGGGCCGCGACCTCGAAGTCGTGCCGCGGGTCCTCCATGTCGTCGGTCGGCGTCAGGTCGATCTTCCCGAGAGCATCGCCGACCCAGCCCATGAAGATGCGGATCTTGCGGTCCGTCGTCGGCATCGCCAGCAGGTGGTAGCCGCGATGGACGAGCCATGCGGGCAGCTCCTTCATCTGGACGCCGAGGATGTTCGCGGCGCCGTGGAAGAGGCCGTAGGCCGCGACGGTGCCCAGGCTGTAGTGCACGTACTTCCGCACGCGCCGCCGACGGATCGCCTTCGGGATGCTCTCGCCGAGCAGCACCGCCTGCCGGAGGGCGTTCTGCGCGTTCGGCGGGTACCAGGCCGGCTGCGGCTTGGTCAGATCCGGGATCTGCGCGTTGTCGCCGGCCGCCCAGACGCCGCGCACCCAGCCGCCGTCCTCGCGGATCACCTGCAGCCTCGCGCTCGTGTTGACGTGCCCGCGCGGCCCGCGCGGCAGGTCCGTGGCGTCGAGCACGGGGTTCGGCTTGACGCCGGCCGTCCAGACCAGCAGCCCGAACGGCGCCTCGGTGCCGTCGCTGAACTTCGCGACCGCGTCCTCGCAGTCCTTCATCGTGGTCTTCAGGCGGATGTCGATGCCGCGCTTCCGCAGCTCCTCGAGCGTCCAACCGGACAGCTCGGGACCCACCTCGGGCGCGACGCGGTCGAGGGCCTCGATGAGGATCCAGTTCGGCTTCCGGCCGCGGAGCGCGGGCTGCGCCGCGATCGCCTTCTTCGACAGGTCCGACAGCTCGCCGAGCGCCTCGACGCCGGTGTAGCCGCCGCCGATGAAGATGAAGGTGAGCAGCTTGTCGCGCTCGGCCGGGTCGTCCGTCGCCGCGGCACGCGCCACGTTGAGCAGCACCTGGTTGCGCGTGTAGGCGGCCTCCTCGACCGTCTTGAACCCGACGCCGTGCTCGGCGAGCCCGGGGGTCGGGAAGGTGCGGGTGACCGCGCCGAGGCCGACGACGACGTGGTCGTAGTCGTACTGCGTCTCGCCGCCCTCGACGGGCGCGACCGTGACCGTCTTCGCCTTCGAGTCGAGACCGGTCACGCTGCCGCGCACCACGTTCGTGTGCTGGAGCGCCTGGCGCAGGTCGACCGTGACGTCGCGCGGGTTCACGTGCCCGCCCGCGACCTCCGGCAGCAGCGGCTGGTAGGTCATGTAGGCGCGCGGCTCGATCAGCGTGACCTCGAGCGGCAGCTCGGTGTGCTTCTCGAGCGTCCAGGCCACGTAGAGCCCGACGTACCCGCCGCCCAGGATCAGGACCTTCGTCGGTGCGACCGGCATCCGCGCTCCCCTCGCTCGAACGGCGCCCTACCGCTCTCTGATGAACGTCCCAGACCTGCCTGGACGGGTGCTGTCCGCGAGGACGAGGGGCTCCCCCGCGAGGTGCGGCCCGAGCCCGATGTCGACGAGGCGCAGCTCGCCGACCCGGCCGCGGGCCGGGTGCAGCAGCAGGCCCGCCTTGACCGCGCCGAAGGTGACGGTCGCCGTCGTGCGCAGGACCGGGAGGTGCACCGAGCCGTCGTCCGGACCGATCCCGCTCGGCAGGTCGACCGCCACGACCGGCGGCCCGCCGGCGAGCACGCCCGTGAGCGCGGCGAACGCCCGCCGCGCAGGTCCTCGGAGGCCCGGCGACGCCGCGGCGCCCGTGCCCAGCACCCCGACGAGCACGACGCCGGCGTCCGCCGCCCGTGCCACGAGCCGGCCGACGGGCACGTCCGGCGGCAGCACCCGGACTCCGGCGCGCGCCGCGGCACGCAGGCCGCCGGCGTGCACCCGCCGACCGAGGAGCGCCACCTCCGCCGACCAGCCGCGCTGCAGCAGCGAGGCGGTCGCGTGCAGGGCATCTCCGCCGTTGCTGCCGCTGCCCGCCAGCACCAGCAGGTGCCCGCGGCGTCGGCCGCGCCGCTCGAGCAGCCGTTCCACCTCCGCCGCGAGGTCCGCGGCGGCACGGGCCATCAGCGGCACGCCCGCGGCGAGCAGCGGCTGCTCGGCGTCCCGCACCTGCGCCGCGCTCCAGCCGTCCCGGATCCCCATGCGCACATGATCCGCCGATCCGCGCGGCGTCAGCATGGGGGCATGCGCATCATCCTCACCGGCGGCAGCGGCAAGCTCGGCCGGGTCGTCCGCCGGCACCTCTCCGACCTCGGCCACGACGTGCTCGTGCTCGACCGCGCCGGCAGCGTCAAGGACGGGGTCGTGCCCGTCGACCTCACCGACGCGGGCCAGGTGCTCGACGTGGTGGCGGGGCTGGAGGAGCACCCCGGCCGCATCGAGGCGATCGTCCACCTCGCGGCGATCCCGGCCCCCGGCCTGATCCCCGACGTCGCCACCTTCCAGAACAACATCCTGTCCACGCACCACGTGCTGCAGGCCGCGCGCCGGGCGGGCGTCAAGCGGCTGGTCACCGCCTCGAGCGAGACCCTCCTCGGCCTGCCGATGGACGTGCCGCCGCCGTACATCCCGGTCGACGAGGACGTGACCGCTCCGAACAGCACCTACTCCCTGGTGAAGCACCTCGAGGAGCAGATGGAGATCGAGTTCTGCCGCTGGGACCCGGAGCTGTCGGTCACGGCCATGCGCTTCTCGAACGTGATGGCGCCCGAGGACTACGCCGGCTTCGACGCCTGGCAGGACGACCCGACGGCGCGCAAGTGGAACCTGTGGGGCTACATCGACGCCCGCGACGCGGCGGACGCGATCGGCAAGGCGCTCGAGGTGCGCGGCCCCGGCTTCGAGCGCTACATCATCGCGAACGCGGACACGGTGATGCGGACGCCCAGCGCCGAGCTGGTGCAGGCGGTGTTCCCGGACGTCCGGGTCACGAAGGACATCGAGGGCACCGAGACCCTGCTCTCGATCGACAAGGCGCGGCGGGACCTCGGCTGGGAGCCGCAGCACTCCTGGCGGAACGAGTAGGGAGGACCTCGGTGGCACTGGACAAGCGGCAGAAGGACGAGCTGCCCTCCACGCTGGAGCGCTCGGACCAGCACGCGCAGGAGGTCTACGCGGAGACCCTCGACTCCGCCCGTGACTCGTACGGCGACGGAGAGCGCGCGCACCGCACCGCCTTCTCGGCGCTGAAGCACCAGTACGAGAAGGTCGGCGACCACTGGGAGCCGAAGGACGAGAAGGGCCCGAGCGACGCGGGCGCCGAGCAGTCCGGGCCGGGCGACCACCCGACCGCGGGCGGCGTCGACGCCAACGCGTCGAAGGAGCACCTGCTGGAGGTCGCACGGCGCCTCGACGTGCACGGCCGCTCGACGATGACGAAGGACGAGCTGGTCGAGGCGATCGGGAAGGCGAACGACCGCGAGACCCGCAGGGCCCGCGAGGAGGGCTGAGGTCAGGCGCCGCCGGCGGTTCCGCGCAGGACGAGCGACGGCGCGAGCAGGCGGTGCCGCTGCTCGCCGGGCGCCGGCGGCTCCGTCAGCAGCTCGAGCGCCTGCGCCGCGACCTCGGCGAGCGGCTGCGCGATCGACGAGAACCCGAGCGCCCGGGCCACCGGGGTGTCGTCGTAGCCCATCACCGTCGCGCGCTCGCCGATCGCCAGCCAGGCGCCCAGCGCGAGCGAGTCGCTGGCGCAGACGACGGCTTCGGGCTCCGGGGCGAGGCGCGCCACCAGCCGCGCGGCGGCCGTCCCGTCGGCGGGGTCCTCCTCGAGGGCGAGGTCGAGGCCGTCGAGCTCCGCCTCCGGCACCCCCGCCGCTCGCATCTCGTCCCGCCAGCCCGCGCGGCGGTCGTCGCCGGTGCCGGATCCTGCGGGCCAGCCGAGGAAGGCGATCCTGCGGCACCCGCGACCGAGCAGGTGCCGCGTCGCGTCCGCGACTCCCGAGCGCCCGTCGACGTCGACCCACAGGTGCTCGGCGTCGGCCGGTCCGCTGGTGTCCCAGGGGCGCCCGAAGGTGACGAAGCGCACCTCGCGCTCCATCAGCCAGTCGATGCGCCGGTCCCCGTAATGCGTCGAGGTGAGCACGAGCGCGTCGACGTCGGCCCCCTCGAGCAGGCGGTCGATCACGTCGAGCTCGCTCTGCTCGTCGGCCGCCGTGTAGAGCAGCACGCGCAGCTGCAGGGCGTCCGCCCGCTCCACGAGCGCGTGCAGGAAGCGGTCGAGCAGGGATCCCGCCATGCCGTCGACGCCGGGATCGAGACGCACGCCGATCGTGGCGGAGGTGCGGGTGCGCAGACGGCGGGCCGAGGCGTGCGGACGGTAGCCGAGGTCGGCGATCGCGTGCCGGACCCGGTCGCGGGTCTCGGGCTTCACGATCTCCGGCGAGTTCAGGACGTTCGAGACCGTCTGCCGGGAGACCCCTGCGGCGGAGGCGACGTCGCTGACGGTGGGCTGTCGGCGCATCGGGACCATTCTCCACACTCGGCGAACCTGGGAATCCTCCCGCGGCTATTTGATCGATCAAACCGGAGCCCCTACAGTCCCCGTCGTGGCGACGAAGCAACCCCTCCTCCATGACGCCGAGGTCGTCCTGCGGGCGCCGGCGCAGGCCTGGAGCCGCAGCGACGGCGGCATGCGCGCGCCGATCGACGGGCTGTACGTGAGCGACGTCCGCGTGGTCTCACGCCTCGAGATCGAGGTCGAGGGATCGGCCGCCGAGCCGATCGGCGTCGACCGTTCGAGCGAGGGAGCCCGCTTCACCGCCCTCCTCCGAGGGCTCGACGGCGACGGAGCCGACCCGCGGGTGCGCCTCGAGGTCCTGCGGACCGTCCGGCCCGACGGGATGGCCGACGCCCTCACCGTGCGCTCCGGGCGCGACGTCCCGCTGCCGCTCGAGGTCCGCGTGCGCCTGGGCTCGGACCTCGCGCAGATGCCGCTCGTGAAGACGGGCGGCGCCGCTCGGCCGGTCGGCTTCGACGTCCGAGCGGACGGGGCCGCCTGGGCCGACGGGACGGTGATGGCCGAGCTGACCTCGGACGACTTCGTGGCGGAGGCCGACGGCGACGGCCTCCTGCTCACCTGGCGCACGACGGTGCCGCCGCACGGCAGCGCCGCCGCGACGTGGCGGGTCCGGGCCCAGGACGCCGCGGCCGTCGTCATGGCGCCGCCCGCTCCGATCGTGCTCGGCGTGCCGCCGGTCGGCGACCCGGAGACGGACGCGTGGACCGTGCAGGCACTCGCCGACCTCGAGGCGCTGCAGCTGGTCCTGCCGGACTCCCCCGGCGACGTCTTCCTCGCCGCGGGCGCGCCCTGGTTCCTCACCCTGTTCGGCCGCGACTCGATCTGGGCGGCACGGCTCCTGCTCCCCCACGACACGGCGCTGGCCGGTGGCACCCTGCGGGTGCTCGCGCGGCTGCAGGGAAGCACGGTCGACGAGGCGACCGGCGAGCGCCCGGGCGGCATCGTGCACGAGCTGCGGCGCGACGAGAACCCGCTCGACGAGGGCCTCGTCCTGCCGCCGCGCTACTACGGCACCATCGACGCGACCCCGCTCTGGGTCCTGCTGCTGCACGACGCCTGGCGGGCGGGTCTGCCCGACCGGGAGGTCGCCGCCCTGCTGCCGGCCCTCCGGGCTGCGCTCGGCTGGCTGCGCGACGCGGTGCCCGATGAGGGCTTCCTCGCCTACCACGACTCGACGGGTCAGGGGCTCGCGAACCAGGGGTGGAAGGACAGCGGGGACAGCATCCAGTGGCGCGACGGCCGGCTGGCCGAGGGCCCGATCGCGCTCTGCGAGGTGCAGGGCTACGCCCACGAGGCCGCTGCCGCGGCCGGCGTGCTGCTGCGCGCGTTCGGCGAGCAGGACGAGGCCGCCGAGTGGGAGACCTGGGGCGCGGCGCTGCGCGAGCGCTTCCGCGGCGCCTTCTGGGTGGAGGACGGCGACGGCGGCTACCCCGCGGTCGCCCTCGACCGCGAGGGCCGGGCCGTGGACTCGCTGACGAGCGACATCGGCCACCTCCTGGGCACCGGGATCCTGAGCGCGGCGGACGAGCGGAGGGTCGCCGCCCTGCTCGTCGACCCGAGGCTCGACTCCGGAGCAGGGCTGCGCACGCTCGCCACCGACGCCGCCGGCTACTGGCCGCTCAGCTACCACGGCGGCAGCGTCTGGGCTCACGACACCGCCATCGCGGTCCACGGCCTCCTGCGCTCGGGCTTCCCCGACGAGGCGGCCGCCCTCGCCCGCGGCCTCGTCGTCGCCGCCCGGCGCTTCGGGCTGCGGATGCCCGAGCTGCACTCCGGCGACGCCTCGCCGGTCCCCTACCCGGCGGCCTGCCGGCCGCAGGCCTGGTCGGCCGCCGCGGCGCTGGTGGCCCGGGACGCGCTCGACCCCGCCCGGCAGGGGCGACGCCCTGCCACCGCCGAGTCCGCTGCAGCAGCGGGCTGACACCGAAGAGAGGCACCACGATGCAACGACGCATGTCCCACCTCAGGCGCACGGCAGCGGCCGTCGCCGCGACCGCCGGCGTCCTGGCCCTCGCCGCCTGCGGCTCCGGCTTCAGCGGGTCGTCCTCCGACTCCGGCGCGGCCTCCGGGTCCGCCGGGGCCCTCACCTCGGGCAAGGACGCCCTGACGGTCCTGATCGGGTCGTCCGGCGACGCCGAGACGGCGGCCGTGAAGCAGCAGGTCGCCGACTGGTCCTCCTCGTCCGGGACCAAGGCGACCGTGCAGGCGGCGAGCGACCTGAACCAGCAGCTCTCGCAGGGCTTCGCCTCCGGCAAGCCGGCGGACGTCTTCTACCTCGGCGCCGACACCTTCGCGAACTACGCGAAGCAGGGCAGCCTGCTCGCTTACGGCGACCAGCTGAAGAACAAGGGCGACTTCTACCCGTCGCTCGTCACCAACTTCACCTACGACGGCAAGTTCTACTGCGCCCCCAAGGACTTCTCGACGCTCGCACTCGAGATCAACACGAAGATGTGGGACGCCGCGGGCCTGACGGACTCCGACGTCCCCACCACGTGGGACCAGCTGAAGGCCGTCGCCCAGAAGCTGACGAAGGGCAAGGTCACCGGCCTCGTCACCTCCAACGAGTACCAGCGTCTCGGCGCGTTCATGGTCGAGGCCGGCGGCAACCTCATGAACGACACGAGCACGAAGGCGACCGCCGATTCCGCTGCGAACAAGCAGGCGCTGACCTACGTGCAGGACGGCCTGAAGTCGGGCTGGTGGAAGTTCACGAGCGACGTCGGCGCCGGCTGGGGCGGCGAGGCGTTCGGCAAGGGCCTCGCCGCGATGACCGTCGAGGGCAACTGGATCACCGGCGCGATGAAGAGCGACTACCCGAGCGTGGACTACAAGGTGGTGCAGCTGCCCGCGGGTCCTGCCGGCAAGGGCACGCTGCAGTTCACGAACTGCTGGGGCATCGCCGCGGACAGCCCGAACCAGGCCGGCGCCCTGAAGCTCGTCGAGCAGCTGACGAGCAAGGACGACCAGCTCGCCTTCGCGAAGGCCTTCGGCCCGATGCCGTCCATCGAGTCGGCCGCCGACGGCTGGAAGCAGATCTACCCGGACTACTCGGCCTTCATCGACGGCGCCTCCTACGCCAGGGGCGTGCCGACGGCCGCGGGCGCGACGGACGTGGTCACCGACGTGAACTCGAAGCTCGCGTCGCTGAAGACCGCGGACATCGCGTCGATCCTCGGCACCGCGCAGCAGAACCTGTCGGCCCTGCAGCAGTGAGCGGCCGGGGACCACGAGGAGGCGTGCGATGACGACAGCCACCGTCGCCGGTCGGCGACGTCCCGGCGGCATCCGGCGCGGGCAGACCGCGGCCGGCCTGCTCTTCACCGCTCCGGCGGTGGTGCTGCTCGCCGTGTTCCTCGTGGTCCCCATCCTCATGGCGCTCTGGGTGAGCGTCAGCGACTGGGGCGGCCGCGGCTCGCCCTTCTCCTCCGGCGTCAGCTTCGTCGGCCTCAGGAACTACGCCGCCATCACCTCCGGCGGCGGCCTGGCCGAGTCCGACTTCGGCACCTCGCTCAGGAACAACCTCTGGTACGTGCTGCTCGTCGTCCCTCTGCAGACCGCGCTCGCCCTGCTGCTCGCCAGCCTGGTGAACGCCCGGATCCTGCGCGGCCGCGGGTTCTTCCGGACCGCCTTCTACTTCCCGTCCGTCACCAGCTCGGTCGCGATCACGGTGCTCTGGTTCTTCCTCTTCAACCCGACCGGTGCGGTGAACGCGCTGCTCGGCCTCGTCGGGATCCAGGGCCCGAACTGGCCCGCGGATGCGAGCGGGGTGCTCCACGACCTGCTGGCGGTCGTCGGGCTGCGGACTCCTCCGGGCTTCCTCGTGAACGGCGGGTTCCTCGGCGTCACGTGGTGGGACTGGCTCGCCGGGCCGTCCGTCGGGATGCTCATCATCATCTCGCTGGCCGTGTTCACCACCTCGGGCACCTTCATGCTGCTGTTCATCGCGGCGCTGCAGAACCTCTCGCAGGAGGTGGAGGAGGCCGCGATGGTCGACGGTGCGAGCGCCTGGCAGCGCTTCCGCCTGGTCACGCTGCCGCAGCTGCGGACCACGCTGTTCACGGTGCTGACGCTGGGGCTCATCGGCACCTGGCAGGTGTTCGACCAGGTCTACACGGGATCGAAGGGCGCGCCCGGCAAGACGACCCTGACGCCCGCCTACCTCTCCTACCAGGCGGGGTTCATCAACCAGCAGTGGGGCCAGGCCGCCGCGATCGCCTTCATCCTCTTCGCGATCATCGTCGTGCTCACCCTCCTCCAGCGCTTCGTGCTGCGGGAGCGCGGGGTGTCGGTGCGCCGGATGCGCCGCGGCGGCTTCGTCGCGACGGGAGACGGCGGCTACCGACCGGCGCGAGCCGCGGTGGTCCCGTCGGGCGCCGGCTCGACCGGGCAGGACCGACCCGGAAGGGACGCATGATGACCGCCACCACGCCGGCACGGACCACCGCGGTCGTCGAGACCGCCGTCGCGACGGCACCGAGCGCGCGCCGCGGACCCCGCGGACGCCGTGTCCCGCTGGCGCGTGCGGGCCTGTACGCGGTGCTCGCGCTGCTCGCGCTCGTCTACATCTACCCGTTCCTCATCAACATCGCGACGTCGTTCAAGACGGACGCCGAGGCGACGGCCGATCCGCTCAGCCTCATCCCGAGGACCTGGACCGTCCAGGCGTACGAGACGGTCTTCTTCAACTCCGCCTTCCCGCTCTGGTTCGCGAACTCGGCGTTCGTCACCGTCACCGTGACGATCGGCCGCGTCCTCTTCGACTCCGCCGCGGGCTACGCGCTCGCCCGGCTCCGCTTCCCGGGCCGCGGGGCGCTCTTCGCGGGCATCATCGCGGTGATGGCGGTGCCCGGAGTGGTGCTGCTGATCCCGAAGTTCCTCGTGCTGAACCAGCTCGGCATGTACGACGCGTACTCGGGCCTGATCATCCCGTTGATCGCGGACGCCGCCGGAGTCTTCATCATGAAGAACTTCTTCGAGTCGATCCCGGTGGCGGTCGAGGAGGCGGCGCGCATCGACGGCGCCTCCACGCTCCGGCTCTTCTGGTCCGTGGTCCTGCCGATGGCTCGACCGGCCCTCGTGACGATCTTCATCCTGAGCTTCCAGGGCTCCTGGAACGAGCTGTCGCACTTCATCGTCGCCTCGCAGAACCCCGCGCTGTTCACCCTCACCAAGGGCGTCGCGTCGCTGGCGTCGGGCCAGCTCGGCGCCGGCACGCAGTACCCGGTGCGGCTCGCGGCGGCCGCGGTGATGACCATCCCGGTGGCGGTGCTCTTCGTGATCTTCCAGCGCAGGATCACGAGCAGCGCGTCCGGAGCGGTCAAGGAGTAGCAGCATCCAGTCTCCGTTCAGCAGGCGTCCAGCATGATCCAGAGATGACGTCAGAGGAGTCGCGCCGCAGCGAGCTCGGCGACGGCGACCAGCCCGTCGAGGACGAGGTCGCCGAGTCGTTCGACGCCGTCGTCGAGGAGGGCGCCGAGCGGCTGCACCGCACCTGGCGCGCGGTGCTCGCGACCGGCTTCTCCGGAGGCCTCGAGATCGGCGTCGGCGTCGCCGCGTACATGGCCGTGCTCGAGTCGACCGGCAGCCACCTGCTGGCGGGTCTCGCCTTCTCCGTCGGCCTGATCGCCCTGCTCCTCGCGCACAGCGAGCTGTTCACGGAGAACTTCCTGCTGCCCATCGCGGCGCTCATCGCGAAGGAGGGGTCCCTCGCGCAGCTGGCGAAGCTGTGGCTCGGCACCCTCGTGGCGAACCTGGTCGGCGGGCTCGTGATCATGCTGCTCTTCGTCGTCGCGTTCCCGCAGTGGCACGGGGTGCTGACGGAGTCGGCGCGGCACTACCTCGACGTCGGCGTCGGCTGGGAGGGCGCGTGCCTCGCGATCCTCGGCGGCATGGTGATCACGCTGCTGACGCGCATGCAGCAGGGCACGGACTCCGACGCCGTCAAGGTCGTCGCCGCGGTCGTCGCGTCGTTCCTGCTCACCGGCCTGCAGCTCGCGCACTCGATCCTGGACTCGCTGATGATCTTCGGCGCGATCATGCTCGGTGAGGCGACGGTCGGCGAGTGGGTCCTCTGGTTCGTGCCGGTGCTGCTGCTGAACGTCGTCGGCGGCGTCGCGCTCGTCACGGTCGAGCGGCTCGTGCGCACCAAGGAGCTGTTCGAGGACCGCCGGCAGCAGCGCGACGGCCGTCGAGGCTGACCGGGGTCAGATCACCCAGTTGTGGACGCTCGCGTCCTGCGGGGACCGGGGGCGCGAAGTCGCCGGCACCCCGACGATCAGCGAGTGCCCGGGGGCGTCGTGGACCACGACGGCGTTCGCCCCGACCACGCTGTCCGAGCCGATGCGGATCGAGCCCAGCAGCTTCGCTCCCGCCCCGATGAGGACCCGGTCCCCGATCGTCGGGTGGCGCTTCACCTCGCGCCACACCGTGCCGCCGAGGGTGACGCCGTGGTAGATCGTGACGTCGTCGCCGACCTCCGCCGTCTCGCCGATCACGACGCCGGCGCCGTGGTCGATGAACAGCCGGCGCCCGATGGTCGCGCCGGGGTGGATCTCGATCCCGGTGAGGAACCGGGCGACCTGCGACAGGGCCCGCGCGGCGAGACGGTGCCCCCGCAGCCACACCCGGTGGTGCAGGCGGTAGGCCCACACGGCGTGCAGCCCGGGATAGGTCAGCGCGACCTCGGCCACCGACTTGGCGGCCGGGTCGCGCTGCCTCGCCGCCCGGACGTCCTCGACGACCCGAGCGACCGCGGTCACCCCTCGATGCCCTCGAAGAGCACCGTCGACTGGTAGCGCTCGCCATTGCTCGCGACGATCACGACGATCGTCTTGCCGGCGTTCTCCGGGCGCTTCGCGAGCTCGAGCGCCGCGACGATCGTGGTCCCGGAGGAGATGCCCGCGAGGATGCCCTCCTCGCGGGAGACGCGGCGGGCCATCTCGACGGACTGGTCGATGTCGACGTCGATCACCTCGTCGATCACGTCGCGGTCGAGGATCGCGGGCACGAAGTTCGGGCCGATGCCCTGGATCTTGTGCGGGCCGGGCTTGCCGCCGTTCAGGATCGGCGACTCCTTCGGCTCCACCGCGACGACCTTCAGGTCGGGCTTCTGCTCCTTCAGGTAGCGGCCCGTGCCGGTGATCGTGCCGCCCGTGCCGACGCCCGCGACGAAGAGGTCGACCTCGCCGTCCGTGTCGTCCCAGATCTCCGGGCCGGTCGTCGCGTAGTGGATCGCCGGGTTCGCCTCGTTCTCGAACTGCTTCGCGAGCACCGCACCGGGGCGCTCCGCCGCGATCTCCTCCGCCTTCGACACGGCACCGCGCATGCCCTCGCCGGGAGGGGTGAGGACGAGCTCGGCGCCGTAGGCGCGGAGCAGCTTGCGGCGCTCGATCGACATCGACTCCGGCATCGCGAGCACGACCTTGTAGCCGCGCGCGGCTCCGACCATGGCGAGACCGATGCCGGTGTTGCCGCTCGTGCCCTCGACGATGGTGCCGCCGGGCTGCAGGGCGCCGCTCTTCTCCGCGGCGTCGACGATCGCGATCGCGAGACGGTCCTTGACGGAGGAGGAGGGGTTGTAGAACTCGAGCTTCGCGAGCACGGTGGCACCGACGCCCTCCGTGACGCGGTTCAGCCTGACCAGCGGGGTGCGGCCGAACGCCTCGGTGATGGATGAGTAGGTGCGTGCCATGTCTGCCTTCTTGGAAGTCGGGGACCGCGAAGGAGCCTAGGACCGCCGCCCTGATCGATCGGGTATGTGACGCAACAGTGGGCTCGCCGGGACCAGACGACTCAGAAGGGGCAGTCGTCCGGATCGATGAGCTCCGGCGGGACCAGGGTCGGGGTCAGCGGCTCGACGGGCCGGGTGACGATCGTGGTGCCGGTCGGCGTGCGCCAGAGCGCGGTCCGGTCGGGCAGGAGGCCGTACGCGAGCGCCTCGTCGGTCTTGTCGCGGTGTTCACGGTGCGTGAGGAGCACCAGGTTCCCGATCTCGGTGGGGCCGCCGGCGCCGTCCTGGCGGTAGGGGACCACGTGGTCGACCTCGGCCTCGCCGGGAGCCCGCGGGCGCGTCGGCCCCCGGGTCCCGCCATCGAGCATCCGGAGCAGGACCCGCATGTCCTTCGACGGGCGGTACCGGGTGCGACCGAGCGCGAGCACGCCGCCCGTGACGGGGTCGGTCAGGACTCGCACCCACGCCTTCGCCTCGCCCGCGAGCCGCAGCGCGGTGCGAAGGCCGATCGTGCCGTACCCCTCGAGCGTCGCGGGCTCGCGCGAGTGCCCGAGCGCGGTCAGAGCGGGGATCGTCACGCACACCTGCGGCTCGACGCCGCGGCGCCCGGGCACGAGGGTCCCTCTCCCCGCCCGCCGCGGCTTGCGGAGCGCCTGGCGGAGCCCGTCGACGAGCACGTCCGCGCGCAGCTGCCCGACCCCGCGGGTCTCGCCCTGCCGTCCGCGGGCGTGCACCGCGGCCTTCGTCAGCTGATGGTCGAGCGCGAGGGCGTCGACCGCGGGCAGGTAGGCGTGCAGCCACGCCATCCCGTCGGCCGCCGGCTCCACGGCGACGTGCCGCCGGGCGGACGCCCGCTCGTGCCGGTCGTCCGCCGTGGACGCCTGGAGGCGCTCGCGCAGACGCCGCAGCGCGTCCGGCAGCCCCGTCGGCGACACCTCCACGATCTTCCGCAGCGCCGCGGCGTCGAACTCGGGGTGCAGAGCGGGGTCGAGTCCGTCCAGGTGCGTGTGGACCGTCTGCATCACCCGCCAGGTGGTCAGCCCGTCCCGGAAGTAGCGCCACACCGCCGGCAGCGCCTCCTCGAGGTCCATCGCGGTGTGCACGAGGCTCCTCGCGGTCTGCTGCGCGACCTTCAGCCGGTGGGCCAGGTCGGCGAGGACCCCGCGCTGGTAGGGCGTGTTCGACGCCCGCGGCTCGGCCTCCTCCGCCAGCGCCGCACGCCAGGCGGCGACCGCGGCGAGGACCCGCTGCGCCTCGGCGCGCTGCAGCAGCAGCTGGTGGCCAGACACCTCGTCGAGTGCCGCGAGCACCGGATCGGGCTCCGCGATCGAGTCGTCGGCGACCTCGAGGGCCTCCCACACGTCCTCCGGCACCTCGGTCTCGAGCAGGTGCACGAGTCGGACGGTCGTCGCGGCCGGATCCAGCCGTCGCCGATGCAGCTCGGTGAGGACCCAGACGCGCATGGGCTCGTTCTCGACCCGGGAGAGCGCCTCGTGCACGTCCGGATCGCCGGGACGGCGGTCGCGCACCATCGCGGCCTCGAGGAACCACGACGGCATCCCCGCGGCCCATGGGATGAAGAGGCGCCGGCGACGGGCGAGGAGCCGCTCGTCCTCATGCGGCTCCCAGATCGGCGCGGTCGAGACCGTCGCGCCGCCCGAGCCCTCCGCCATGCCCGAACGATACCGACGGGCTCGGACACTTCTTCGTATCAGGCCGAGCGTCTCGGCCGTCGCAGTCGTCCTCGCGTTCGACCGGCGGCGGTGCTGCTGGCGGCAGTGGTCTCGAGGCTCCTTCGTCGCACCTCGACCAGCGAGAAGGCTCCTCCGTCGCACCTCGACCAGCGAGGCGGGGTCCGCGGGGCTGAGAGGACGGTACGAAGGGACGCCGGGGCGCCGGTGCCGTGCGGGACGGACGTAGCCTTCCAGCATGTCCTCCCGCCTCCTGAAGTGGTTGCCGGCAGCCGTCGCCCCGGTCGTCGTCGCCGGCGCCGTCACCGTGCCCCTCGTCGCGGCCGCCGCTCCCCCGGCGCTGCCGGACAAGACGCCGCAGCAGGTGCTCGAGATGATCGCGAAGGCGAAGACGATCGACGGCTTCAGCGGCCGCATCGAGCAGACCTCGGACCTCGGCCTGCCGTCGCTGCCGACGACGGGCGCGGGCTCCGACTCCGACACCGCGTCCACGCTGAACCTGCTGACCGGCACGCACGAAGCGGACGTGTGGGCGGCCGGCAGCACGAGGACGCGGGTCGCCGTGCTGGACGACATGGCGGAGCGCGACGTGTACCGCGACGGCAGCACCGTCTGGCTGTGGGACTCGAAGAAGAACCGGGCCGTGAAGCTCGAGGGCAGCGGCGCCGCGGAGCAGCCCGAGGGCACGACCATGACCCCCGCGCAGATCGCGGAGGACCTGCTGCAGCGCGTCGGGCCGACCACCGCGACCACCGTCGACACGACGCAGCGGGTCGCCGGCCGCGACGCCTACACGCTGGTCCTGACGCCGAAGACGGACGCGACCACCGTCGGCTCCGTCCGCCTCGCGGTCGACGGGACGACCGGGCTGCCGCTGCAGGTCGCCGTCCTCGCCAGGGGCGCCTCCTCCCCCGCCTTCGAGAGCGGCTTCACGAGCATCGACTACGCGGTGCCCGCCGAGTCGAACTTCACCTTCACGCCGCCGAAGGACGCGACCGTGACGACGAAGCGGGTGGGCGGTTCGCACTCCGGATCCCACCGCTCGCCGACCGGCGAACGCCCCGAGGTCGTGGGCAGCGGCTGGAGCGCGGTCGTCGAGCTGCCCGCCGGGTCCGCGCCCGCCTCGATCGAGTCGAACCCGACGTACCAGCGGCTGACGACCGAGGTCGCCGGTGGCCGCGTGCTCAGCACCTCGCTCGTCAACGTGCTGCGCACCGACGACGGCCGGGTGCTCGCGGGGGCGGTGCCGGTCGAGCGCCTGCAGGCCGTCGCCGCTCGCTGAGCGTGCCGGCTCCGCTCGCGGTCGAGACCGCGGGCCTCGGCAAGCGGTTCGGCGGCCGCGACGCGGTGACCGACCTCGCGCTCGCGGTGCCCGCGGGCAGCGTCTTCGGCTTCCTCGGCCCGAACGGCTCGGGCAAGACGACCACGATCCGGATGCTGCTCGGGCTCGTCGCGCCGAGTGCCGGAGAGGCGCGCGTGCTCGGCGCCGCCATGCCCGACGCGGGCCGCGACGTGCTGCCCCGCGTCGGCGCGCTGGTCGAGGGCCCGGGGTTCTCCGGCTGGCTGTCCGGCCCCGCGAACCTGGCCCGCTTCGACACGGCGGACCCGCTCGCCGACGGCCGCACGCGGCGCGAGCGGATCGGGGCCGCGCTGGAGCGGGTGGGGCTCACGGCGGCGGGCGGCAAGAAGGTGAAGGCCTACTCCCTCGGGATGAAGCAGCGGCTCGGCATCGCGAACGCGCTGCTGCGGCCGCGCGACCTGCTGGTGCTCGACGAGCCGACGAACGGGCTCGACCCCCAGGGCACCCGCGAGGTGCGCACCCTCGTGCGCGACCTGGCCGCGGACGGCACGACCGTCTTCGTCTCGAGCCACCTGCTCGCCGAGATCGCGCAGATGTGCACGCACGCCGCGGTCATGTCCGCGGGACGGCTCGTCGCCCAGGGCACGCTGGACGAGCTGCGCGGGCACGGCGAGAGGCGCCTCCGGCTGCGCACCCCCGACGGGCCGGCAGCGGTGCGCGTGCTCGAGGGCGCCGGGCTGCGGGACGTGGAGCGGGAGGGCGGCGACGTCGTCGCGCCGCTCGGGTCCCGCCGTCCGGAGACGCTGGTGCCGCTGCTCGTCGCCGAGGACGTGCGGGTCCAGGGCCTCGCCGTCGAGGAACCGACCCTGGAGGACCGCTTCGTGCAGCTGACCGGCGAGGGATTCGATGTCGCGGGCTGAGCCTCGCCGCCGCGCGGGCCTCGCCCTGCTCGGCTCGGAGCTGACCGGGCTGTTCCGGCGGCGCCGCACGTGGGCGATGCTGCTCGCCCTCGCGGCCGTGCCGGTGCTCGTCGCCGTCGCGATCCGCATCTCCGCGGCGGACGGCGGCGGCCCGAGCCGCGGACCGTCCTTCGTGACCGGCATCGCGGGCAACGGCCTGTTCGTCGGGGTCGCCGCGCTGGTGCTCGCGATCCCGCTGTTCCTCCCGCTCACCATCGGGGTCGTCGCCGGCGACACCATCGCCGGGGAGGCGGCGACGGGCACGCTCCGCTACCTGCTGGTCGCTCCGGCCGGCCGGCCGCGGCTGCTGCTCGTGAAGTACCTCGGCGCCGCCGTGTTCTGCTTCGCCGCCCCGCTGACGATCGTCGTCGCCGGCACGCTGATCGGCGCCGCGCTGTTCCCGATCGGGCCGATCACCCTGCTCTCCGGCGACCAGGTGCCGATCGGCGAGGGGCTCGGCCGCCTCGCGCTCATCGGCCTGTACACCGGGCTGTCGATGCTCGGGCTCGCCGCGGTCGGCCTGTTCATCTCCACCCTCACCGACGTGCCCGTCGGCGCGATGGCGGCGACCGTGGTGGTCGCGATCACGAGCCAGGTGCTCGACCAGCTGCCGCAGCTGGACGCGATCCACCCCTTCCTGCTGACGGACCCCTGGCTCGGCTTCGTCGACCTGCTCCGGCAGCCGCCGGACTGGAGCGTGTTCGGCACGTCCGCGGCGGTGCAGGCGGGCTGGGTGGTCGTGTTCGGCGCGCTCGCCTTCGGCCGCTTCACGACGCGGGACGTGCTCGCCTGACGCTCCCGCGCAACGGGTTAGGGTCGGTCGGGGCCCGCGGGGAGGGCCGTGGGAGGCCCGACCGATGAAGATCGTCAGCTACAACCTGCGCGAGCACACGGCTCGCGGTGAGCTCGAGGCGCTCGCCGAGGCGAGCGACATGGACGTGCTCTGCCTGCAGGAGTGCGACCACACCGACATGCCGGACCGCCTCGGCCACCTCGAGCTGATCGAGCAGACGCGGACGAACCGCCTCGGCCTCGCGATGTACAGCCGGGCGGACCGCTTCGAGGTGAAGGCGCGGAAGCTCTTCGCCCTGCGCAAGTCGATGCACGACCGGGTGCTGAAGCCCGCGGCCGAGCGGCTGCTCGCGGCCCACCTGCTCGACCACGAGACGGGACGCGAGGTGCTGGTCGGCGACTTCCACGCGGCGCCGCTGTCCGCGACGAACGCGCTGCGGCGCAAGCAGATCGCCGCCGCGCACGAGGGCATGCGCGCGATGGCGGCCGACGTGCCGTCGGTGATGGTCGGCGACTTCAACTACCCCTGGTTCCAGCGCAACCTCGAGCGCCGGCTGTCCGCCACCGGCTACCAGCTGACCCGGACGAGCTCGCCCACCTACTCCGGCACCGTGATGCGCCTGCGGTTCCAGGGCTACTTCGACTTCATCACGTCGACGGGCTTCGCCATCGAGGACGTCGAGGTGCTGCCGCAGGGCCTCTCGGACCACCTGCCGATCAGCCTGACGGCCCGCATCGCGGCCTGAGCCTCTGGGAGGGACCTGGGGATCGGGTATCGATCCTCCCAGCGAGGCGGGCGTACGGTCCGCTGCATGTCATCGACGACGCAGGAGGCGCGGTCCGTCCGCAGCCTCATCCCGGCACGCATGGACCGCCTGCCGTGGACCCGCTTCCACTGGACCGTCGTGGTCGGCCTCGGCACCGCCTGGATCCTCGACGGCCTCGAGGTCCAGATCGTGGCCGCGAACGCCTTCGCGAAGCAGCTGGACATGTCGGCGTTCGAGGTCACCCTCACCGCGACCTTCTACCTCTTCGGCCAGGTCGTCGGCGCGCTCGTCTTCGGCCGCCTGTCGGACCGGCTCGGCCGCAAGCGCTTCTTCATCCTGACGCTGGCGATCTACCTGGTCGGGTCCGGCATCTCCGGATTCGCCTTCGCGCCCTGGTTCCTCTACCTGTTCCGCTTCGTCGCCGGCATGGGGATCGGCGGGGAGTACACCGCGATCAACTCCGCGATCGACGAGATCATCCCCTCCCGGTACCGCGGGCGGATCGACATCGCGATCAACGGCACCTACTGGGGCGGGGCGCTGATCGGCAACGCCGCCTACCTCTTCCTGCTGAACCAGCCCGCGCTCGACGAGTCGGGCTGGGGCTGGCGCATCGGCTTCTTCGTGGGCCCGCTGCTCGGCCTGATCATCATCTTCCTGCGCCGGCACGTGCCGGAGAGCCCGCGCTGGCAGATCACCCACGGGCACGAGCGCGACGCGGAGGCGAACGTCGACCGCATCGAGCGGGAGGTCGCCGACGAGGCCGGCACGGCGCTCGAGCCGGTGCCGGACTCGAAGGCGATCGAGATCCCCGTGCACGACCGGGTGCCGTTCGGGGTGATCGCGCACACGCTCTTCAAGCGCTACCCGAAGCGGACCCTGGTCGCCTTCTCGATGATGGTGACGCAGTCGTTCCTCTACAACGCGATCTTCTTCACCTACGCGACCGTGCTCACGACCTTCTACCGGATACCGACGGAGCAGATCCCGCTGTTCTTCTTCCCGTTCGCGCTCGGCAACCTCGCCGGCCCGCTGATCCTCGGTCCGCTGTTCGACACGATCGGGCGCAAGCAGATGATCTTCGCCACCTACGGGATCGCAGCGCTCGTGCTCGGCGTGTCCGGCGCGCTCTTCTCCGCCGGCGCGCTCGGGGCGGTCTCGCAGACCGTGCTCTGGTGCGTCTGCTTCTTCTTCGCCTCCGCGGGAGCGTCGTCGGCGTACCTCACGGTCAGCGAGACCTTCCCGCTGCAGCTGCGGGGGCAGGCGATCTCGTACTTCTTCGCGATCGCGCAGATCGCGGGCGCGATCGCGCCGGCGGTGTTCGGCCTGCTGATCGGGGACGGGAAGAGCCGCGGCCCGCTCGCGGGCGGCTACTACTTCGGCGCCGGGATGATGCTCGTCGGCGGCGTCATCGCGCTCGTCTTCGGCGTCCGCGCCGAACGGCAGTCGCTCGAGGACATCAGCGACGTGGACTTCATCGACAAGGCACGGCGGGAGGCTCCCGCGCGCACCTGACGGGTGCGAGCGGCCCCGGAGCCCCCGGTCAGGCCTGGAGGAGGCCGTGGAGGCGGTGCACCGCGGAGGCGGCGCCGATCGTCCCGTGCAGGCGACCGCCGGTCGTGCCGTCGAGGAAGACCGCGGCGAGCAGGCGTTCGACCTCGTCGTCCGTGCCGGGCCGCTCCCGCTGCCAGGTCTCCCAGACGCTCTCCGCCCAGGCGGAGACGGCTTTGGCGTGCCCGCGCTCCGAGCGCTGCCGCACGCCCGCCTCGGCGACGTCGACGACGGTGAGCCACCGCTGCGGCGGCCGCGGCGGTTCGAACACCGGCCAGGCCGCGGTGGGCCGCCCCATGCGGCGGTGGATGCTGCGCACGTCCTCGCCCGAGAACCCGTGCTCGATCGAGAGCCACAGGCCGGCGAGCGCGTAGCCCACGCGCAGCAGCGGGGTCGCACCGCCCGCGTGCTGGGCGGTGTAGGCGTCCGCCGTCATCTGGTGGTACCGGAGCATCACGGGGTGCTGCACCTGGAAGCCGAGGATCTCGCCGTGGACCAGCGTGCAGGCCGCCGAGGCGTCGACCTCGGGGACCACGGATTCGGCCGCGGGAAGGTCGATCCCGCAGCCGGAGCATGCCGTGGTGCCGCCGTGCACCCCGTCAGCCTCCCATGCCGCACCTTTGAAGGACCGGCTCAGCCGTCCTCGAGTGCGGCCTCCAGGCGGTCGACCTTGCCGCTCAGCTCACCGGTGCGGCCGGGCCTGATGTCGGCCTTGAGCACGAGCGAGACGCGGGACCCGTGCTCCCCGACGGCCTCGGTGGCGCGGCGGACGACGTCGAAGACCTCGTCCCACTCCCCCTCGATCGTCGTGAACATCGAGTCCGTGCGGTTCGGCAGACCGGACTCCCGCACGATCCGCACCGCGGCGGCCACCGCGTCGTGCACCGAGTCGTCGGCCCGTCCGGTCCCGCTCGGGCTCACCGAGAACGCCACCAGCATGCGCACCCCTCTCCCCGGGCCATTCCTACCGCAGGCGTCCGGGCCGCACCCGAGGGCTGGGCGATCACCCCGGAGCGCGCAAGAGCCGCCTGAGCAGCGGGCGGGCCGCCCCACACTGGTTCCCATGCGGCGCAGCAGGACCATCGGCGGAGCGGCGGCGGCCCTGGCGGCGGTCGCGCTGCTGGCGGGATGCTCGAGCGCAGGCGGCTCGAGCCGGGGCACACCGGTGCCACCGACGGCCGAGACCGGCTCGTCCGACCTGGTGCAGCGACCGCTCGGGGTCCCGGACGGCATGGAGCGGGCGCCGTACGACCGCGAGCGGACCGTGACGCTGCCCGAGGGCTGGACCGCCGCGCTCTGGGCGCGGGTCGACGGCGCGCGCCTCGCGGTGTGGAGCCCGGACGACCGCCTGCTCGTGTCGCGGCCCGACGCCGGCGACGTGCAGCTGCTGACGCCGCGGAGCGACGGCGCCGCCTCCCCGCGCGTCACGACGCTGGTCGACGGACTCACGCGGCCGCACGGGCTCGCCTTCCACGACGGGCGGCTGTACGTCGCCTCGAGCGACCGCGTCGACTCCTGGTCCTACGCGGGCGGACGCCTCGCGGACCGGCGCCCGGTGATCACCGGGCTGCCGGACGGCAGCACCCCGGAGCTGCGCGGCGCCTACGCCCACGCCCTTAAGTCGGTCGTGGTCGCCGACGACGGCACCGTGTACGTGTCGGTGGGCAGCACCGGCAACGTCTCGCCCGAGGACCGCGAGGCGGATCCGGAACGCGCGTCGATCCTGCGGGTCGAGGACGGGCGCGCGTCGACGTTCGCGCGCGGGGTGCGCAACGGGACCGGGCTCGCGATCGCGCCGGACGGCTCGGTCTGGACCGCGGTGAACCACCGGGACCGGGTCCCCTACCCCTACGCCGACGGCTGGCTCGAGCAGGGCGCGGTGGACCAGCGCTACGTCAACGACCACCCGATGGAGCAGGTGGCGCGGCTGACCGAGGGCCGCGACCTCGGTTGGCCGTACTGCGACCCGCAGCCCGACGTCGACCCGGGCGAGCAGGGCAGCGCGCTCGACTACTCCGACCGACCGTTCGTGCGCGACGTCGAGACGAACGCGGACGGCTCGGAGCTCGACTGCGGGTCGCTGCCGAGCACGGAGCAGGGCCTGCCGGCGCACTCCGCCCCGCTCGGCATGACGTTCGCCGAGGACGGCTCGCTGCCCGAGACGCTCGGCGCCGGCGCCCTCATCGGCGTGCACGGCTCGTGGAACCGGAACCCGCCGCGCGAACCGCGGGTCGTCTTCATGCCCTGGCGGGACGGAGGGCTCGGTGACGCGCGCACGCTGCTCGGCGGCTTCCAGCTCTCGGACGGCAGCCGCTGGGGGCGGCCGGTAGCCGCGGTGCCCGGGCCGGACGGCGCCGTCTACGTGACCGACGACGAGGCGGGCGCCGTCTACCGGATGGTCCCGCCCGCCTGACCTCCGAGTCTTCCGTCGAGGGCGCGGACCTGGGACGCTGCCGTTCGAGACGAGGAGGTCCTCATGTCCGCGATCCTGAACCCGTACCTCAACTTCCGCGGTGACGCCCGTTCCGCCCTCGAGTTCTACAAGGAGGTGTTCGGCGGCGACCTCACGGTGGGCACCTTCGCGGAGTTCGGGATGCCGGTCGATCCCGCCGAGGCGGACCAGGTCATGCACGGCCAGCTGACGACCGCGAGCGGGTTCACCCTGATGGCCTCCGACGTCCCCGCGGCGATGCCGTGGCGGCAGGGCGACAACGCCTTCAGCGTCTCGCTGTCGGGCGACTCGGCGGACGAGCTCACCGGGTACTGGGAGCGGCTCGCCGAGGGCGCGGAGATCCAGGAGCCGCTCGCGGAAGCGCCGTGGGGCGATCTCTTCGGCATGCTGCGGGACCGGTTCGGCGTGTCCTGGCTCGTGAACGTGGCCGGCGGGGGCGGATCCGCCGCCTGAAGGGCGCGCTCGGGACGGGCGGCGAGGATGGGCGCATGCAGCGCCTCCTCGTCCCCGCTCTCACCTCCGCCGGCCTGCTCGGCGGCTACGGCGTCGCCCGCGCAACGGGCGCGCGCTGGGCCGGGGGCGTCGTGCTCGGGGCGGTCGGTGCGGCCGTGGCGACGGTCGTCGGGCGCGAGGCCGGTGCCTGGCGTGCGGTCGCGGTGACGGGCACCTACCTCGTCGCCTTCGGCGCCTCGCACCCGCTGGCGAAGCGGCTCGGCGCCTGGCAGTCGGTCGGCGCGGTCGCCGCGGCGACCGCGATCCCGGCCGCGCTGCTCGCCGAGCGCTGACTCAGAACTGCGTGAGCGCCGCGGCGTAGGCGATCGAGAGGGCGATGGCGCCCGACAGCAGCGCGAACACCACGCGGGCCCGCCAGCGCCCGGGGAAGCCGCCCACGAGCTGCGTCGCGGACCCGACGACGAGCAGCGTGACGAACACCGCGACGAGCATGCCGCCGAGCAGCGGCACCGCCGAGGCCAGCTCGCCCGGGCTCTCGATCTGCACGTACATGAAGAAGACCGCGAGCACGTGCAGCGGGACGCTCATCGCGGTCAGCGCCGCGAACACGGCCAGCCCGAGCACGCGCCGGGTCGCGACGACTCCGGGCTTCTTCGGCGGCTGTGGCCGCCGCTCCGGGGCTGCTGCCCGACGGGTGGGCTCGACCGTCGGCGCGACGGGGCGCTCCAGCAGATCGGTGAACTGCGGCCGGGCCGCCGGCGCCTGCTGCGGCGGTCGGCGCAGCTGCTGCGCCTGCTCCGGATAGGTCGGGTACTGCGCCGCGAACTGGGTCGACGGACGGGATCGCGCCTCCGCGGCCGCGCGGTCGCGGTCGGTGCGGGTTCGGGTCGGCTCCACGGCACGGCTCCACTCGTCGAGTGCGGCCGGACGCCCCGGCCGGTGTCCACCGTGGCACAGCCCCTCGTTCGGGTCGCGGAGGCGCCGCGGCGGGTCCGCCACGTGTCGTCACCACCCGCGCGCCGCCCCGCCCTAGCCGAGCCGCCGCTCGCCGTCCAGCCTCGTTCCATCGATGCGACGAGCTCGTCACCGCCACGCCAGACTGGGTCGGTGACCTACTCCATCGTCGCCCGCGATCCCGAGACGGGCTCCCTCGGCGTCGCCGTGCAGTCCCACTGGTTCGACGTCGGCGGCCTGGTGATCGCCGCGGAGGCGGGGGTGGGCGCGATCGCGACGCAGGCCGCGCCGAACCTGGCGGTCAAGCCCCGCGGGCTCGCGATGCTGCGCGACGGGCGCACGGCCGACCAGGTCGTCGCGGAGCTCCGGGCCGGCGACGACCTGATCGACCACCGCCAGTTCGCGGTGGTCGGCGCGGACGGCTCGGCCGCGGCGCACACGGGCGCATCGTGCATGGCCGACGCCGGGCACCTGGTCGGCGACGGCTTCAGCGTGCAGGCCAACATCATGCGGTCGCCGGCGGTGTGGCACGCGATGAAGGACACGTTCGAGGCGGTGCGCGGCGGCGGGCTGGGCGCAGCCCTGCTCGCGACCCTCGACGCGGCGGAGGCGGCGGGCGGCGACCTGCGCGGCCGCCAGTCGGCGGCGATCCTCGTCGTGCCGGCGACCGGTGGGCCCGAGGAGCGGCTCGTGGACCTGCGGGTCGACGACGGCCCGGAGCCGCTGGTCGAGCTGCGCCGCCTGCTGCGGCTCAGCGACGCGTACCGCCTCGCGGACGAGGGCGACCAGCTGTCGGCCGCCGGTGACGCGGCGGGTGCGGCCGACCGCTGGTTCCGGGCCTTCGAGACGGCGCCGGAGAAGGTCGAGCTGCGGTTCTGGGCCGGTGTCGGCCTCGTCGGCGCCGGCAGCCCCGAGCGCGGCGCGGCCCTGGTGCGCGAGTGCGTGCAGCAGGACGACTCGTGGGCGGAGCTGCTCCGCCGCCTCATGCCCGATCCTGCCGCTGCGGAGTCGCTCCGCCTGCTCGACGCCGGCTGAGCCCCGCCGGCCCCTGCTCGCGGGCGGGTTCCGGACATCCGGGCGCCGCACAGCGCGCCCGGATGTCCGGAAGGCGACCGTGAGCGAGGGGATCTGAGTCGGTCCGGCTCAACTTCCTTCCGGATCCGGGAACAACTCCCCCTCCTACGCGTTGCATGAGTCACAGGCACTCACGTTCCACGTCTGGAGGACCCCTTGGCTCAGTTCGGCTACTCCGCCGCCGGCGACGACTCGTTCGACGAGTTCCTCGCGCGCATGCTCTCGTCGCAGCGCAGCGCGCAGGGGCGGCCCATCGACATCAGCCGGCTGCTCAGCCGGCGCACCCACGAGACCGTGGGCTCCGCCGTCCGCTCCGCCATGGAGCACGGCCACACCGAGGTCGACGCGCTGCACCTGCTCGCCGCCCTCGTGACCGCCGAGCAGGGCTCCCAGGCCCTGACGGCGGGCGGCATCGACGTCCCCGGCCTCGTCCGCGCGATCGAGGAGCGGCTGCCGCAGGGCGGGCCCGCCCGCTCGGACGGCCAGCCCGGGCTGACCCCGTCGGCGCAGCGCGCGCTGCTCGAGGCGGCGCAGGTCGCGCGCGCGTTCGGCTCGACCTACGTCGACCCCGAGCACGTGTTCTTCGCGATGGTCGCGAACCAGCAGGCCGTCCCCGGCCAGCTGCTCGCCGCCCACGGCGTGACGCCGGAGTCGCTGCAGCAGATCGCGCAGGCCGGCCAGCAGGCGCAGGAGGCCGCCGAGTCCGAGACCGGCACGCCGACCCTCGACCGGTACGCCGTGGACCTGACCGCCAAGGCGGCGGCCGGCGAGCTGGACCCCGTGATCGGGCGCTCCCTCGAGGTCGAGCAGGCCGTCGAGATCCTGCTGCGCCGCACCAAGAACAATCCCGTGCTGATCGGTGAGCCCGGTGTCGGCAAGACCGCGATCGTCGAGGGCCTCGCGCAGCGCGTCGTCGCCGACGACGTGCCCGAGCTGCTCCGCGGCAAGCGGATCGTGTCGCTCGACCTCGCCGGGATGGTGGCGGGCACCCGCTACCGCGGCGACTTCGAGGAGCGCATCACCAAGGTCGTCGACGAGATCGTCGCGCACAAGGACCGGCTGATCGTCTTCCTGGACGAGCTGCACACCGTGATCGGCGCCGGCAGCGGCGGCGAGGGCGGCATGGACGCGGGCAACATCCTGAAGCCGCGGCTGGCACGGGGCGAGCTGCACCTGATCGGCGCGACGACGCTCAGCGAGTACCGCCGCATCGAGAAGGACGCCGCGCTCGAGCGCCGCTTCCAGCCGGTGACCGTCGGCGAGCCCTCCGTGGAGGACGCGGTCCGCATCCTCGACGGGCTGAAGTCCCGCTACGAGGAGCACCACGGGGTCCGCTACACCGACGACGCGGTCCGCGCCGCGGTCGAGCTGTCGCACCGGTACGTGACCGACCGCTTCCTGCCGGACAAGGCGATCGACCTGGTCGATCAGGCCGGGGCCCGGCGGCGCCTGCACCTGGGCGTCCGCGTCGACGTCCCCGCCCTCGAGGCCCGCATCCGCGAGCTCGAGGCCGACAAGGCCCGCGCGGTCGCCGAGGAGCACTACGAGGAGGCGTCCCGGCTGCGCGACGAGGTCGAGGGCCTGCAGTCGCGCATCGCCGGTGCGGCGGACGCGCCGGCCGAGGACGTGGTCGTGGACGAGGCCGAGATCGCGGGCGTCATCTCCCGCCTGACGGGCATCCCGGCCGCGCGCCTGACCGAGGCGGACCGCAGCCGTCTCGCGAAGCTGGAGTCCGAGCTGCACGAGCGGGTCGTCGGGCAGGACGCCGCGGTCGCCGCGATCGCGAAGGCGGTCCGGCGCAGCCGCACCGGCATGGGCGACCCGCGTCGTCCCGTCGGCAGCTTCCTGTTCCTCGGCCCGACCGGCGTCGGCAAGACCGAGCTGGCGAAGGCCCTGGCCGCGAGCCTGTTCGGGGACGAGGGCGCGATGCACCGGTTCGACATGAGCGAGTTCGGCGAGCGGCACACCGTGTCCCGCCTGGTCGGCGCCCCTCCGGGATACGTCGGCTACGACGAGGCCGGCCAGCTGACCGAGCGCGTGCGCCGGAACCCGTACTCGGTGATCCTGCTCGACGAGATCGAGAAGGCGCACCCGGACGTGTTCAACCTGCTGCTGCAGGTGCTGGACGACGGCCGCCTGACCGACGGCCAGGGCCGCACCGTCGACTTCCGCAACACCGTCGTGATCATGACGTCGAACATCGGCAGCGAGTTCCTCGCCAGCCGCTCCGGCGCCCTCGGCTTCACCGCCGGGTCGTCGAGCGACTACAGCGAGACCGACCTGCGGCAGCGCGTCATGGGGCGGCTGCGCGAGGCGATGCGGCCGGAGTTCCTGAACCGCATCGACGAGGTCGTGCTGTTCCGCAAGCTGGAGCAGGAGCAGATCGGCGCCATCGTGCGCCTGCTGCTCACCGGCACCGCGGCGCGGCTGGCCCAGCGCGGCGTCGAGCTCGACGTCGACGACGCGGCGGTCGAGTGGATCGCCCGCACCGGGTACGAGCCGGAGTACGGCGCCCGCCCGCTGCGCCGGCTGATCCAGCGGCAGGTGGAGGACCGGATCGCGGACCTGATGGTCGCGGACGAGCCCGAGGCCGGCGACGTGGTCCGCGTCGCGGTCGAGGGTGACGGTCTCACCGCGGCGCTGCACCGCACCGCGCTGCCCGCGGCGGCCTGACCCGCCCGCCGGCTTCCGCCGGTCGAGGTGCGACGCAGGAGCCTCGAGACCTCCCTCGGGTGGTCTCGAGGCTCCGCTGCGCTCCGCGCCTCGACCGGCGGAGCCGCGCTCAGCGCGGGAAGCGGCGGCGCACCAGGGCCAGGATGACGATGTCGGCGATCGTGAAGACGCCGAGCACGGCGCCGACCACGACCGGCCAGACCACGTGCGAGGCGAGGCCGAAGACGACCAGGCCGACGCTGACGAGCAGCAGGACCGCGACGCCCTCAATGGCGCCGATGCGCTGCATCAGGCCGGGCAGCCCGTTCACGCGGGTCTGCCCCAGCTCGTCGGTCCTCGCGCGATCGTCGTCCGCCACTCCCCCAGTCTGCCGGTGCACCCTCGTGCCGTGGTGGAGCTGCAGGAGGACCTGAGCCTCGAGTTCACCGCGCCGCTCTGGCGCTGGGAGGCGCGACGCGAGCTGTGGACCTTCGTCTCGCTGCCCGCCGAGGTGACCGAGGACGTGCGCGAGCTGGCCGGGGACGTGCCCCGGGGCTTCGGCGCCGTGCGGGTGCTGGTCACCGTCAAAACGAGCACCTGGCGGACGTCCGTCTTCCCGGGCGGC
The DNA here is from genome assembly GCF_042680685.1 of Amnibacterium endophyticum. NCBI lineage: Bacteria > Bacillati > Actinomycetota > Actinomycetes > Micrococcales > Microbacteriaceae > Amnibacterium > Amnibacterium endophyticum. Next base: position 93,210 of record NZ_JBHUEA010000004.1, on the reverse strand, counting down.
GAGGACGGGCGGTACGTGCTGCCAGTGAAGAAGGCCGTCCGCGATGCGAACGGCCTCGACCTCGGCACCCCGGTCGCGGTCCGGCTGCAGCTGCAGCCCTGACCGCGACCGGAGGTGGCGCGTCAGTCCTTCTTCTCGGGCTTCTTGTCCTCGTCCGGCTTGTCGTCGCTCGGCGAGGAGATCTTCGCCGCGGGCTTCGGCTTCGACTGCGGGCGGGCGTCCGCGTGCTGGATCGCCTTGCCGCCGGAGACGTACTGCGAGGCCGGGGACGGCCAGCTCGATGCGCCGCCGTACTTGTTGTTCATCGTGCGCTGCACCGCCTGGAAGATGCAGTGCCGCATGCTCGCGTAGGCCGTCCCGGAGTTGCACCCGTGCGGGGAGTAGACGAAGCGCAGATTGGCACGGCCGGTGACGTTGCCGACCCAGACCGCGGTCGTCACCTTCGTGGTCGAGCCCATCGCCCAGGTGTCCTTGGCGTTGTCGGTCGTCCCGGTCTTACCGAACAGGTACCTGCCGTCGCCCAGCCGGTCCGCCGACATGGTGCCCCGACCGTTCCCGTTGTAGCCCGTCACGGGGTTCCGCAGGTCGTAGCCGGCTGCGATCATCAGGTCCTCGGGCTGCACCCGGCGGCAGTCCGCCTTCGGAATGTCGATCTTCTTGCCGTCCATGTCGGTGATGCTGTCGATGCCGATCGCGTCGCAGCGGACGCCCTTGTTCGCGATCGTGGCGTAACCCACCGCGTTGTCGAGCGGCGCGATCGACGAGGCGCCGCCGATGGACATCGCCGGCACGATCATGAGCGGGGCGATCTTGGCGGTGCCGTCCTCGTTGCGGACGATCTGCCCCTTCTTCTTCCCGCTCGAGTAGCGCTCGACGGCGGCGTTCGCCACGCCCATCGACTGCGCGATCTCGCGCAGCTTGCAGAGGTCCTGCTCCTCGGCCAGCGAGGCGAAGACGCCGTTGATCGAGCGCGCCGTGCCTTCCTGAATGGTGAAGTTGCCCTTCTCGTCCTCGTCATTGCCGAACTCCCACGGCTGACCGCCGACACCGCCGCAGCTCGAGTAGAAGTCCGACTGCGGGATCGTCCGCGCGTTGCCGTTCACGCTCTGGTTCATCGAGTGGCCGCTCTTCAGCCAGCCGATCATCGTGAAGGCCTTGAACGTCGAGCCGGGCTGGAAGCCAGCACCGGCGCCCAGCTTCTCGTTCACGTTGTAGTTCACCGCGGAGTACTTCGTGCGCGGCTTCGCACCATTCGGGCGGAAGGTCTTGTTCTGGACCATCGTGAGCACGCGACCCGTGCCGACCTGCACGGACGTCGTCGCGGCGCCGACGTCCGCCGCTCCGGGCTTCTGCGGCACGTAGCGGTCCACCGCCTTCTGCGCCTTCTTCTGCAGGTTCAGGTCGATCGTCGTGTTGATCGTCCAGCCCTTGGTGTAGAGGTTCGCGCGCCGCTCGGTGGGGTTCTTCCCGAACTCGGGGCTCGTGAGGATCGTGTTCTGCACATAGGTGCAGAAGAACGCAGCGGTGCCGGCCGTCTCGCAGCCCGTTGACGGCGGCGTGATCTTCGTCTTGATGTCCTCGGAGGAGTACTTCTCGTAGTCGGCGGCCGAGATCATCCCGTGGTCACGCTCGACGGCGAGGATGTGGTTGCGCCGCACCTCAGCGCCCTCGAGGTTCTCCTTGCGATCGAGGCGGAACTTGTCCGGGTTGTTCACGATCGACATCAACGTCGCGGCCTCGCCGATCGACAGGTCCTTCGCGTCCTTGTCGAAGTAGTAGTGCGCGGCGGCCTCGATGCCGTAGGTGCGGCCGCCGAAGCCGGCGATGTTGAGGTAGCCGAGGAGGATCTCGTCCTTCGAGTACTTCTTCTCGACGCCGATCGCGAGCCGCATCTCGCGGATCTTGCGGTTGATGGAGGTCGCCGTGCACGCCTTGTACGCGGCGTCCATCTTGTCGGGGTCGGTGATCGCCTCCGCCTGCTGCACGCAGACGTTCTTCACGTACTGCTGCGTGATGGTCGAGGCGCCCTGGATGTCGCTGCCCCGCAGGTTCTGCACGAGCGCGCGGGCGATGCCGTTCGGGTCGACGGCGCCGTGCTGGTAGAAGCGGACGTCCTCACCGGCGATGGTGGCGTTCTTCACCGTCGCAGGAACATCGTCCCACTTCACGCTCTCGCGGTTCTGGTTGAAGAAGGACGCGAGCAGGACGCGCTTCTTGCCGTCCATCGCGTACATGCGCGTCTTCTGATCGAGCGGTGTGATCTCCAGGTTGCTCGGCAGGTCCTGGAACGCGCCGATCTGCTGCTTCGCGGCGGTGCCGGCGAGGGCGATGCCCGGTGTCAGCACGCAGGCGATCAGCGTGCCCGCGACCGCGGCGACGGCGAAGAAGCCGAGCAGCGCGGACAGGCGGCTGCCGGCGGACAGAAGGGTTCGAGACGTCGGCACCCCGGCATCGTAGGGAATGGCGCGCGGCACGCCGCGCGCGACGCGGGACTCGTCCACGGCCCGTGTCCGGATCGTTGCCGACACGCGGGCGAAGGACCCCGGCTTCCCCGGGAGACCGATCGTTCGCAGGGCGCGGCCAGCCCGCCCGGGCAGGCTGAAGCGCATGACCGACCTGATCCGACCGCGGCGCGGCCGCATCATCGCCGGCGTCTGCGCCGGGCTGGCGCTGCGCTTCTCGACCTCCGCGACGCTGATCCGCGTCGTCTTCCTGCTGTCGATGCTGCTGCCCGGACCGCAGATCCTGATCTACCTCGCGCTCTGGGTGATCATGCCCAAGCAGCGCGCCTGATCATCAGGCGCCCGCGGCCCTGCGCTCGGTCCCGTCGGCGGCGACCGCCTCGCGGAGCCGCGACGCGGCGGTGAGGCCGCCCTCGATGCCGACGAGCGGACGCGGAGCCTCCGCCGCGACGCGGATCGGCACCGGGGTCGCGACGGTGCGCGACGACAGGCTCCAGCGCAGGATCCTGAGCGCGGTGCGGCGGGACGGCACGAACCAGAGGAAGAGGACCGCGCGCACCGCGTAGCCGACGAGCTGCGGCAGCGGGACGCCCCACACCGTGGCCACCGCGTGACCGGGCGCGAAGGCGGCGACCGTGCCGAGGCCCCGGTAGCCGAACCGTCTCGGACGCGCCCGCCGCGCGCTGCGCGCGATGTTGCGGCCGATGCGGGTTCCGGCCCGGATCGCCCAGAGCGCCTCCTTCGGCGCCCGCTGCGCGCCGTGACGCACCGCCGCCGCGTCGCCCGCGCTCCACACGCCGTCGGTCACCCGCAGGCAGTCGTCGACCCGGAGCAGGCCGTCCTGCTCCTGGTGGTCCTCGAGGCCCGGAATGGCCGGGACCGCGTTGCCGAGCGTGGACACGACGGTGGCCGATGCGATGCGGCTGCCGTCGCCGAGCACCACGCCGCCGGCGTCGACCGCCACGACGCGGGCGCCCGTCAGGACCTCCACCCCGGCCTCGTCGAGGTTGCGGCGGAGGCCCTCCTGCAGCGACAGCCGGTCGCGCCACACGGGCACCACGGTGTCGGCGGAGGACACGAGCACGACGCGTCGGGTGCTGCCGTAGCGCCGCCCGAGCGCGGCCGCGACCTCCGTGCCCGCGAAGCCGGCGCCGACCACCACGATCGTCGCCCGGCGGTCCGCGTCCCGGTCGTCCGCCGCGGGCTCCGCCTCCAGCAGCGCGAGGTGGTCCAGCAGAGCGGGCACGTTGCCCGGGAAGCGGAGCGCCCAGCCGTGCTCGGCGAGCCCGGGGACGGGATCGGTGCGGTCGTGCGCACCGGTGGCGATCACGAGCTCGTCGTACGCGACCGTCGTGGTCTCCCCCTGCCACTCGACGCGGACCTCGCGCCGCTCGGCGTCCACCGCGGTCGCCCAGCCCTGCACGCGGCGGGCGTGCGGCACGCACTCCTCCAGCGGGCTCGTCTGCAGCCCCGGGGCCAGCTCGCCGTCGAGGACCTCGCCGGTGAACCCGTGGAACACCTGCTGGGTGAACGGCGCGACGACGACGATGTCGGCGGCCGAGCCCATCCAGCGGCGGAGGGCCCGGTAGCACCAGATCGCGGTGTACCCGCCGCCCAGGATGACGACCCTCATGCCACCGTCTCCTCGGCTCGCGAGGGGGCGGGGAGCACGGCGGGGGCGTTCCATCCCGGTACCGCGACAGGACGGCCGAAGGCGGTCGGCGCGGCGAGGCGGAAGCCGAGGTGCGCGAACCGGGCTGACAGCCCCGTCATGCGGTCGATGTCCTCGAGCGAGGGTCGGCCGATCGTGCCGTGGCCGCGGTGACCGCCGAGGGCGAGCAGCGCCGTCTCCGCGAGGCAGGCGAAGGAGCGGTCGTCCGGCAGACCGATGGGGTGACCGCGGCGGACGAGTCCTGGCGTGGCGACGACCCCGCCGTCGACGATCACGACGTCGGGGCGCTCTGCCGCGAGCCGCTCGCTCGTGTTCCGCGGCTGCGTGTCGTCGACGACGACCGCCCCCGGCTTCAGGTGCTCCGAGCCGAGCACCGCGTCCGCCGCGGAGGTCATCAGCACGATGACGTCCGCGCGGCGGCAGTCGGCCAGATCCGTCGACCAGCTGGCGTCGAGCGATCCGGCGAGCGCGGCGAGGCTGCTCGGCGTGCGGCCGACGAGCAGCAGCTCGCTGGCGATGCCGGCGCGCGCCGTCGCCCGCGCGACCGCGGTGCCGACCGAACCGGTCGCCCCGACGAGCGCGACGACCGGCGGCTCGTCGAAGGCGCCGACGACGCGCTCCACCGCCTGCACCGTGATCGCGGCCGTGAAGGCGTTGCCGTTCGTGACGCCCACGTCCGTGCGGCGCCGCAGCTTCGCCCCGCCCGCCGTCACCGGCGCCGTCAGCGCACCGAGGCCGACGATCTCGGCGCCGCGGGACACCGCGAGGTCCACCGCCTCGTCGACCCGCCGCTGCACCAGGGCGCGATCGGGCCCGAGCAGCAGCCGGGGGCTGAGCGGCAGCGTGATGATCTCGCCGAGCACCTCCCCCTGCGCGTCCGACGCCTCGATCGTCGCGTGCACCCAGGGCTTCAGCGGCAGCCGGGCCATGCTGCGCTCGATGAGCCCCGACGGGACGAGGCCGAGCAGCGGGTGCACCCCCGCCAGGTCGGCGCGGACGTCGGTGCGCGGGTGCACCAGGAAGGCGAAGCGGGTGCGCTGAGGGGTGGTGTCCACGGGACGTCTCCGAACGGTCGGCACGGATGCAGCAGGCAGGACGTGGCGGACACGAGGAGCAGGCGCGCAGGATCGCGTGCGGGCACCCCCCAGAGCCCGTCTTCGAGAGCGCCGCCTCCCCCGTTCCGGTGACTCCCGTTCGAGGGGGCTGCGCTTGGCGTCACCATATCGGGGGGTCGGATGCGGCCCGCAAGTCCCCGTTCCGCATCGATCCGCCCCGAGCAGGCGGCCCGTTTCACGGCGTGCCTATGAAAACCCTGGTCGCGCCCGGAAAGGGCCCGAGTGCGCGCTCTCCGTGCGGATTCCGGCCCTCCGGCGTGTCGCTACTCGAGGTGCGGGTGGAACGCCGTCGCGCCGGGGGCCGACACCTGGTTGTGGACCAGATCGATGCCGAGCACGTCGAACCTGGCGGCGTCGATGACGATCGAGACCGCCCGCGCGAGCGAGGCGTCGTCGCCCTCCGCCCCCACGAACAGCTCGCCGTCCTCGTTCTCGTGCGGCAGGGCGACCCGGGTGCGGAGGTCGAGCGGGTCCCGCACCCGCAGCCGGATGGCCGCGGTCACCGTCACGGTGCCGTCGTCGTGGCGAGTGGGCTGCATCACGCGGTCGGACATCGCGTGCACCCTACGCGCGGGACGTCAGACGCAGGCCGCCACCACCGCCGCGATCCGCCGCTCCCGCGTCTCCGGGGTCTTCGCGCCCTCGACGCTCAGGACGTGCGCCTTGCGCCGGCTCGGCGCGAGCGCGTCGAACGCCGCGGCGGCGCCGGCCCCCTCGAGCGCGGCGGCCAGATCGGCGGGCACCGGGACCTCGCGCGGCGCGTCGTCGACGGTGAGCGCGACGTCGATCGCGTCCCCGCCGCCGATGCCGCTCGCGGCCCGATGCGCGGAGGAGAAGGGGATCAGCGCCTCGCCGCCCATCGAGCCGACGGTGCTCGAGTACCGGTACCCGTTCACGACGACCTCGACCGCGGGCCGCCTCCCCGCCCCCAGCCGCTCCAGCACCTCGGGCGGCACGGGGATGCCGGTGCTCCTGCCGGTCAGGCGCATGGCGGTGCGGTACTCCTCGCTCACGACGCGCAGCCTGCCACGCCGCGGACGGTCGGGCAGTAGAACACCAGTTCGATTACGCTCCCGTCCCGTGGTGGAGTGGCATCCGAGACGGCTGGCGACGGCGACGGAGTGGCTGCTGCGGGTGCCCGGCCAGCCGGAGCCGATCGCGGTCATCCGCCGGCTGCGCATCGAGGGCCGGCACGTCTTCCGCGCGGTCACCTGGGCGCCGACCTCCGCGGGGAGGGAGCTGATCGGGTACTACCGCAGCGGCGACGCGGCCGCCGAGGCGGTGTGGCGGCACCACATCGCGCAGCAGGCGAGCCGGCACGACGAGGCGAGCCGGACGCACGGCGGCAGCGCGCGCCACGTCGGGCGCTGACCGAGCGCCGTCGCTGGCGGTCATCGGGCGCGGGGCGCACCCGCGTCGTCCGGGACCCTGTCCCACAGGTGGGCGCAGTCGAGGCAGACGCAGGTGCGGTCGGGGCGCTCCCCGGGCGTCGCGGCGAGGGCGACGCGGTCACCGCCGCAGTTCGGGCATCGCATGGCGGGATGGTGCGCGGCCCCTCCGACACCGGGTGCACACCCCCTGCTCTCGGGGTGCCGCCCGGCGGTGCGGATGGTCCATCATTCCGTCCATGACCGGTGCCGACGTCGCCATGCTGGCGCTCACGGCCGCCGGGTTCGGGCTGATCGCCCTGCTGCCCTACGGCGCCTTCCGCCTGGTCGAGCTGGCCGAGGACGCCGTCTGGCATCTGCGCCACAGCGCCTGATCGGCGCCGTCGCCGCGACAGCGGCTCCGATCAGGCCGCGAGCGGCAGCGCCCGGTGGTCGCAGGCGTCGCACGCGCTGTCGCACGAGCACGGCGGCGGGCAGTGGTGGGAGTGGCGGCAGGAGCACATGAGGGGCTCTCCTTCTTCCGTGCGTCGGTGAACGGTGGGAGAGAGGTTCCGCCCGCGGACGGGGGCCACGTGCGAGCGCCGCACGCCCAGTCCGGGGGTCACGCGCCCCTTCGGTCGGTGTTCGTGCTGCTCCGGCGGCGTCGGAGCAGCACGAACACCGACCGAGGGATCGATCAGGACTCTGCGGCGGCGAGCTGCCCGCAGGCGCCGTCGATCTCCTTGCCGCGGGTGTCGCGGATCGTGGTCGGCACGCCGGCGGCCTCGAGGCGGCGGACGAACTCCCGCTGCACCGCCGGCTCGGACGCGGTCCAGATCGAGCCGGGCGTCGGGTTCAGCGGGATCGGGTTCACGTGCACCCAGCCGCGACCGCGGGCGTTCAGCTTCTCCGCGAGCAGGTCCGCGCGCCACCCGTGGTCGTTCATGTCCTTGATCAGCGCGTACTCGATCGACACCCGACGACCGGTCGCGTCGAAGTAGGCGCGGGCCGCGTCGAGCGCCTCGTCGACCTTCCAGCGCGAGTTCACCGGGATCAGCTCGTCGCGCAGCTCGTCGTCCGGAGCGTGGAGCGACAGCGCGAACGTCACCGGCACCGCCTCCGCGGCCAGCTTGCGGATCGCGGGCACGAGGCCGACGGTCGAGACCGTGATGTGCCGGGCGCTCATCCCGAGGCCGTCCGGCGCGGGCGCCACCATCGTGCGCACCGCCCGCATCAGCCGGGCGTAGTTCGCGAGCGGCTCCCCCATGCCCATGAAGACGATGTTCGACACGCGCTCCGGCGTCGTCTCGCCGTCCCGCTTGCCGCCGAGCCCGCCGTCCGCGATGAAGCGGTTCGCGCGCACCACCTGGTCGACGATCTCCGCCGCGGACATGTTGCGGGTCAGGCCCGCCTGGCCGGTCGCGCAGAAGGGGCAGTTCATGCCGCAGCCCGCCTGCGACGAGACGCAGAGCGTGATGCGCCCCGGGTAGCGCATCAGCACGCTCTCGACGAGGGCGCCGTCGTGCAGCTTCCAGAGGAACTTGACCGTGTCGCCGCGGTCGGTCGCGAGGCGGCGGACCTCGGTCATGAGCGACGGGAGGAGTCCGGCGACGAGCTCCTCGCGGCCCGCGGCGGGCAGATCCGTCATCGCGGCCGGGTCGGACGTCCAGCGCGTGAAGTAGTGGCGCGCGATCTGCTTCGCGCGGAAGGCGGGCAGCCCCAGCTCGACGAGGCGCGCACGCCGCTCGTCGCCGTCGAGGTCCGCGAGGTGCACCGGCGGCTTGCCGCGCTTCGGCGACGCGAACTGCAGCAGCGGCCGCCCCTCGCCGTCGCGCTGCTGCTGCCACCCCTCGGTGGCGGGACGCACCTGCGGGCGCGCGAGCGGGACGTCGACGGGCATCCCTCCAGGATAGGCGACGGGAGGCGCTAGCGTGCGGACGTGACCGAGGCGTCGGGCCGCACGGACCTCGCAGCGCGCTACCCGCGACGCGAGCTCCCCGGAGCGGCCACGCTGCGCGCTCACCCGCCCCTGCGGAACGGCCCCCTCGCCGTCGCCGGCTGGGCAGCGGCGCTCGTCCTCGCGGAGCTGCTCGTCCTCGCCGTCGCCGGCGCGCTGCTCGGCTTCGCGCTGCTCGACGTCCTCCTCGTGCCCGGCGGCCTGGTGGCCGGGTGCTGCGGGCTCGCGGTGCGACGCAGGCGCCGGGCGGCCGCGGAGCGCAGCGCGCGGTCGTGGACGCCCGAGGAGGCAGCGCACCGCGCCGCGACGCTGCCCGCCGCCCGCTTCGCCGGGGCGGCCCAGCAGTGGGACCTGCTGGTCCACGCCGCGCTGCTCGTGAACCTCGCCCTCTTCGGCGCCCTGCTCGTCGCCGACGCGTCCAGCGGGTCGCTCCTGATCGGGCCGGTCCTGATCGCCTCCGCGCTGATCCCGGTCTCGCTGCTGTCGACCTGGCTCACGGCGGGCAGGGCGACGGCCGAGGGCGAGGCGCTCGCGCTGGTCCACCGCATCGGGCGCCCGGACGCGGTGCGGCGGGCCCGGTGGCTCGTCCGGATCGCGCTCGCGCCCCACGTCCTGCTCGCGGTCGCGGCGATCGTCTCCGTGCTGTTCATCTGACGGGGAACAGGAGGCCGTCCGCGGCGTTCAGACTGGAGGTGCCCCGGAACACGAGGGCGAGGAAGGGGTCGGGTGTGACGGAGTGCATCCACGGGTTCGACGAGGGGATGTGCGACATCTGCTTCCCGCGGGTCGCGCCGCAGCCGGTGAGCGCGCTGGCCTCCCCGCCGAGCCGGCCCGCCTCCCGCGCGAGCGCGACCGCGACCCGGCCGAAGCGGGTGGCACCGCCCGCCGGCCGCCCCGCGACGGTGCCGCCGTTCGGCGCCCGCCGCCTGTACCACTGGACGCACCTGACCAACCTCGAGTCGATCCTGCTCGACGGCGATCTGCGCTCCCGCGCCTCCGGCGTCGAGCCCGACGTCGACGTCGCGGCGCCGCTGGTGCGCGACCTGCGCGCCCGTGCGGACGTCGGCGACGGCCGCACCGTGACCGACTTCGTCCCGTTCGCCGCCTCCCCCGACTCGGACCGGTGGGCGGAGGTGCGCACCGGTGCGGAAGGTGCGCAGTGGTCCGCGGCCGCCCGCGCCACCTCCGCGACCGACTACGCGCTGCTCGTCGTCACCGGGAAGGAGCTCGGGGCCGACGTCGTCGTGGCGGACGGCGACGCCTCCGCGCCGCTGACGGCCTTCACGATCGGCGAGCCGGCGAAGGCCGTCGCGCGTCTGACGCGCACCGACCCCGACCTCGTCGCGGCCGAGGTGCTCGTGCCCGGACCCGTGCCGCTGTCGGCGGTGAGCCTGATCGCGGTCGCGAACGAGCCGGCCCGGGCCCGCGTGCGCGGCATGTTCCGCGACGTCGAGGGCGCCGCGCCGCGCGTGGTGGTGCACCCGCCCTGGTTCGTCCCCGCTTCCTAGGCTGCATCGGGTGACGATCACCGCCGCAGCAGACGGATCCGCCCTCGGCAACCCCGGCCCCGCCGGATGGGCCTGGTACATCGACGACGACCGCTGGGCGGCGGGGGGCTGGTCCCGCGGCACGAACAACATGGGCGAGCTGAAGGCGGTGCTCGAGCTGCTCCGCGCCACCGAGGGCGCCGACGACGACCTGCTGATCCTCTGCGACAGCCGCTACGTCATCGACTCGATCACGAAGTGGATGCCCGGCTGGAAGCGGAAGGGCTGGCGGAAGGCCGACGGGCAGCCGGTGCTGAACGTCGACCTGATGCAGCAGCTGGACTCCGCGCTCGCCGGGCGCCGCTACCGGTTCGAGTGGGTCAAGGGGCACGCCGGGCACCCGCTGAACGAGGCGGCCGACGAGCGCGCGCGGGGCGCCGCGACCGCCTACCAGCGCGGCGCGGACCCGGACGGCGGCCCCGGCTTCGGCGGCGCCGCGCCCGTCGGCCGGACCGCCCCCGCTGCCGCCGCTCCCGCGTCCGCGCCGGCGCTCTTCGAGGCGGACCCGGACGACGACCGCGTGCTCAGCGTGCGGCTCGGCGCGAACGAGTGGCGGCGCCTCCGGTCTCTCGCGGACGAGGCGGGGACGAGCCCGGAGGACGCCGTCCGCGCGCTGCTCCGCCGCCGCTGACCCCGGCCCGGGCCACGTCCGGCTCGAACGCGGACTTGCCACTTCTTGCTGCGACACGCCGCGCGCGGCCGCAAGAAGTGGCAAGTCCGCGGTTCCTGCGGGTCAGGAGGCGGCGGCGCGCTCGCGCTTCAGGCGGGCGTTCTCGGCCATCACGCCGGCGTGGGTGCGGCGCTCCGCCACCAGCCAGTCCGGCTTGTCCTCGAGCAGCGCCCGGATCTCCGCCGTCGTCAGCGGCTGCTCCACGCCCGCCCGGCGGAGCCCCGCGACCGAGACGCCCAGCTTCGCCGCGACGACCGGCCGCGGGTGCGGCCCCTCGCGACGCAGCTCGGCGAGCCACTCGGGCGGGTCGGCTTGCAGCGCCTGCAGCGTCGAACGGCTCACCGGGGCGGACCGGAACTCCTCCGGGGTCGCCGCGAGCAGCACGCCCAGCTTCTTCGCCGCGGTCTCGGGCTTCATCGTCTGGTCGTCGGCCACGGCTGCGACGCTACCCTCGGGCCGCGTGCCCCTCGTCATCGGCGTCGTCGCGGGCGTCACCCCGGACCGCTGGATCCGCGCCTGGCGCGAGCGCCGCAGCGACGTCCCCCTCGACGTCGTCGCCGTCGACGACCCGGTCGCCGCGCTCGCCGACGGCGTCACGATGGTCTTCGCGCGCCTCCCGCTCGAGGCGGAGGACCTGCACGTGATCCCGCTGTGGGAGGAGACCCCGGTGGTCGTCGCCGCCCGTGACCACCCGGTGAAGGCCTTCGACGCGGTCGCGGAGGCGGACCTCGCGGGCGAGGAGGTGCGGCCGGGCTGGGACGAGCAGACGCTCGACCTCGTCGCGGCCGGGCACGGGATCGCGCTGATGCCGCAGTCCGTGTTCCGCGCGACCGGCCGTCGGGACCTGGTCGCCCGGCCGGTGCACGACGCGGCGCCGACGCGCATCGGGCTGGCCTGGCGCCGCGACGCCGGCGGCGAGGACGTCGACGACTTCATCGGCATCGTGCGGGGCCGCACCGAGAACAGCTCGCGCGGCCGTGCGGAGCCCGCCCAGCCCGGCCCCGCCGTCAGGCCCGCTGCTCCCCGTCCGCGTAGACCCACCGGCCGGCGTCGTCGCGGCTGAAGCGGGACCGCTCGTGCAGCAGGCCGTGGCCGTCGGGGCCGCGGTACGCGGCGCGGAACTCGACGACGCCCGTGTCGTCCGACTCGGCGCCCCGCGCGGTGTCGACGATCTGGAGGCGCCGCCACCGCAGCGACGCGTCGAGGTCGAGGCGGTCCGGCCGGGCGGCGGGTGCCCACGTGGCGAGCAGGTAGGGGGCCAGACCGAGGGCGAACGCCGAGTAGCGGCTGCGCATCAGCGCCTCCGCGGTCGCCGCCGCGGAGCCCGCGTGCAGCGGGCCGCAACACGTCCCGTAGGCGCCGCCGCCGCCGCACGGGCAGGGGTCCGACGGCCCGATCACGCCGCTCCGCCCGACCTGGGCGGGTGCGGCACGTCACCGCGCTCGAGCATCGCCGCGAGCGTCGCGAGGCGGTTCGCGCGGGCGGCCGGGGACGGCGCGGTCGCGAGCCGATGCAGCACCGCGTACCGGTTGGTGCGGTCGAGGGCGGCGAAGGCCTCGGCGAGGACCGGCGAGGCCGCGCACGCGGCGGCGAGGTCGTCCGGCACCGTCATCGTCGAGGCCCCGGCGTAGGCGCGGTCCCAGCGCCCGTCCGCCTTCGCCCGGTCGATCTCCGCCTGCCCGGCCGGCCGCATCCGCCCCTGCTCGATCAGCGCGGCGACGAGCCCGACGTTGCGCGCCGACCAGAGCGAGGCGCGGCGCCGCGGGGTGAAGCGCTCGACGAAGGTCGCCTCGTCGAAGGCCCGCTTCTGCCCGTCGATCCAGCCGCTGCAGAGCGCCTCGTCCAGCGCCTGCGCGTACGTGAGCGATGTCGGCACGAGCGTCCCCTTCTTCGCGAGGCGCAACCAGACCCCGTCCGACACGCCCTCGTGCTCGTCGAGCCAGGCCCGCCACGCGGCCGCGTCCGGCAGCACGAGCACGTCTGCGAGCGCGTCCACGCGGGTCACGGTACGCAACGCGAAACACGACTGCCCTAGCGTCTTCGGCATGAGTCACCCCCTCCACGCCGAGGCGACCGACGTCGTGGGCCGCTACGAGGCGGAGCAGGAGCTGCCCGAGCACCTCCGCGCGGACGTGCGCGTGCTCGGCGAGCTGCTCGGCCAGGTGCTCCGAGAGAGCGGCTCCCCCGGCCTGTTCGAGGACGTCGAGCGGCTGCGGGTCGCGACGATCCAGGCCTACACGGACGAGACGGACGACGCGTTCGCGCGGGCGGCGGAGATCGCCGACTCGTTCACGATCGCGCGCGCCGACGAGGTCGCCCGCGCGTTCACCGCCTACTTCCACCTGGTGAACCTCGCGGAGGAGCACCAGCGCGTCCGCGTGCTGCTGGAGCGCGAGGGCACCCGCAGCGACCCGGCGGACGGGGTCGGCGCCGCGTTCCGCGACCTCGCGGGCCAGGTCGGCCGCGAGGAGGCGCTGCAGCGGCTGCGGGCGATGCGCTTCCACCCCGTCTTCACCGCGCACCCCACCGAGGCGAGGCGCCGCGCGGTGTCGAGCAGCATCCGCCGTCTCGGCGACCTGCTCGATCAGCACGACGGCGTCCAGACCGCGGCGGCGGACGGCCGCGTGCAGCGCGCGATGCTCGAGGAGATCGACACCCTGTGGCGCACGGCGCCGCTGCGCGCCGAGAAGCCCTCGTCGCTCGACGAGGTCCGCTCGGTGATGGCGGTGTTCGACGAGACGCTCTTCACCACCGTGCCCGCCGTGTACCGGCGCATCGACGAGGCGCTGCAGGGCGACGCCGCCGGCGCGGGCGAGCCGCTGGTGCAGCCGTTCGTGCGGCTCGGCACCTGGGTCGGCGGCGACCGCGACGGCAACCCGTTCGTCACCGCCTCGGTGACGAAGCAGGCCGCCGCGATCGCGAGCGAGCACGTGCTGCTCGGCCTCGAGCGCGCCGCCGCCCGCGTGGGCCGGGGGCTGACGCTCGACGCGACCTCCACCCCGCCCTCCGACGCGCTGCTGGCGCTGTGGCGCCGACTGCGCGCCGCGGACGAGGACGCGGCCGACGAGATCGCGAAGCGCTCCCCCGACGAGCCGCACCGCCGCGTCCTGCTGCTGCTGACCCGGCGCATCGCGGCGACCCGCACGCGGGACGCGGACCTCGCGTACCGCGACCCGGCCGAGCTGCTCGCCGACCTCGCCGTCGTCCAGGAGTCGCTCGCCGCGGGGCACGCCTCGCGGCAGGCGTACGGGCACCTGCAGGGCCTGATCTGGCAGGTGCGGACCTTCGGCTTCCACCTCGCGGAGCTCGAGGTGCGGCAGCACTCCGCCGTGCACCGGCGCGCCATCGCCGAGCTCGACGCCGGCACGCCGTCGGAGCAGACCGAGGAGGTGCTCGCGACGATCCGCGCCGTCGCCTCGATCCAGCACCGGTACGGCACCGGAGCGGCGGGCCGCTACATCGTGTCGTTCACGCAGTCCGCGGAGGACCTGCTGAACGTGCACCGCCTCGCCGCGGCGGCCGGCGACGACGCCCCCGTGCTCGACGTCATCCCGCTGTTCGAGACGTTCGCGGACCTGCAGGCGGCCCCCCGCATCCTCGCCGAGGTCGTGCAGCACCCCGAGTTCGCGCAGCGGCTCGAGGCGACCGGGCGCCGCATGGAGGTCATGCTCGGCTACTCCGACTCGTCGAAGGACGTGGGCCCGGTCGCCGCGACGCTCGCCCTGTACGAGGCGCAGCGCGAGATCGCCGCCTGGGCGGCGGAGAACGACATCGAGCTCACGCTGTTCCACGGCCGCGGCGGTGCGCTCGGCCGCGGCGGCGGCCCCGCGAACTCGGCGATCCTGGCGCAGCCGCCGCACTCCGTCGACGGGCGCTTCAAGCTGACGGAGCAGGGCGAGGTGATCTTCGCCCGCTACGGCAGCCGCGACATCGCGATGCGGCACATCGACCAGGTCGGCGCGGCGGTGCTGATGGCGTCGGCCCCCACGATCGAGCAGCGCAACGAGCAGGCGGCGGAGCGCTTCGCCGACGTCGCCGCGACGATGGACGCCGCGAGCCGGGAGCGGTTCTTCTCCCTGGTCAAGGCGCCCGGCTTCGCCCCGTGGTTCGCCACCGTCACGCCGATGGAGGAGATCGGGCTGCTCGCGCTCGGCAGCCGTCCGGCCCGCCGCGGGCTCTCGGTCGAGTCGCTCGAGGACCTGCGCGCCATCCCCTGGGTCTTCGCCTGGACGCAGGCCCGCATCAACCTCGCGGGCTGGTTCGGGCTCGGCTCCGCCCTCGAGGCGGTCGGCGACGAGCCGCGGCTGCAGGCCGCCTACCGCGAGTGGCCGCTGTTCCGCACGATGATCGACAACGTCGGGATGGGGCTCGCGAAGGCCGACGGCCGGCTGGCGCGCCGCTACCTCGCGCTCGGCGACCGCGACGACCTGGCGCAGGCGGTGCTGGACGAGATGGCGCTGACCCGCGACTGGGTCGTGCGGATCGCAGGCGGCGGGCAGCTGCTCGCCGGCAAGCCGGTGCTGCAGCGGGCCGTGAAGCTGCGCAGCCCCTACGTCGACGCGCTGTCGCTGCTGCAGCTGCGGGCGCTCCGCGGGCTGCGCGACACGCCCGAGGACCGTCCGGCCGACCCGGACCTGCAGCGCCTGCTGCTGCTCGCCGTCGGCGGCGTCGCCGCGGGCCTGCAGAACACGGGCTGACCCGGCGCGGCCGCAGGCAGGAGGGTTGGCGTCCGGGGATGCCCGAGCGGGAGTTCGACGTCGTCCTCGCGGGCGCGACCGGGGCCGCCGGCCGGCGCGCCGCCGCGCACCTCGCACGGCGCGGGGCGGACACCCGGGTCGCGCTCGTCGGCCGCTCGCCGGACCGGCTCGCGGCCTTGACCGAGGAGCTCGGCGTCGACTGGCCGGTGCTGCAGGCGGACGCGCTCGACGCGCGAGCGCTCGAGGCGCTCGCCGAGCGCACGCGGGTGGTCGCCACCGCGGTCGGCCCGTTCGCCCTGCTCGGCATGCCGCTCGTGGAGGCCTGCGCCGACGCCGGAACGCACTACTGCGACCTCACCGGCGAGATCCTGTTCATGCGCGCGTCGATCGACCGCGTGCAGGAGCGCGCCGCGGCGAGCGGTGCCCGGATCGTGCACGCCTGCGGCTTCGACTCCGTCCCCTCCGACCTCGCCGTGCACCTGCTCGCCCGGCTCGCCGCGGAGCAGGACGCGGGGACGCCGGGCCGCACGAGGGCGCTCGTCCGCGGTCGCGGCGGCATCGGCGGCGGCACCCTCGACACCGCGAGGGCGCAGGTGGACGCGGTGCGGTCCGATCCGGACGCGGCGCGCGTGCTCGCCGACCCGGACGCCCTCACCCCGGCCGGAGCGGACGGGCGGGCCGAGGCGGACCGCACCCGGGCGTTCCGGGACGACCTGTTCGGCGGCTGGACCGCCCCCTGGCCGCTCGGCCCGGCGAACATGCGGGTCGTGCGGCGCAGCGCGGCGCTCGCCGGGCGGGACGACGGGTTCCGCTACGACGAGGGCGTGCCGCTCGGCCGGAGCGCGCTCTCCGCGGTGGCCGCGGCCGGCGTCGCCGCTGGCGGCCGGGCGCTGATCGCCGGGCTCGGCTCCCCGCTCGTGCGGCCGCTGCTCGACGGGCTGCTGCCGTCCGCCGGCGACGTCCCGGCGCAGCGGGTGCTGGACGCGGGCTGGTTCCGAGTCGACGCCCGCACGATCACCGGCACCGGTGCGCGCCTGTCGGCGCGGATCGCCGCCTCCCTCGACCCCGGCTACGGCGCGACCGGCGCCCTGCTGGCCGAGAGCGCGCTCTGCCTCGCCCTCGATCCGCTCGACTCGGCGCCGGGGGTTACGACGCCGTCGGCGGCGATGGGCGACCGCCTCGTCGACCGCCTGCGCCGAGCCGGGTTCACCGCCGAGGCGCGGCGGCACCGCGCACCCGCCCGCTTGGGCCGCTGATCGGGCGCGTCCAGCGCGTGCTCAGGGCGTGCGCGCTGCGGCGGGCGTACGGTGCACCCGTGCAGCGGCGTCGAGGCCGCCGCACGACGGGAGGACGAGGATGTCCGCTGGACTGCTGACGCGCGAGCGGATCACCGCTCCCCCGGGCTGGAACCGCTGGCTGGTGCCGCCCGCGGCGCTCGCGATCCACCTGTCGATCGGCGCCGTCTACGCCTGGAGCGTGTTCAAGTCGCCGCTCGCGGACACGTACGGGGTCTCCGGCGTGGTGACGGCGCTGCCCTTCACGCTCGGGATCGTCGTGCTCGGCATCGCGGCCGCGGTCTTCGGCACGGCGGTCGACGCGCGCGGCCCGCGCTGGGCGATGACCGTGTCGCTCGTCTGCTACGTCGGGGGCCTGCTGGTCTCCGCGCTCGGCGCCGCGACCAGCCAGGTCTGGCTGATCGTCCTCGGCTACGGCGTCCTCGGGGGCATCGGGCTCGGCATCGGCTACATCTCCCCGGTCTCCACCCTGATGAAGTGGTTCCCGGACAAGCCGGGCATGGCGACGGGGTTCGCGATCATGGGCTTCGGCGGCGGCGCGCTCATCGCGTCGCCCTGGACGAACCAGCTGTTCACCTGGTTCGGCACCGGTCCCGGCGGCCTGACGGCGACCTTCGCGATGCTGGCGCTCACCTACACCGTGCTGATGGCGCTCGGCGTCGTGCTGGTCCGCGTGCCCTCGCCCGAGTGGCGGCCGCCGACGCGCGTCGCACGCGCCGAGACCCGCGAGCGGGCGCCCGGGCCCGACCGCACCGCGAACCAGGCGATCCGCACGCCGCAGTTCTGGCTGCTCTGGGTCGTGCTCGCCTTCAACGTGACGGCGGGGATCGGCATCCTCGAGCGCGCGGCGCCGATCTTCTCCGACTTCTTCCCCGACGCGTCGAGCGCGGCCGCGCTCACGGCGGCGGCCGCCGGCTTCGTGGCGATCCTCTCCCTCGCGAACTCCGCGGGCCGCATCGCCTGGTCGAGCCTGTCCGACGTGCTCGGGCGCAAGAACATGTACCGGATCTACCTCGGGGTCGGGGCGCTGCTCTACCTCGTCATCGTGCTGATGCAGAACACGAGCAAGCCGGTCTTCCTGATCGCGACGATCCTCGTCCTCTCGTTCTACGGCGCCGGCTTCGCGACCGCGCCGGCGTACCTGCGCGACCTGTTCGGGACCGCGCAGGTCGGCGCCATCCACGGACGGCTGCTGACCGCCTGGTCGTTCGCGGGCGTGCTCGGACCGGTGCTCGTGAACGCGATCGCGGACGCGCAGATCGCGAACGGCAGCGACGGCCCGGCCCGCTACGTGCCGTCCTTCATCGTCATGATCGTCCTGCTCGCGATCGGCTTCGGCTGCAACGAGCTGATCCGGGTGCCGAGCGCCCCGCAGCAGGCGCGGCGCACGGCCGCGGAGAAGGAGGAGGTCCGATGAGCGCGGAGACGGAGGCGCCCGCGGCGGGGACGCAGAAGGTCATCGGCGTCGTCGCCTGGCTCTGGGTGGGGCTGCCCTTCCTGTACGGGCTGATCCAGCTGGTCGCGAAGATCCCGGCGCTCTTCGCGGGGTGAGCGGTCCGCCCGCTTCCGCGGGAGGATCGGGGACGGACCGTCGTTTCGACCCCGAAAGGACCCTCGATGACCTCGCCCGAGCTCGATCCGCTGCCGCTCGACAGCGACGCCGTCGGCGGCCGCGGGCTCAGCCCGCTGCACCTGCGGCCCGCCGCGATCGGGCTGGTCGCGGCGGGCGGAGCCCTGGGCACGGCCGCGCGGGAGGGACTGGCGCTCGGCGTCCCCGACGTGGGGCGACTGCCGCTCGCGGTGCTCGTCGCGAACGTCGCGGGCGCCTTCGTGCTCGGGCTGCTGCTCGACGCGCTCGCCCGGCTCGGCCCCGACGAGGGCGGCCGGCGACGCGTGCGGCTGCTCGTCGGCACCGGCTTCTGCGGCGGCTTCACGACCTACAGCGCCCTCGCCACGTCGACCGCCGTGCTGCTCGGCGACGGTGCGGCCGGCACGGGGCTGCTCTACGCCGCGGCGACCCTGCTGCTCGGCGCCGCCGCCTCCGCCGCGGGCATCGCCTGCGGCGCGCTCGCGGGTCGGCGCGCGTGACGGCCGCCCTCCTCGTGCTGCTCGCCGTCGCCGGCGGGGTCGGCGCGGCGCTGCGGCTGGTGCTCGACGGCCTCCTCACCGCGCGCCTCGGCGACCGGCTGCCCTGGGGCACGCTGCTGATCAACGTCAGCGGGTCGTTCGTGCTCGGGCTGCTCACCGGGCTGGCCGGCACCGGCGCCCACCCCGCGTGGCTGGCGGTGGTCGGCACCGGCCTGCTCGGCGGCTACACCACCTTCAGCACGGCGAGCTTCGGGACCGTGCGGCTGCTGCAGCAGCGCCGCGTCGCGGCGGCCCTGCTGTACGGCCTCGGGATGCTCGTGCTCGCCGTCGCCGCGGCCGGTGCCGGGCTCGCCCTCGGCCGGTCCTGACCGGCCCCGACTCAGCCGCGGCGGAGGATCGCCGAGCGCACCGACGCCCACACGGCGAGCGCCAGCACCACCGACGAGAAGAAGATGTGGAACGCCGTCCACCCGTCCATGCCCAGCGTGCTGATGAGGTGTCCGCTGCCCCACTGGCCGACGGCGGCGACGAAGAAGGCGACCGAGATCCAGGTCAGGACCGGTGCGGCCGACCGGAGCCTCACGAGCGCGACGATCGCGGCGACGAGCGCCGGCACCAGCACCCCGTAGGCGGTGAAGCCGTGGACCTCCTGCCAGGTCTCGGCCCCGTCGCCCTTCACGCGGATGAACTCGCTGGAGGTGAAGAACTGGACGAAGACGAACAGGGTGGCGATGCCGGTGGCGATCGCGAAGGTGCTCCGGACGCCCCTCGAGACGGCGGTGCGGTCGGCGGTGCGGGCGGTGCTGGCGGCGGTGGTCATCTGGGTCCCTTCCTGGTGACGCTGCCGCTCAGCCTTCCGGGACCCGGTGCCGCGCCGCCGGGGCGACGTCTTCGAATCCTCGAACAGCGAGCGGTTCGCAGCACCCTCACGAGGTGGGGCGCCCCCGCTCCTTCGGCAGCCGGACGGTGACCGCGGCACCGCCCGCGACCCGGTTCTCCGCGTGCACGTCGCCGCCCGAGCGGTGCGCGAGCCGCTCCACCAGGGCGAGCCCGAGCCCCGCCCCGCCCGCACCGGAGCCCCGGCTGCGCTCGGGCCGCGAGAACCGCTCGAACGCGAAGGGCAGGAAGTCCGGCGGGAATCCCGGCCCGTCGTCGGCCACGACGAGCACGAGGTCGTCCGGCTCGCAGCGCAGCCGCACGTCGACCGCGGACGCCGGGCCCGCGGCGAGCGCGTTCGAGGTGAGGTTCGCGAGCACCCGCCCGAAGGCGACGGGGTCGATGCCCACCCGGCCGGTCTCCTCCCCCTCGAGCGACAGGTCCACCTCGACGCCCGCGGGCGCGAGCAGGCGGGCGCGGTCGACGGCCTCCATGGCCTCCGTGACGAGCGCCGCGACCGGCGCGCTGCCCGCGTCCTCGTCGCGGTCCGCCCGCGCGAGCAGCAGCAGCTGGTCCGCGAGCCGCGAGACCCGCTCGACGGACGCGCGGATCGCCGGCAGGTCCGGGTCCGCCCCCGGGCGCGACGCCCGCTCGACCTGCGCGCCGAGCACCGCCAGCGGGGTGCGCAGCTCGTGCGCGGTGTCGGAGGTGACCCGCCGCTCGTGCTCCGCGCTCTCCCGCAGGTCGTCGACGAGGCCGTTCAGAGTCGCCCCGAGCTCCGCCAGCTCGCGTCCGGCGCCCATCGGCAGCCGGCCGGAGGAGCCCGGGGCGCGCAGCCGCTCCGCGGCCTCCCGCATCCGCTCGACGGGTCGGAGGGCGGCGCCGGCGACGGACCAGGCCGCGGCAGCGGTGGCGAGCACGGCGAGCGGCGTCCCGACCAGCAGCGTCGTCATCACCCCGGCGACCAGCGCGTCGCCGGCGGACCGGTCGCGCGCCGCGGTGATCCGCCAGGGCCCGCCCGCCTGCACGGTGCGCTCGACGACGCGGTAGCGACCGCCCGCCACGGCGACGTCGCCGGTGCCGCGGACGCCCTCGGCCGCGTCCGCGAGCGCCGGTGGCATCGAGCTGCGGCGCACGACGCCGTCCGGGTCCACGACGAGCAGGAGGACCCCGGTCGAGACCGGGTCCGGCTCCTCACCGGGGTGGTGCACGAGGTCCACTGCGAACGGCCGCAGGTCCTCCGCCGCGAGCTGCGTCGCGGTGGTCGTCGCGACCTCCGCCGTCCGCGCGGCGAGGAGCGCGGCGAGCGAGCCCAGCACGACGGCGGCGACCAGCGCCGTGACGACGGCGATCCGGAGCCGGATCGACGGCGCCGGGCGTCTCACCCCCGCACCGTCCGGATCGCGTACCCGATGCCGCGAGCGGTCTCGATCCGCGCCGTGGTACCGGCACCGTCGAGCTTCTTGCGGAGGTAGCTGATGTACTGGTCGACGGCGGTGCCGTCGAAGCGCTCGGGATCGCCCCACACCTCCGCGAGCAGCACACGCCGGTCGACCACCGATCCGGCGCGTCGGGCGAGCGCGCGGAGCAGCGCGAACTCCTTGACGCTGAGCGGGACGGTCCTGCCCTGGACCGTCGCGCGGAGCGCGGGCGGGTCGAGCACGAGGTCGCCGACCTCGAGCCGGCCCGACGAGGCCGACGAGCGCCGCAGCAGCGCGCGGACCCGCGCCGTGAGCTCCTCGAGGGCGAACGGCTTCACGAGGTAGTCGTCGGCGCCCGCGTCGAGCCCCTGCACCCGGTCCTCGACCCCGTCGCGCGCCGTGACGAGCACGATCGGCACGGGCAGGCCCTCGCGCCGCACGTGCCGGCAGACCTCGACCCCGCTCATGCCGGGCAGGGCGACGTCCACGGCGGCGAGGTCGAAGCCGCCGGCCCGCAGCGCGACGAGGCCGGCGAGCCCGTCGGCCGCCTCCGCGACCCGATGGCCCTCGTCCTCGAGCGCGGAGACGAGCAGCGCCCGCATCCTCGGGTCGTCCTCCACCACCAGCACGTCCGGCACAGCGGCAGCCTGGCAGAGCCGGGAGCGACGGAGGGCGGCCTCCCATCGAATCCTCGAACCTCGTGGCCCCCCTCATGGGATCCGCTCAGCGGACACATGGACGACCACCCGGCCGACGGCCCAGGATCGTCGGATGCCGGCTCCCACCGCAGCCCGCCTCGTGCACGTCGAGACCGTGATGGGCACCACGGTGTCGTTCGACCTGCGCGGCGCGGGCGACCACCGGGCGGCGCTCGACGAGTCGGTCGCCTGGTTCCACGAGGTCGACCGGCGGTTCAGCCCCTACCGGCCGGGCAGCGAGGTGTCCCGCTTCCACGCGACCGCTCCGGAGGAGCGGTCGGCCGAGCTGGCGGCGGTCGTCGCGGCCTGCACCGAGGTCGAGTCGGCGTCGGCGGGCGCCTTCCGCGCCGACCGGGCGACCGGGTACGACCCGTCCGGCTACGTGAAGGGCTGGTCGGTCGACCGCGCCGCGGCGATCCTGAAGGCGCACGGCTGCGACGACTGGTCGGTCAACGCGGGCGGCGACGTCCGCACCGCCCGCCCGCGGGACCGCGCGCCGTGGCGCGTCGGCGTGCGCCACCCGGTCGTCACGGCGCTGCTCGCCGCCGTCGTGCCCGCGTGGGACCTCGCCGTCGCCACGTCCGGCGCCTACGAGCGGGGCGACCACGTCGTCGACCCCCGGACCGGGCGGGCGGCCGCCGGTGCCGTCGCCGTCACGGTGTGCGGACCCGAGCTCGGCAGGGCGGACGCCCTCGCCACCGCCGCCTTCGTGCTCGGCGAGGAGGGGCCGGCCTGGGTCGCGGGGATCCCCGTCTACGAGTGCTGGGCGGTGCTGCCCGGCGGCCGCGTGCGCAGCACCGCCGGGTTCCCCCGCTTCGTACGGGGCGTGCCGGTCACAGCCCGGGCGGGCGAGCCGGGACCGGCGGCATGACGGCGCTCCGGGAGGCCCCGCGAGGGACGCCCCGTCGCACGGCCCGCCGCCTGCCGCCCCGGGGCCGGCCGCTCGTCGTCGACGCCCTCGCCGCGGCCGCGGGGCTCGGCCTCGGCATCACGATCGCCCTCGGGATCGAGCAGTGGACCGCTGCCGGGCTCACCACCGTCTCCGGCCTGCTCACGACCGGCGGACGGATGGCGGGGCTGCTCTCGGCCTACGCCATGATCGTGACCGTCGCCCTGTCGGCCCGGATCGGGCCGCTCGAGCGGGCGATCGGGCAGGACCGGCTGATCCGCTGGCACCGCGCGATCGGGCCGTGGGGCCTCTGGCTGCTGGTCGCCCACGTGCTGCTGATCGTGCTCGGGTACGCGGCGCTCGAGGGGCACGGCCCGCTCACCGAGACCTGGGAGCTGCTGCTCACCTACCCGGGGATGCTCGCCGCGGGCGCTGCGACCGCGCTGCTCGTGCTCGCGGGCGTCACCTCCTACCGCCGGGCGCGACGCCGGCTGCGGTACGAGACCTGGTGGGCGGTGCACCTGTACACCTACCTCGCGCTGCTGCTCGCCTTCCAGCACCAGGTCGCCGTCGGTGCCTCGTTCGTCGGCCATCCGCTCGCGACGGCGTGGTGGTGGGCCCTCTGGATCGGGCTCCTCGCCGCGGTGGTCGGCTGGCGCGTCGGGCTGCCCGTGGGCCGCTCGCTCCGGCACCGCATCCGGGTCGCGGAGGTCGTGCCGGTCGGCCGGGGCGTCGTGTCCGTGGTGCTCGAGGGCCGGCGCCTGGACCGCCTGCCCGTGGCGGGCGGGCAGTTCTTCCAGTGGCGCTTCCTCACCCGGGGCGCGTGGTGGCAGGCCCACCCCTTCTCGCTGTCCCACGTGCCGCACGCCGACCGCATGCGGATCACGGTCAAGGACCTCGGCGACCACAGCCGCGAGCTGACGCGCATGCGACCCGGCACCCCCGTGTTCGTCGAGGGCCCGTACGGCCGCTTCACCGCCGAGTCCGCGGGCGCCAAGGTCCTGCTGGCGGGCGCGGGCGTCGGCTCGACCCCGCTGCTCGGACTGCTGCAGGATCTCGACGAGCATGCCGACGCGGTCGTGCTGCTGCGCGGGCGGGACGAGGGCTCGCTCGTGCTGCGGGACGAGATCGCGGCGGAGACGGCGCGGCGCGGCGCGCGGCTGTTCGAGTCGCTCGGCCCGCGCTCCGCGGTGCGCTTCACCCCGCGCAGCCTCCGGCGCGCGCTGCCCGACCTCCCCGACCGGGACGTCTTCGTCTGCGGGCCGGACGACTTCACCCGCGCCTTCGTCGCGACCTGCGTCGAGGCCGGGGTCCCGACCTCCCGCATCCACTTCGAGTCCTTCGCCTTCTGAGCGACGGGGAGGAACCGCCATGCGCCGCGCACCGATCGTCATCACCGCCACCGTCATCGGCGCCGCCGGGGTGCTGCTGTTCAAGCCGCTGCCCTCGAGCGCCGTCCTCGGTGCTCCGGCCGCGTCCCCGGCGACCGAGGGCGCCGCCTCGGCACCCTCGTCCGGATCCGGGTCCGCGTCCTCCGCCGGGTCCGCCGGCTCGACGGCCGCCCCCTCAGCGAGCCCCGGCTCGTCCGCGAAGGACGGCACCTGGACGGGCGATGCCGTCACAGCGCGGTTCGGCACGACCCGGGTGAAGGCGGTGATCAGCGGCGGCAGGATCACCGACGTCCTGGTGGTGCAGGAGAACCGGAACGACGGGCGCTCCGTGCAGATCAGCGAGAGCGCGTTCCCGACCCTCCGCGAGGAGGTCCTGCAGCACCAGACCGCGGCGGTCGACACGGTCAGCGGGGCGACCTGGACGAGCGCCCAGTACGAGGCGTCGCTGCAGTCGGCGCTCGATCAGGCCGGCTACACGGCGCCCGACGGCAGCACCGCGAGCACGGACGTCTCGTCGCTGCAGGAGCGCGGGGGCTTCAGCCGCTGACGCCCCCGCTGCGGCTACTTCTGCTGCACCTGGACGAACGGCGTCGAGCCCTGCGGCACGACGATGACGTTGCCCTGCGCGCCGATCGACTTCAGGGCGTCGATGTAGCGGCTCTGGAGGACGGACGGCGTCAGGCCCTTCGCCAGCTCGGCGTTCGCCTCCGCCTGGGCCTGCGCCTGGACGACCTGCTGCTGGGCGGAGACCTTCGTCGCCTCCAGCTTCGCCTTCTCCGCCTGCACCTGCACGAGCGCCTGCTGCGCCGCCGAGTACGACTCGCTGACCGCCTTCGGCGGCCGGATCTCCTGCAGGTTCACCTGGTCGACCTGCACGCCCGTGCCCCGCCAGGCCGACTCGAGCGCGGTGCGGAGGGCGGCGGACACCTCCGTGCGCTTGGTGATGAGGTCGAGGGTCGAGAACTGGTTCGGCACGGCCCGGGTCACCGACCGGATCTGCTGCACGACGAACTGCTGCACGAAGTTCGACTCGTCCCGGTACTGGCGGTAGATCTCGGTGACCTTCTCCGGCGCGATCGAGTAGACGATGTTCACGTCGATGTCGCTCGAGACGCCGTCCGAGTCCTGCGCGGTCACCTGCGGGCCCGCGGCCGAGCCGCCCGAGTAGTCGGTGCCGCCGTCGCCGACGAAGGACACCGTCTGGTTGCGGATGTTGAAGGTCTTCACGGTCTGCCACGGCGCCTTGCCGTGGAAACCGGGCGTCGTCTCCTGCCCCGCGATCGTCCCGGAGACGTCGACGAGCACCGACGCCTCGCCGGAGTCCTGCGAGTAGAAGGTCTGCGACGTGATCGCCCCGACGCCGAGCAGGCCGGCGACGACCGCGGTGCCGAGGGCCGCGAGGCGCCGGGTCGGCCTGATGAGGGCGACGACCACGCCGCCGACGGCGACGAGCAGCAGGACGACGCCGGAGACGAAGAGGAACACGCGGTCTTTCTATCGGGGCGACGGTGACGACCGCCAGCCGTCAGCCCCGCTGCTGCGCGTCGAGCCCGCGGACGGTCTGCGTCTGCGGCAGGCCGCAGCGCGCGCACTCCCGCCGCAGCACGACGTCCACCCGGTCCGGCAGGTCGCGCCCCTCGTCCACCTCGCCGTACAGGTGGATGCGCCGCTCGTCGATCACCTGCCAGCGGGTCCATCGGTGCCGGTGGCGGTCGGAGACGGTGCGCTGCGGCTCGACGGCCTCACCGGGCGCGGCGCGGTCACGCAGCACCAGCACGACGAGGACCACGACGGCCGCCGCGACGAGCAGGAACACCCCGGCCTCGATGAGCGCGCCCACCCGGCGAGTCAACCACGCGGTGCCGGACGTCCTCCCCGCCATTCGCGTCGCGACGCGAGCGGTCAGCGTCGGCGCGCAGGGCGGCGCGGGCGGCCCGAGGCGGGGGTGCCGCCGTGCCGCTCGACCCACGCCGTGAACGAGCGGGCGGAGCCGCCGGCGGGGCGCCGCAGCCACGGCCAGGGGTGCAGGGCGGAGATCTCGAGCGCGGCCGAGCGGGTGCGGAACCCCGGCACCGGCGCGTGCGTCACGGCGAGGCGGCGCCCGGCGAGCACGGCCGGCACGGCTCCCCGGTGCACCTCGACCTCGCGGCGCGACGCGAGGTCGGCGAGGCACTCGGCGAGCAGCACGAGGCGCTTGCCCGAAAGCCGGAGGGCGGCGAGCAGCGGCTCGTCGAAGACGAACACCGCGGGCAGCTCTGGGAGCGCGGCGAGCGCCGGGTCCGCGTCGCCGAGGGACTCCGCCGTCAGCCAGACCGTCTCCGGCTCGCCGCGGAGGACCGGCGCAGCCGGCCCAGCCGTCGTCGCGGGGTCCGGGTCGGCCGCGAGCCCCGGCACCGGCGCCACCTGCGGACCGGACCCCGCCGCAGGGAACTCCTGGATCGGGCACGCCCGGTGCAGCGGACAGGTCGCGCAGAGCCCCGGGGCGCGCCGCTCCACCTGCCACCTGGCGAACCCGTAGGGCTTCCCGGTGCCCGCCCCCACCGCCCACTGCCAGCCGACGCCGTTCGCGGCGGGCGAGCCGTCGACGAGATGGCGGTACAGCGCCCGCTCCCCCGCCCGCCAGTCCCACCCGGCCCGCACCGTCCACTGCGACGCCACCCAGAGGCGCGACTGGTTCACGAGCCAGCCGTCCTCGACGAGCTCCCGCCGCACCGCGGACATGCACGCCATCGCCTCCGGGTACGGCTCCCCGTCCCAGCCGCGCCCGACGGCGGGCTCCCGGCGCAGCGGCGCCGCGATGCGCCGGCCGACCCGGGCGTAGACGTGGCGGGCGTACTCCTGCCACAGCAGCTCGTCGCGGAACTTCGCGACGTCGCGCGCCGGGCCGCCGCCCACGTGGTCCCAGACGCGTGGCAGCGGCAGCAGGCCGTGCCGGATGTACGGGGAGAGCGCGCTCGCGCCCCGGTCCTCCTCGGGCAGCACCGCGCTGCGGCGGCTCGCGTACCCGCGCACGTCGAAGCCGGCGAGGGCGGCGTCCGCGGCCGTCTGGCCGCCGGTGAAGCGGCGCGACGCCCGAACGCCGTCGGCGCCCTCGAGCGCGAGGTCCCCGAGGTGCTCCGCGGTCCAGCGCTCGGCGTCGTCGAGGTCGGGCACGGGCAGCCGGGTCACCGCCGCAGCGTAGGCATCGCCGAGCCTGCGGTCCCGTCGGATCCGGTGCCGCTCCGCCGGATCCGGAGGCGCTTCACGGCGGGGGCGGGCACCGGACCCGTCCGCACGGCACCGGATCCGACCGGGTCAGGCGCGGGGGAAGACCAGCAGCATCCCGAGGGCGAGCAGCACCGCGAGGCCGCCGAGCACGAAGAGCAGCCCGACGGACGCGCCGAGGTCGGGCCGGAAGGGGCGCCGGCCGCGCCTGGCCGCGCGCTGCTCGAGCAGGATCGCGCGCACGCCGAAGGCGATCAGCACGAGCCCGAACGCGAGCACGATCCACGGCGCCACCGCTCCATGCTGGTGCACCACCCGCGGGGCGGGAGGACGCGGATGCGGGCTGGGAGGATGGAGACATCGAATCCGCACTGCTCGACCGCATGCCGCCGCCGCTGCCCGCCGGCGGCCTCGACGAGGACGCCGCCTTCACCGCCTTCAGCGAGTGGGCCGAGGCCCGCGGGCTGCCGCTCTACCCGGCGCAGGAGGAGGCGATGATCGCGCTCGTCGGCGACGCGAACCTGATCCTGTCGACGCCGACCGGCACCGGGAAGTCGCTCGTCGCGATCGGCGCGCACGCCCTCGCCCTGTCGCAGGGCAGGCGCAGCTGGTACACCGCGCCGATCAAGGCCCTGGTCAGCGAGAAGTTCTTCGCGCTCGTGGAGGTGTTCGGGGCGGCGAACGTCGGCATGGTGACCGGCGACTCGTCGGTCAACCCGGAGGCCCCGATCATCTGCTGCACCGCGGAGATCCTGGCGAACCTCGCCCTCCGCCACGGGCCGGACGCGCCCGTCGACCAGGTCGTCATGGACGAGTTCCACTTCTACGGCGACCCCGACCGCGGCTGGGCGTGGCAGGTGCCGCTGATTACGCTGACGCGGACGCAGTTCGTGCTGATGTCCGCGACCCTCGGCGACGTCACCGCGCTCGCCGCCGACCTCACCCGCCGCACGGGCCGCGACACCGCCCGGGTCACGGGCGTGGAGCGGCCGGTGCCGCTGCACTTCTTCTACGAGCTCGAGCCGATCCACGACTCCATCGACGAGCTGCTGCGCACGGGCCAGGCGCCGATCTACGTCGTGCACTTCTCCCAGGCGGCGGCGATCGAGCGCGCGCAGGCCCTCGCGAGCGCCGGCGTCGCGAGCCGCGAGCAGCGCGACCGGATCGCCGAGGCGGTCGCCGGATTCCGCTTCACGACGGCGTTCGGCCGCACGCTCTCCCGGCTGATCCGGCTCGGGATCGGCGTGCACCACGCGGGGATGCTGCCGAAGTACCGGCGCCTCGTGGAGCAGCTGGCGCAGCAGGGCCTGCTCCGCGTCATCTGCGGCACCGACACCCTCGGCGTCGGCATCAACGTGCCGATCCGCACCGTGCTGCTCACCGCGCTGACGAAGTACGACGGCACGCGCATGCGGCAGCTGTCGGCGCGCGAGCTCCACCAGATCGCCGGGCGCGCCGGCCGGGCCGGGTACGACGTGGAGGGCCGCGTCGTGCTGCAGGCGCCCGAGCACGAGTCCGAGAACCGCAAGGCGCTGAAGAAGATCGGCGACGACCCGAAGAAGCGGCGCAAGTGGGTGGCGAAGAAGGCGCCCGCGGGCTTCGTCTCCTGGGGCGAGCCGAGCTTCCGCAAGCTCATCGACGCCGAGCCCGAGACGCTGACCTCCCACCTCGCGATCACGAGCGCGATGCTGCTGAACGTCATCGGGCGGGGCGGGGACGTGTTCGGGAACGTCCGCGCGCTCGTGTTCGACAACCACGAGCCCTGGCGGCGGCAGCTGCAGCTGGCCCGGCGGGCGCTGCAGCTCTACCGCACCCTGCGGGCGGCCGGCGTCGTGGAGCAGGTCGACGGCCGGATCCGGCTGGTGATCGACCTGCAGCCGGACTTCGCGCTGAACCAGCCGCTGTCGCCCTTCGCGCTCGCGGCCTTCGAGCTGCTCGACCCGGAGTCGCCGACGTTCGCGCTCGACGTCGTCTCGATCCTCGAGGCGACGCTGGACGACCCCCGGCCGGTGCTCGCGCAGCAGCAGTTCCAGGCGCGCGGCGACGCCGTCGCGGCGATGAAGGCCGACGGCGTCGAGTACGAGGAGCGGATGACGCTGCTCGAGGAGGTCACGCACCCGAAGCCGCTGGAGGAGCTGCTGGACGCCGCCTACGAGGCGTACGCGGCCGAGCAGCCGTGGGTGCTCGACTTCGCGATGTCCCCGAAGTCGGTCGTGCGCGACATGGTCGAGCGGGCGATGGACTTCGGCGAGCTCGTCGCGTTCTACCGGCTGCAGCGCTCGGAGGGCCTCGTGCTGCGGTACCTCTCCGACGCGTTCCGCGCCGCTCGGCAGACGATCCCGGACGAGATCAAGAGCGACGAGCTGCAGGACCTGATCGAGTGGCTCGGCGAGCTGGTCCGTCAGGTCGACTCGTCCCTGGTCGACGAGTGGGAGGAGCTGCTGCACCCCGCGCTCCACGAGCCGGACGCCGCGATGGTGCCCCCGGCTCCGCGCCGCCTCACCGCGAACACGCGCGCCTTCCGCGTGATGGTGCGCAACGAGCTCTTCCGGCGCGTGCAGCTGGCGGCCCGGCGCGACTGGGCGGCGCTCGGCGCCCTCGACGCCGCCGCCGGGTTCGACGCGGACGCGTGGGCCGACGCGCTCGAGCCGTACTTCGACGAGCACGCCGGGCTCGGCACGGGGCCGGACGCCCGCGGCCCGGCGCTGCTCGTGATCGAGGAGGCGGCGGCCGAGTGGCGGGTGCGCCAGATCCTCGACGACCCGGCCGGGGACCACGACTGGGACTTCACGGCGGTCGTGGACCTGACCGCGTCGGACGAGGCCGGCGCCGCCGTCCTCCGCCTCACCGGGGTCGGCCGCCTCGACGGCTGACGGCTGACGGCTGACGAGCATCCGCCGAGCCGCGGCCATGAAGCGCCGAAGAGATGCCGGTGCGCCGGCTGCGCGGCGCGTCCGACTGGCTAGCGTCGACGCGACGACCACCGAGGAGTTGATCGCGCAGTGCCCGACCGGCGCTCGACCGTTCCTGCCGATGCCCGCCGCCGCGTGCCCGAGCCCCGTCGAAGCGGGGTGACGGCGTGATCGAGGCCCTGCTCGTCCTCGTCGTCGGCCTGCTGCTGACCGCCGCGATCATCGCGGCGAACGGCTACTTCGTCGCGCAGGAGTTCGCCTACATGTCGGTGGACCGCGCCCGCCTGCGGGCCGCGGCCGACACCGGGGACCAGGCGGCGCACCGCGCGCTCGCCATCACCCGCCGCACCTCGTTCATGCTCTCGGGCGCGCAGCTCGGCATCACCGTCACCGGCCTGCTCGCCGGCTACGTCGCCGAACCGTTCATCGGCGAGTCGATCGGCACGCTGCTCGGCGGCGCCGGCCTGTCGCCCGTCGTGGGCGTCGCGATCGGCACCGTGCTGGCGCTCGTCATCGCGACGGGCGTGCAGATGGTCTTCGGCGAGCTGTTCCCGAAGAACCTCGCGATCGCCCGGCCCGAGCGGCTCGCGAAGGCGCTCGCGCGCTCCACCCGGATCTACCTGACCGCCTTCGGCTGGCTCATCGCCCTGTTCGACCACGCGGCGAACGCGGTGCTGCGGCTGCTGCGCGTCGAGCCGGTGCACGACCTCGACAGCAGCGCGACCGCCGAGGACCTCGAGCACATCATCGACGACTCGCGGCAGAGCGGCGACCTGCCCGAGGAGCTGTCGCTGCTGCTCGACCGGGTGCTCGACTTCCCCGC
This sequence comes from Amnibacterium endophyticum, assembly GCF_042680685.1. NCBI lineage: Bacteria > Bacillati > Actinomycetota > Actinomycetes > Micrococcales > Microbacteriaceae > Amnibacterium > Amnibacterium endophyticum. Next base: position 62,126 of record NZ_JBHUEA010000004.1, on the reverse strand, counting down.
GCAGGACGTGGAGCACGCGATGACCCCCCGCGCCCGGGTCGACCTGCTGCCTGCGGCCACGTCGATCGCCGAGGCGCGAGCGCGCATGGCCGAGCAGCACACGCGCTACCCGGTGGTCGGCGACCACGACGAGCCCCTCGGCGTGGTCCACCTGCTCGACGTGCTGCGCGTCGCCGAGGACGACGCCCGACCGGTCACCGCGATCATGCGGCCGCCGGTGGTGCTGCCGACCCTGATGCGCCTGTCCGAGGCGTTCGACGCCCTCTCGCGCAGCCGCGACGAGCTCGCCTGCGTCATCGACGAGTACGGGGGCTTCGCCGGGGTGCTGACGGTCGAGGACCTCGCCGAGGAGCTGGTCGGCGAGATCGGCGACGAGCACGACCCGGACGACGAGTCGGACCCCGAGCTGGTGGCGGACGGCGTCTGGACGATGCCGGGCGAGCTGCACCTCGACGAGGTCGAGCGGGCGATCGGCCGCGACCTGCCGCCCCGCGACGACTTCGAGACCCTCGCCGGCCTCGTGATCGCCGAGCGCGGGTCGCTGCCGTCGGTCGGCGACGCGGTCGAGGTGGCGCTGCCCGCCACGGGCGCCGAGCTGATCGAGGAGGACCTGCCGCCGCGGGCGCTGCGCCTCGAGGTGCTCGAGGTGACCCGGCACGTGCCGAGCGCGCTGCGCGTCGAGCTGGTCGAGCGCCGGTTCGAGGACGAGGTGGCCGCCGACGAGGACGGGCCGATCGGGGCGCACCGGTGAACGTCTGGCTCCCCCTCGTCGTCACCGTGCTGCTGATCGCCGCGAGCGCCTTCTTCGTCGCGATCGAGTTCGCGCTGATCGGCGCCCGCCGGCACCGGCTCGAGGCGGACGCGGAGCGCAGCCGCGGCTCCCGCGCCGCGCTGCGCGGCATGAACGAGCTGACGCTGATGCTCGCCGGGGCGCAGCTCGGCATCACCGCCTGCACCTTCGCGCTCGGCGCGGTGACGAAGCCCGCCGTCGACGGCCTGATCAGCCCGCTGCTCGAGGGCGCGGGACTGCCGGTGTGGCTCGCCGGCGGCGCCGCCTTCGTCCTGTCGCTGCTCGTCGTCACCTTCCTCCACCTCGTCGTCGGCGAGATGGTCCCGAAGTCCTGGACGATCGCCCACCCGGAGACCGCCGCGAAGCTGATCGGGATCCCCTCGCGCGCCTTCGTCGCCGTCTTCCGGCCCTTCCTGACGATCGTGAACCGGGCCGCGAACGCGGTGGTGCGCCGCGTCGGGGTCGAGCCGGTCGACTCCGCGGCGGTCGGCGGCCGCGACGCCGGCACCATCCGCAACCTGGTCGAGTACTCGGCGCGCATGGGCGTGTTCGAGCCGAGGCTGCACGAGCAGATCGCCGACGTGATCGACCTCGAGCGGCTGACGGTCGGGGAGATCACGCGCCGCGGCGAGCCGACCGCCGTGCCGCCGACCGCGACCGCCGGCGAGGTGCGGGCCGTCGCCCGCGAGACCGGCCACCTGCGCATCCTCGTGCGCGACGACGCGGGCGGCCTGCCGGGCGTCGTCCACGTCCGCGACACCCTGGTCGCCGCCGACGGCGAGCCGGTCTCGCCCTTCGCCTCCCCGGTGCTGACGACCGACGCCGCTACGCCCGTCTACGGCCTGCTGCGGCAGATGCGGGAGCGTCGCGTCCAGCTCGCCGTCGTGGAGGAGTCGGGCGGCGCGATCGGCGTGGTGACCCTGGACGACCTCATCCGCCGGGTCCTGCCCGAAGCGGCGCCCGCGGGCTGAGCGGTCAGCCCGCGGCGCGCCGGACCAGGTCGCGCAGCCGCTGGTCCGCGGCGGCGGTCACCTCGAGCACCGCGAAGGACGTCGGCCACATCTCGCCGTCGTCGAGCGCCGCGTCCTCGCTGAAGCCGACGGTGCCGTAGCGGGTGCCGAACTTCGACGCCGGCTGGAAGAAGACGACGACCTTGTCCTCCCTCGCGTAGGAGGGGAAGCCGTACCAGGTCTTCGGCGCCAGCTGCGGCGCCTCCTCCGACACGATCACGTGCAGCCGCTCGGCGACCGCGCGGTCCGCGCCGCCCAGCGCGTCGATCGCGGCGAGGCACGCGTCGTACTCGCGGGCCCGCTTCGCGGCACCCTTCACGCCCGTCGCCGAGCGCAGCTCCTCCGCGCGCTGGCGCATCGCCGCGCGCTCCTGCTCCGAGAACCCGCCGTCGCTCATCCGTGACCTCCGCTCGCCGGTGCTGCCCCGCATCGTGGCGCGAGGGCCCGCGTCAGCGCAACGCGGAGGCGGTCAGCGGGCGCCGCGGCGGTGGCGGCGGCGCTCGCGCCAGGTCATCGCGGCGAGCAGCTCGGCCTCGCGCCGGCGCTCCTGATCGCGAGCCCGCTCGCGCTCGGCGCGGCGCTGCTCGGCCCGCTGCCGCCAGGCGGCGACCTCCGCCTCGACGTCCCTCGGGCGCGTGACGACCGGCGGGCCGCCGAGCAGCTGGCGGCGCGCCTCGCGCACCCGGGCGTTGAAGTCCTCGAGCGCCTCGCGCACGGCGGACTCCACGTGGAGGGCGTCCAGCCGCTCCTCGAGCGCCGCGTCCTCGGTCCGCAGGGTCAGCGCCGGCGGGCCGAGGCCGCTCAGGCGCTCCCGCTCGATCTTGCGGCGGATCCACCAGTCCGGGTCCTGCCGGCCGCCGATGCCGGGCAGCGGCTTCCCCGCGCCCGGCAGCCGGTCGAAGTCGCCTCGGCGCATCGCCTGCTGGATCGCGACCTCCACCGCCATGGCGCGCTCGTCGAGCGTCGCCTGACCGGCGTCGACCGGCGCGTCGTCGTCCTGCTCCCCGGTACGGGCGTCCGGGTCGGCCTGCTCGAGCGCGTACCGCGCCGCGGACAGGCGTGCATCGGGAGGTCGCTTCATGGTCCCGATCCACCGTAGCCCGGGGAACCGGGGGTGCTGCGCGCAGCGGGCGGGCCGGGCCCGGCGCGGGAACCCGGCTGCGCGCGGGTGCGCCCCTAGCGTGCGCGGACCACCGAGCACTGGAGCACGATGCGACGCCGCCCCGCCCTTCTCACCACGGCCCTGATCACCGCCGGTCTCGTCGTCGGCGGCGGGCTCGCCGCGGACGCCGCGCCCGCCGCCGTCCCGGCCGGCCGCGCCGACGCCCGGGTCCTCCTCGACCGACTGACGGTCCGCTCCGACTCGCACGCGGCGAGCTATCAGCGCCGCGCGTTCCACGTGTGGAACGACGCCGACCGCGACCGGCTCGACACGCGCGCCGAGGTGCTGAAGGCCGAGAGCCGCGTCACGGCGTCGGTGAACCGGTACGGCACCGTCAAGGGCGGGAGGTGGATCAGCCGATACGACAACCGCGTGGTCACGAAGGCGACGCGGCTCGACGTCGACCACCTGGTGCCGCTCGCCGAGGCGTGGCGCTCCGGCGCCTGGAAGTGGAGCGCGACGCGCCGGGAGGCGTTCGGCAACGACCTCGGCTACGGGCCCTCCCTGATCGCGGTGACGCGCTCGAGCAACCGCTCGAAGGGCGACCGCGACCCGGCGGGGTGGATGCCGCCGGCCTCCTCCTACGCCTGCGCCTACGTGAAGCAGTGGATCGCCGTGAAGTCCCGCTGGCACCTGTCGGTCGACCGCGTCGAGCGGAAGGCGCTCGCCGCCGGCCTCGACGGCTGCGACTCCCTCGCGGTCGCGAAGCCGGGCAAGCCGGCGATCAGCGCCCTCGTCGAGCGCAGGAAGACGCGGACGACGACGCCGAAGCCCGCGGGCGGCGGCGCGTCCAGCGCCTACTACCGGAACTGCGACGCCGTCCGGGCGGCGGGCAGGGCGCCCCTGTACCGCGGCCAGCCCGGGTACGAGACGCCGCGGCTCGACCGGGACGGCGACGGGGTCGCCTGCGAGTAGCCCCGTCCCGATTCGGCGTCCGCGCGCACCTTCGCCCCGCGGGTCCCGCAGGATTCGGGGGTGGTCGGGTCCTGGAGCGGTCGGCGCCGTGCGCTCGCCGTCGTGGTCGCGGCCCTGGTCGTCGCCGCGATCGGCGTCGCGGCGGCGGTCGTCGTGCCGCGGCTGACCGGCCCCGCCCGGCCGGCGCTCGCCGCGCCCGTCGCCCGGTTCGTGTCCGTGCCGGAGTCGCCGACCTCGACGCAGCGGATCCGGCTCGACACCTCCCTGTACCTGCCGGCGACGCGGCCCGCGCCAGCCGTGCTGCTCGCCCACGCCTTCGGGCAGGACAAGGGCGACCTCGCCGGCGAGGCCCGACGGCTGCAGCGCGAGGGCTACGCGGTCCTCACGTACTCCGCCCGGGGCTTCGGCGCCTCCGGCGGCAGGATCGGGCTCGACTCGCTCGACGGCGAGGTGCCCGACGCCCGGGCGCTGATCGACGTGCTCGACGCGCGCCGCGACGTGCTCCACCGCGACGGGGACCCGGTCGTCGCCGTCGTCGGCGCGTCCTACGGCGGCGCGCTCGCGCTGATGGCGGGCGCCACCGATCCCCGGGTCGACGCCGTGGTCGCGGGCATCACCTGGTACGACCTCGGGCAGGCGCTCGTGCCCTGGACGTCCGGCTGGGCGCGCGGCGTCGAGCCGGAACGGACCGTCAAGGCGGCGTGGCTGGCGCGCCTCTTCGGCACGGCGGCCGCCGACGACGCCGCCGGCCCCTGCGCCCGCTTCACGCCGCAGGTCTGCGCGCTGTACCGGACACTCGTCACCGGCGGGCCGTTCACGGCCGCGGACCAGGCGCTGCTCGAGCGCTCCTCCCCGGAGTCCGTGCTCGGCGGGATGACGGCGCCCACCCTGCTGCTGCAGGGCCTGAACGACTCGCTCTTCACCCTGCGGCAGGCGGACCTGAACGCCGGGGCGATCCGGCGCGCCGGTGCGCCCGTGCAGGTGCAGTGGTTCGCGGGCGGGCACGACGGGGGCGGGACGGCCGGCACCGAGCAGGCCGTCGACGACTTCCTCGACGCCCGTCTGCGTCATCCGCAGGAGCCGGTCTCGACCCGCTTCACCTACACCGTGCCCGCGGGGGCGACCTCGTTCGAGGAGCAGCACAGCACCGGTCGCTACCCGGGGCTCGACGCGCGCGACGCGGAGGTCCTGCCCCTCGACGGCGGCGAGCGGACCGTCGTGAACCCGCCCGGCGGCCAGCCGGCCTCCGTGACCTCGCTGCCCGGCATCGGCGCCGCGACCGACCTCGGACGCACCGCCTCCGGGCTGCTGAGCCGGACGAACCCGCCGAACCAGGCGGCCCGCTTCGTCTCCGAGCCGCTGACCTCCTCCGTGGTGCTGACGGGGGCGGCGCAGGCGAGCGTGGACATCACGACGACATCCGCGCAGCCGCAGGACGTCGTGCTCTTCGCGCAGCTGACGGCGGTCACCGGCTCGCAGCGGCGGCCGCTGCCGGGCGGCGTCGCCCCGGTGCACGTGCGGCTGCCGCCCGGCGGCGCCCGCATCCGGGTCTGGCTGCCCGGCACCGTGTGGCGCTTCGCCCCCGGCGACCGCGTCGAGCTGACGCTGCGCACGACCGACAGCCAGTTCCTCGGCTCGACCGAGCCCGCGACCTACCGGCTCTCGGCGGACGCCGTCGCGCTGCCGCGGCTCGGGTCGGCCCCGAGCGCCGGTACCGTCTTCCGGCCGACCAGGGGGCAGCTCGACCGGATCGCGCTGCTCGCGCTGCTCATCGCCGCCCTGCTGGCGGCGGCGCTGATCGGCGGTCGCGTCCGCACCGCCGCCGCGCGGCGGGCCGAGGCCCGCGGTCAGGTCGACGACGCCCCGCCGCTTCTGGTGCGCGGGCTCACCAAGCGGTTCCGCTCCGGCTTCACCGCGGTCGACGACGCCGCGTTCACCGTCGAGCGCGGGCAGGTGGTCGGGCTGCTCGGCGAGAACGGCGCCGGCAAGACGACGACCATGCGGATGGTCCTCGGCCTCACCCGCCCGGACGCGGGCAGCATCGAGGCGTTCGGCGTGCCCGTCGTGCCCGGCTCCCCCGTGCTGCGCCGCGTCGGCGCGTTCGTCGAGGGGCCGGGCTTCCTGCCGCACCTGTCCGGGCGGCGCAACCTCCGGCTGCACTGGGCCGCGACCGGTCGCCCCGCCCGCGAGGCGCGGCTCGGCGAGGCGCTCGCGGTCGCGGACCTCGGCGGCGCGATCCGCCGGCGGGTCGGCGGGTACAGCCAGGGCATGCGGCAGCGGCTCGCGATCGCGCAGGCGATGCTCGGCATGCCGGACCTGCTCGTGCTCGACGAGCCGACGAACGGTCTCGACCCCACGCAGATCGTGGCGCTGCGGGACGTGCTGCGGCGCTACGCGGAGGGCGGGCGCACGGTCGTCGTCTCCTCCCACCTGCTCGGCGAGGTCGAGCAGACCTGCAGCCACGTCGTCGTCATGTCGCACGGTCGCGTCATCGCGGCCGGGCCGGTGGAGGAGATCGCGGGCGGGGCCGAGCAGGTGGTGGTGGAGGTCGGCGACGTGGACGCCGCGGTCGCGGCCCTGACCGGCGCCGGCGCCCGGGCGGTGGACGGGGGCGGCGGCACGGTCCGCGTCGAGGGCGGCGCGCTCGGCACCGCCGAGGTCGTGGCCTTGCTCGTCGGCGCCGGCGTCGCCCTGACCGGGCTGCGCCGCGAGCGCCGCCTGGAGGACGCCTTCCTCGACCTGATCGCCGAGCCGGAGCCCGCATGACCGCCATCGCCCCGCCTCCCGCCCCGAGGCACCGCACGACGCTGCCGCTGCGGGTCGAGCTGCTGCGCCAGCTGAGCCAGTGGCGGGTGCTGGCCGCGGTCGGCGTGCTCGTGCTGCTGCCCGTCATCGTGCGGGTCGCCTTCCTGCTGGGCGGCGCCCAGCCTTCCGACACCGGCACCGACCTCGGCGCCCTCGCGCAGTCGTCGGGCGGCGGCTTCGCCGCCTTCGTGCTGCTCGTGTCCGGCGGCTACCTCGTCACGATCGTCACCGCGGTCCTGTTCGGCGACCTGATCGCCGGGGAGGCGTCGCGCTCGACGCTGAAGTACCTGCTCGCGATCCCCGTGCCGCGGCTGCGCCTGCTCGGCGTCAAGGCCGCGGCCGCCGCCGTCATCCTCGTCGGCGGCCTGGTCGGGATGGCGGCGGTCGCGCTGCTCGTCGGCGTGCTGTCCTACGGCCCGGGCGGCATGCAGGTGCCGAACGGTCCCCGGCTCGACCTGCCGGAGACCGTGCTGCGGCTCGCCCTCGCCACCGCCGTGACCCCGTTCGGGCTGCTGTGGGCCGCCTCGCTCGGGCTGCTGCTCACGGTGCTGACCGACTCGCCGCTCGCGGCCGCGGGCGGCGTGGTGGTCGTCGCGATCGTGACCCGCACCCTCGACCAGGTCGAGGCCCTCATGGACTTCCGGCTGTGGCTGCCGACCCACTACGCGTTCGCGTACCAGCAGTTCCTGCTGCAGCCGATCTCGCTCGCCACGGTCGCCGACGCGCTGATCAACGGCCTGCTCTGGGTCCTGGTCGCCGGGACGCTCGCCGCCTGGCGCTTCCAGCGCAAGGACGTCACCGGCTGACGCGCGTCAGCCCCACCAGCGGCGTCGGGGCGGCGTGTCCGAGCCGGCGTCCTCGCCGAGCAGGCGGGCGGCCTCCGTCAGGTCCTCGGCGGTCAGGCTCGTGACGGCGGGGCGGTCGAGCGCCGCGGGGTCGCCCTCCCCCGTCAGCCGCACGGCCTGCTGGTTCACCGTCTGCTCGAACAGGGTCCGGACGAAGCGCGCGTTGCCGGCGTCCTCGCCCCGCCGCGCGTTCGCGAGGATGCGGCGCAGCGTGCGGTCGGCGCCCGGGCGCAGCGTGTACTCGTGCTGCTCCGCGGTCGTGACGAAGATCGACTCCAGCTCGTCCGCGGAGTAGTCGGGGAAGCGGATCTCGCGCGCGAAGCGCGACCTGAGGCCCGGGTTCGAGGCGAGGAACGCCTCCATCAGCCGCGGGTACCCGGCGACGATCACGACGAGGCGGTGGCGGTGGTCCTCCATCCGCTTCAGCAGCACCTCGATCGCCTCGGGCCCGAAGTCCTGCCGCATCGGGCCCTCCGGCGCCAGCGCGTAGGCCTCGTCGATGAAGAGCACCCCGCCGAGCGCGCGCCGGATCACGCGGTCGGTCTTGATGGCGGTCTGGCCGACGTACTGCCCGACGAGGCCCGCCCGGTCGACCTCGACCAGGTGCCCCCGCTGCAGCAGCCCGACCGCCCGGTACATCTCGGCCAGCAGGCGGGCGACGGTCGTCTTGCCGGTGCCCGGGTTGCCGAGGAAGACGAGGTGCTGGCTCGTCGCCACCTCCGGCAGCCCGTGCTGCTGGCGCCGCGCCTGCACCTGCAGGAACGCGACGAGGGCGCGGACCTGCGCCTTCACCGTCTCGAGGCCGACCAGGGCGTCGAGGTCCGCCTGGATCTCCGGCAGCGGCCGCGCGGGCCCCGGCCGCGCCGCGAGCAGGTCGCCGACCAGGCGCTCGGCGCCCTCGAGGCCCGGCCGCTGCAGCTGCTCGCCGATGCGCCTGCCGACCTGGTCGCGCAGCTCGTGCAGCGGGTTGCGTGCGGCCATGGCTGGAGCCTAGGCGCGCGCGGCCGCGTGCCGGACCTCAGTCGAGCATGCCGACGACGCTCATCACCATCGTCGTCTGCCGCACCACCGGGTCCGGGTCGTCCTCCATCGGGTCGAGGATCATGCGCAGCTGCGTGCCGATCTCCGGCGGCAGCGGCGACAGCACGTTCACGCGGTACCAGGTGTCCTCGCGCATCGGCTTGTTGGTGCCCGACGGGTCGTCGGGACCGCCGTGGCGGAGCACGCCGAGGCGCCGGCCGGTGTCGTCGAAGTCGCGGTACTCGATGGAGTAGACGGCGCCGCCCTGCGTCCGCACGGTCATCGTCATGGAACGAGGATCACGGGCGGTTGCTGAGCGGTTGCCCGAAGTCAACCGGTTTCGCGATCCGGACGTCCCTCGTGCGCGACCCGTCCACCGGCGGCGGTCGGCCGCGCCGACTACGGTGCTGGCGCCCGACGCCCCACGAGGAGGCCCCATGTCCACCTGGTTCATCACCGGCTGCTCGACCGGCCTCGGCCGCGCCTTCGCCGAGGCCGTCCTCGCCCGCGGCCACCGCGCGGTCGTCACGGCCCGCGACGCCTCCTCGGTGCAGGACCTGGTCGACGCGCACCCGGAGACGGCGCTCGCCGCAGCGCTCGACGTCACCGACGACTGGCAGGTCGCCGCGGCGGTCGCGGCCGCGGAGGAGCGGTTCGGCGGGGTGGACGTCCTCGTGAACAACGCCGGGTACGGCTACCGCGCCGCCGTCGAGGAGGGCGAGGACGACGCCGTGCAGCGACTCTTCGACACCCAGCTCTTCGGGAGCGTCCGCCTGATCAAGGCCGTCCTGCCCGGGATGCGCGCCCGCCGCTCCGGCACGATCGTGAACCTGTCGTCGATCGGCGCCCGCCAGTCGCCCGCGGGCTCCGGGTACTACGCGGCCGTGAAGGCCGCCATCGAGGCGCTGACGCTGTCGCTGCGCCGCGAGGTCGCGCCGCTCGGGATCACCGCGATGGCCGTCGAGCCGGGCGGCTTCCGCACCGACTTCGCGGGCCGCTCCCTGACCCAGTCCGCGGAGCCGATCGCGGACTACGCGGACACGGCCGGCAAGCGGCGCATCGAGGCCGGCACGGGCCACGGGCAGCAGCCGGGCGACCCGGCCAAGGCGGCCGAGGTGCTGATCGAGGCGGTCGAGTCGAGCGACCCGCCCTTCATGCTGCTGCTCGGCGACGACGCCTCCGACGCCTTCCGCACCGCGCTCGACGACCTCCGCGCCGACGCGGACGCGTGGGAGGAGCGGAGCCGGAGCACCGGCTTCGACGAGTGAGACGCCCCCGGGGGCTTCGCACGGGCGGCCCCTGTATCGTCCGAGCCCGCTCGTAGGCAGCAGCGGGCGGAGGCGGGGAGCACGTGGTGGACGGGACGAGCGGCAACTCCGTGGTGGAGCGCGGCCTGCAGACCGCGCGCGAGGTGCTGGACCGGTTCCGGGCGGGCGCCGACGAGCGGGTGGTCGGCGACGCGCAGCGCGACGTCCGCGGCGACGTGCTGACCGTGCTCGCGGAGCAGCCGAGCAACGGCTACCGGGTCGTCCGGGTGCTCGCCGACCGCGCCGACGGCGGCTCCGCGCCCGGCGCGGGCGACGTCTACCCGGTGCTGCAGCTGCTCGCCGACGAGGGCCTCGCGACGGCCGAGGAGCTCGACGGCCGCCGCGTCTGGACCCTCACCGACGCCGGCCGGGCCGCGGCCGACGCTGCCCGCGACCGCGCCGCGGCGGGACCCGCGACCGGGACGTCGACCCGTCGGGGGCCCTTCGACGGCGCCGGCGCGGTCGCCGGCGCCGGCTCCACGGCGCGCGCCGTCGCGCAGCTCGGGCAGGCGGCCGCGCTCGCGGCGCAGACCGGCAGCCGCGACCAGGTCGCCGAGGTCGTCGCCGTGATCGACGAGGCACGACGCAGGATCGTGTCGATCCTCGCCCGGGGCTGAGCGTGGCCGACCTGCGCCGCGATCCGGATCGCGCCGGCCGGGCGCGGTACCGCCGCATCATGCGGTTCGCGACCCGGTACATGGTCGAGAACTGGTGGTTCGAGCTGGTCCTGCCGCGGTTCGGCCTCACCGCCCTCGCGCGCCGCGGCCGGACCCGGCGCTGGCGGCGGATGGCCGCGCGGTTCTTCGTGCTCGCGTCGGACCTCGGCGGCCTGATGATCAAGGTCGGCCAGTTCCTGTCGTCCCGCCTGGACGTGCTGCCGCCGGAGGTCACGAAGGAGCTGGAGGGGCTGCAGGACGCCGTCGCGCCGGAGGACTTCGCCGACATCGAGGCGCTCGCGGAGCGGGAGCTGGGCATGCCGCTCGAGGCGGCGTTCGCGGCGTTCGACCGCGAGCCGCTGGCGGCGGCGTCGCTCGGGCAGGCGCACCGGGCCCGGCTCAAGCCGGCGGGCGCGGAGGACGCGGGCTTCACCGACGTCGTGGTGAAGATCCAGCGACCCGGCATCGAGCGCATCGTCGACGTCGACCTCGCCGCGCTGCGCACGGTCGCTGCCCGCCTGAACCGGGTGCAGCTGGTCCGTCGCCGCGTCGACCTGCCCGGGCTCGCCGAGGAGTTCGCCGAGACGAGCCTCGAGGAGGTCGACTACCTGCACGAGGCCGGCAACGCGGAGCGCTTCACCGCGCAGTTCGCGGGCGACGACCGGGTGCGCACCCCGGGTGTCGCGTGGGAGCGGGCGACCCGCCGGGTGCTGACGCTCGAGGACGTGACCGCGATCAAGGTGAACGACCTGGCCGCGCTCCGCGCCGCTGGCATCGACCCGGCCGAGGTCGCCGTCGAGTTCGCGAACGTGATGTTCGACCAGCTGTTCGTCGACGGCTTCTTCCACGGCGACGCCCACCCCGGCAACATCTTCGTCACCCCGACGCCCGGCGGAGAGCGCGACTGGGTGCTCACCTTCGTCGACTTCGGGATGATGGGCTCGATCCCGGACGGCCTGCGCCGCGACCTGCGCGCGTTCCTGATCGCGGTCGCCTCCCGTGACGGCCGGCGGCTCGTCGGCAGCATGCGGGACCTCGGCGTGCTGCTGCCGAACGCCGACACCCGGGAGCTCGAGCGCGTGATGTCCGCGCTGTTCGCCCGCTTCGGCGGCATCTCCTTCACCGACCTGCAGGACGTCGACCCGCGCGAGCTGCAGGCGTTCGCCCGCGAGTTCGGCGAGACGATCCGGGTGCTGCCGTTCCAGCTGCCGGAGCACTTCCTGCTCGTCATCCGCGCCGTCTCGCTGATCTCCGGGCTCTGCAGCACGCTCGACCCCGACTTCAACATCTGGAACTCGGTCGAGCCGTACGCGGACCGGCTGCTGCGCGAGGAGCAGGGCGGGCTCGCGCGCTCCTTCGCGAACGAGGCCGTCTCGACCGTCGCGGTCGCGGCCCGGCTCCCCCGCCGGCTCGACGGCCTCGTCACGCGGCTCGAGGACGGCGAGGTCGCGGTCGAGACCCCGCGCCTCGACCGGCAGATCCGTCTGCTGGAGCGCTCCGTGCAGCGCCTGGTCTCCGCGCTGCTGTTCTTCGGCCTGCTCGTCGGCGGCGTCCTGCTGCGCCCGACGGACGCGGTGACCGGGCTGGTCCTGATGATCGCGTCCGCCGTCCCGCTGCTCCACGCCCTCGTCTCCGGATTCCGCGCCCGCCGCTGACGCCCCGCAGGTCTCGCGGATCCGCAGTTCTCCCGCCGATCCGCACCTCTGCCGCGACACGCCGCGATCGGAGCGCGAGGCGCGGCGTGTCGGGCAGGAGCTGCGGATCCGCGAACCCGGAAGGGCGGGCTCCTAGCATCGGCGGGTGCGTCACCAGCTGCTCGACTCCACCGTCCGCCGCCTCGACCGGATGGCGGTGGAGCGGCAGCGCGAGAGCCGCACGCCCGCCCTCGCGGCCGGCGTCGCGCACCGGGGCGACCTGCTCTGGTCCGCCGGCGTCGGCACCGCCGACCTGGCGGACCCGACCGTGCCGCTCGACGAGCGGACGCAGTTCCTGATCGCCTCGAATACCAAGACGTTCACCGCGGTGATGGTGCTGCAGCTGCGCGACGAGGGGCGGCTGCGGCTCGATGACCCGATCGACGACCACCTGCCCGGCAGCCGGCAGCCCGGCGTGACGATCCGGCAGCTGCTCGCGCACGCGAGCGGGATGCAGCGCGAGCCGGTGCGGCCGGAGTTCTGGGACACCCTCGCGGTGCCGCCGGCGGACCGCTTCGTCGAGGACTGGAACGCGAGCGAGCGGGTGCTCCCGCCCCACGCCGCGTGGCACTACAGCAACCTCGCGTTCATCGCGCTCGGCGAGGTGGTCGCGCACGCCGACGGCCGCTCCTGGGCGGAGAGCCTGCAGGCGCGGCTGCTCGACCCGCTCGGGCTGACCCGGACCACGCTCGCGCTGCAGCCGCCCGCTGCCGGGCTGTACTTCGTCCCGCCGTACTCCGACGTGCCGGTCGACGAGCCCGTGCTCTTCACGGGCATCCTCGCCGCGGCAGGCGGGCTCGCCAGCACCGTCGCCGACCTCGCGACCTGGCACGGCTTCCTGCTCGACCCCGACGAGTCGGTGCTGCGCCGCGACACCGCGCTCGAGATGCGGGAGCCCCACGCGGCCCGGGATCCGCGCAGCGGCACCATGCAGGGGCTCGGCCTCGCGCTCGTGCACCGCGAGGGCCGCACCTGGTTCGGCCACACGGGCGGCGCGCCGGGCGGCATCACGGGCGCGTACTCCGACCCGGAGTCGGGCCTGACCGGCGTCGTGCTCATGAACAACAGCGTCGCGAGGACCCCGGAGTCGACGGCGATCGGCTTCGCGGAGCAGGTGGCGGAGCACGATGCGCCGCTGCCCGAGCCGTGGACGCCGGGCACCGAGGCGCCCGAGGACCTGGTGCCGCTCACGGGCCTCTGGTTCTCGGAGGGCTCCGCGTTCGTGTTCCGCATCCGCGGCGGCCGCCTGGAGGCGGTGCAGCAGGGGGCGGACGACGACGCGCCGCCCGCGGTCTTCGAGCCGGAGGGCCGGGACGCGCTCCGCACGGTGTCCGGTCGCGAGCGCGGGGAGCGGCTGCTGGTCGACCGCCGCGACGACGGCTCGATCCGCCTGCTCAGCTGGGCGACCTACCGCTGCACCCGCGAGCCGCTCGGCTTCGGCGAGCCCGCGGTCTGATCCGATCGGGCGAGGTGCCGGATCGCCGCCCTCCGGTCGTTCCGCTCCATCCGGCTGCCGGTGGCTCCGGGGGCCGCGTCGCCTCCCCACCGGTCGCGTCGAGCGCTAGGCGACACGTCCTCACGGCCGCTCGGCAAGGGGCAACGGCCCCCGCCGCTGACCGTGCAGAACGGCGGGGTCGATGTGACTGAGCGTCCGAAAGGCGACCCTGTGCGGATCAGAACTTCTGCGGATCCGGCAGGCTCGAGCGGGATGGTGTACGGGGAAGAGGCCTGATCTCTACGGGGCCAAGCAGCAGGGGCCGGTCGCGGTCATCGCGACCAGCCACCTGCTGCATCACCCGGTCGCTAGTCGCCGACGGCGATGCCAGCCTTCTGGCACAGCTTCAGCGCGACCCTTTTCGCGCCCGGAGCCGCGTAGTTGTTCGGGTCAGCACTACGGAAGCACGTTGCACGCGCCTTCTTGGCGTCCGCGAGGCGGATGAAGTTGAAGTACAACTGGTAGGTCAGGTCGCTCTTCTTGTTCGACCATTTGCCGTCTATCATCGACGTCGAACCCGTGTTGACCACGACGATGTACTTCCCGTTGTGATACACGGCCGCGTAGAAGCCCTTCAGCGAACTCCATTTGAGGCCAGACTTCTTGGACAACTTCTTGTTGAAGGCCGCAGATGCGAGCGTGTAGTGGTTCTTCTCAAGCGTCTTGGAAGCGAGCGCGATTGCACTCTTGTAACTCTTCGCTTTGGTGTCTTGATTGACGAACCACATGGAGTAATCGCGGTGCACAATCAAGCCTTTGTTGAAGACCATGTTGTCGTCAGAGCTGGTCCACACTGGTGGCGTCGCACCAGTCTTCTTCTGCAACGCGGCGACGATCTTCGGCACCGGCAGCTTGGTCGGGAGCCTCCACGTTGGCGCGGTCGAACCGCTCGTCGATGAGTCCACCGATGAAGCCGACGCACTCGTCAGCGGAGCCATTGCGAGGGCAGCTGCCAGCACAGCGGCTGCGGCGACCCGTGCGCTCGAGCCACGGACCGATGTTAAGAAGTTCATAGGAGCAGGATTTCGGCGGCCGAACCCATCACGTAGTCCCCGTGCGAGTGTCCGCATGAATGAGGACAACGGCGGGCACACGATCTCCAGCTTCCCAAGGCAGGTCTCCTCGCTGACCGCAGGACGCCAAGGCGGTAACGGCTAGCGCGGTTGAGTGCAGGAACCCGACGTCGAAGTACGACGCGTGCTCGAACACGTCCTCCCCGAAATCGAGCTCGCGTGGGGTCTCATCCGGAGATCCGGTTGAGTGGCAGCAGCCCGCTTCCTCGAAGTCGCCGAGGTCGCGGCGTTGATCATGCGCGACGCAGGGGCACGCGAACGCGCCCCATCTCGTCGCGGAAACCGGGCGGCGGAGAAGCGAAGCGTCGGCCCTGCATCGGTACGACATCGACGCCGACCGAGGTCTACTCCGCGACCGGCAGACCGTCGGCCCTCGCACGAAAGGCTGACCTCCGCAGCCCCAGGTCCGCGCAACTCCTATCGTAGCTGTCATTGGTGCGCGCTGAGACCGAAGGCGTTCTGCACACGCTCAAGCAGCAGAGTGAGCACCTGCTTCAGGCCTTTCACGCGGATGCAATCGCGGTAGACCAGCTCAAGCACGAGCACTTCCGCATCAGCGTCCTCGCACTGAGGCCGAAGCGGACCTGGAACGCTCACATGCGAACCGCGAACTGGTCGTCGAGAAGCTCCACGACTTCTGCACTCTGCTGCGGAAGGCGCAGGCCTACTACCTCAGCGCACCAGACCTGATGCGCCGCGAAGTTAACCAGAGCGTCTCCACGTGGCTCTACGTCGAGGACGACGAGATTGTGGCGAGCGACCTGGACTAGGTCTACGCGAACCTGCTGTCGTCGGAGTTGGAGACGAAGCTCGCGAGCGAGCGGAAGTCGACTCAAACGGCTGGTTTGAGAACCAGCCGGCTCTACGCGGTCCCCCAGCCCGAAGAACACTCCACTTTGGCGCTGCAGAAGAGCGGCGACCTTCGGCCGCGCGCTGTTCGGAAGCAGGATCAGGCGCGGATCAAGAGCCTGCTGACGATCGAGCGCCCGAGGGTCGGTCCCCTGGGAACAGAAGAACCCCGAACCTTGTGCGGTCCGGGGTTCTAATGAACAACTTCTGGTCGGGCTGACAGGATTTGAACCTGCGACCCCCTGACCCCCAGTCAGGTGCGCTACCAAGCTGCGCCACAGCCCGTGGCGACACGCGGCGGGTGGAGCCGCCGCGAGCCGTCGGCAAGTGTAGCGGGAGCGAGCACCCCCTGTTCGAGGTGCACCCGGAGTGGGAGACGCGCGGCCGATGCCGGTGGGCCTTTGATCGGGCGACCCTCCGTCGGCGCACGCGCGCCCCGTTGCTCTGGAGCCCCGTGAACCTCGTCCCGCTGCGCGCCGCCGCCGTCGCCGGCACCTGCGCGATCGCGCTCTCGTTCGTCTCGCTGCCCGCGCAGGCGGCTCCCCTGGTCGCCGCCCCGGCCAGCGGCTCCGCGGCCGCGCAGATGTCGTCCTCGGGCGGCGACGACCACGCCGACGAGCAGGGCGACGACAGCACCTCCGAGGAGAGCGGCGACAGCCCCTCGGAGCAGGAGTCCGACGACGCCTCGGAGCAGGAGTCGGACGATTCCGCCGACGAGACCCCCGCGACGCTGCCCGCGGAGCAGGGCACGCCGAAGCAGGACTTCCGCTCGACGGTACTGCTGCCGAAGGAGGTCGCGACCCGCGGCATCAAGGTCCGCTACTCCGGCCTGACCCCGAAGGCCAATTACCAGCCGTACTGGTCCGGCGGCGAGATGGGCGGCGAGCTGACCAAGCTGAAGAAGGCGAACGGGAAGGGCGTCATCGTCCTCACGATCCGTCCCGGCAAGGACCTCGTCTGGATGAAGCAGCTCGGCTCGGAGTTCACCGTCGGTCTGATCGGGCAGGACACGGAGTTGAACCTGTCGCAGCAGATCCAGATCAAGTACGACTCCGACGTCGCGCTGACCACGAAGCGCCACGGCAAGAAGGTCCTCCTCGCGGTCACGGCCGAGCGCGAGACCACCTCGGGCCACCAGGCGCCCTGGAAGAAGGTCCGCGTCCTCCTGCAGAAGAAGACCGATGCGGGCTGGAAGACCGTCAGGACGCTCCGGACGAACAGCCACGGCCTCGCAACCGCGAAGGTGAAGTCGGGCAAGACGCTGTGGCGCGCCGTCGCGGCCTCGACGAAGCACATCGCAGGCGCGACCACCAAGGGGCACCGCCGCTGACGTCCGCTCCCCATCGCCTCGAGGGCGTCGCCGGTCCGCCGGCGGCGCCCTCGTCGTCTTCGCGGGCTGAGGAGTGGTCTCGAGGCTCCTCCGTCGCACCTCGACCAGCGGATCTGCGGAGGCAGAGTGGTCTCGAGGCTCCTCCGTCGCACCTCGACCGGCGGGTGCGCGGGTGCGAAGTGGTCTCGAGGCTCGCTGCGCTCGCACCTCGACCGGCGGGTGCGCGACCGGCGGGTGCGCGGGACGGAGCGCGTCCCATGACGCGGCGGTGGGGACCGCGGGGATCAATGGTCCGCCCGCTCCGCACGGCGGGCGCGGGGGCGCGCCGCCGACACGCGCGGTCTCGGGGACGCGGTTGACCGCTCCCCCGAGGCATGGCACCGTCGCTGCCGCCTCGGCGGGCGGTCGCGATCAGGAACGGCGACCGATGAGATCCCCGCCCTCGGCATGCCGGGTCCGGACACGCCATGCGTCGCCCCCAGACCGGACCGACATCGAACCCTTCGAACCACTTCAGGGCGGGCGACGACGTGTCGAGCCTCGAGGCAACGGGCGAGCGGCGGCGGTCCGTGGAGCAGTGCATTGACGATCCTGAACCGAACCCGCGCCGTCCTCGCCGGGGTCACCACCGCCGGTCTCGCCGCGGCGGGCCTCGCCTTCGGCGCCGCCCCCGCGCAGGCCGCCTCCGACAGCACCTGGGACGCCATCGCCCAGTGCGAGTCCAGCGGCAACTGGCACATCAACACCGGCAACGGCTACTACGGCGGCCTCCAGTTCCTGCCCGCCACCTGGCGCGCCTACGGCGGCACGGGCAACCCGGCGAACGCCAGCCGCGCCACCCAGATCGCGGTCGCCGAGCGCGTGCTCGCCGGCCAGGGCTGGGGCGCCTGGCCCGAGTGCTCCGCGCGGCTCGGCCTGCACGGCAAGGTCGGCGCGTCGGTCTCCTCCGGCTCCTCCGCCCCGGTGTCCTCCTCGCACTCGTCGGGCTCCTCGTCGCACCGCTCCTCGAGCAGCGCGACCAGCGGCGGCTACACCGTGCGCTCCGGTGACACGCTCGTGAAGCTCGCGGCGCGCCACGGCGTCTCCGGCGGCTGGCGGGCCATCGCCTCGGCGAACCCGGCCATCGGGAACCCGAACCTGATCTACGTCGGGCAGCACCTCACGATCCCGTCCTGATCGCGTGACACCGCAGAGGGCCCGCTCCGATCCGTCGGGGCGGGCCCTCTGCGGTCCTCAGGTGCAGTTGCGGGGCACCGTGCCGCCGCAACTGCACCTGGAAGCCGCAGGAGCGGCGGTCAGGCGCGGCGCTCGAGCCACTCGTCGAACGTCGGGCCCGTCCCCGGGACGTCGGCGGGCGGCAGCAGCTCGCCCGCCTCGAACAGCCGTCCGGCGCCGGGGACGCGGAACGCGACGACGACGCGGGGTGCGCCCCGCCGGGCCGCGATCCGCTTCGCGAGGTCGGCGAGGTCGTGCTCCGCAGGGCCCGCGAGCCGGCGCTCCTCGCCGCCGCGGAACCCGTCCTCGACCGCGTCCGCCAGCTCCCGCGCGGCCTCGGCCGCCGCGATCGGCCGCGAGCGCATCCGGGGCACCAGCGCGACCGGCCCGACGCGACCGGTGAGGAAGGTCTCCGCCAGCTCGAACCACTGCGGCGTGCGCACCAGGGTGACCGGGGCCGCGGAGTCGGCGAGCACGCGCTCCTGCTCCGCCTTGCCGCGGTAGTAGCCGTTGCGGCGCTGCATCGCCTCGCCGTGGACGCCGTACATCGTCACCGCGACGAGGTGCGGCACCGCCGCCGACAGGACCGCGCCCGTCAGGTGCCGGGCGATCGCCCCGAAGCCGGCGACGGCGCGGCCCCCGCTCGCGGTCTGCACGTTGGTGGCGTCGACCACGGCGTCCGCGCCGCGCACCGCGGGCAGCACGCCCGCGCCGGTGACCGCGTCGACGCCGGTGGACAGGGAGGCGACCACCACGTCGTGGGCCCCCCGCTGCAGCTCGCCGACCACCAGTCGGCCGAGCACTCCCCCACCGCCGAACACGACCACCCGCATGCGGACACTCTGCCGCGCGGACGCCCGCGTGCACGACCCCGCGGGGCCGGCTCGGCCGGTGTCCTGCACGGCGCCATCCCACCTGCGCAGCGCCGGACACCGGCCGAGGTCGATGGTCAGACGGCGCGCTCGAGCTCCGCGACCTCGTCGTCCGACAGCTCGAGCGCCGCCGCCCTCATGTTGTCCTCGAGGTGCGCGACGGAGGAGGTCCCCGGAATCGGCAGCATGACCGGCGAGCGCTTCAGCAGCCAGGCGAGGGCCAGCTGGGACGGGGAGGCGTCGTGCTCCTTCGCGAGCTCGTCCAGCTTGCCGCCGGGCTTCGCGAGGCCGCCCGTGGCGAGCGGGAACCACGGGATGAAGGCGATGCCCTCGTCCGTGGCGACGTCGAGCAGGTCCTCCGCGTCGCGCTTCGCCAGGTTGTAGAGGTTCTGCACGCTCACGATCTCGGCGATCTGCTGCGCCTGCCGCAGCTGGTCGACGGAGACCTCGGACAGGCCGATGTGCCGGATCTTGCCCTCGTCCTGCAGCTTCTTGAACTCGCCGACCTGGTCCTCGAGCGGCACCTTCTCGTCGATGCGGTGCAGCTGGAACAGGTCGATCGTCTCGAGCTTCAGGCGGCGGAGGCTCATCTCGCACTCCTGCCGCAGGTACTCCGGGCGGCCGACCGGCGGCCAGACGCCCGGGCCGGTGCGGGTCAGGCCGGCCTTCGTCGCGATCACGAGGTCCTCGGCATACGGGTGCAGCGCCTCCGCGATCAGGTCCTCGGCGACGTAGGGGCCGTAGCTGTCGGCGGTGTCGATGAAGTCGACGCCCAGCTCGACTGCGCGCTTCAGCACCCGGATCGCCTCGTCGTGGTCCTTCGGCGGCCCCCACACGCCCTCCCCGGTCAGCTGCATGCTGCCGAAGCCGAGGCGGTGGACGGTGCGGTCGCCCAGGGTGAAGGTGTCGGAGGTGGTCGTCGTGTCGGTCACGGGTGAGGAGCGTGCGCGCGCTGCCTGAACGCCGCCCCCAGGAACGACGCGAGGGCCCGCTCCCCCTGTAGGAACGGGCCCTCGCGGAGGGGATTCGAGATCAGGCCTGCGCGGGCGCCTGCTGGGCCTGCTGCGCGGCCCACTGCTTGCGGACGTCGTCCATGTCGAGGCCCTGCACCTGCTCGATGAGGGACTCGAGCGCCTGCCCGGGCAGCGCGCCCGGCTGGCCGAAGACCGGGATGCCGTCGCGGTAGACGACGAGGGTCGGGATGGAGGTGATGCCGTACATGCCGGCGAGCTGCTGCTGGTCCTCCGTGTCCACCTTCGCGTAGGTGATGTCGGGGTGCTGCTCGCTCGACTGCTCGAAGACGGGCGCGAACTGCTTGCAGGGGCCGCACCAGTCGGCCCAGAAGTCGATGAGGACGGTGCCGCTCTCGACCGTCTCGTTGTGGTTCTCGATGGTGAGGGTCTTGGTCGCCATGTCGTCATCCAACCGCGTTCGGCCCGCGTCCATTCCCGCCCGCCTACGGTCGGGGCATGAGCACCGTCGTGATCGTCGGCGGCCACGGGAAGGTCGCGCTGCTGGCAGCGCAGGCCCTCTCGGGGCAGGGACACGCCGTCCGCAGCACCATCCGGGACGAGGCGCAGGGCGCGGACGTGGAGGCCGCCGGAGCGGTCCCCTGGACGCTCGACCTCGAGGCCGCGGACACCGGCGACGTCGCCGAGGCGCTGCGCGGCGCCGACGCCGTCGTCTTCAGCGCCGGCGCGGGCGGCAAGGGCGGGCCGGAGCGCACGCGCGCCGTCGACCTCGAGGGCGCGCGGAGGACGATCGCGGCCGCGGAGCAGGCGGGCGTGCGGCGCTTCGTCATGGTGTCGGCGATCGGCGTCGACGAGCCGCTGCCGGACGACACCGCCGACGGCTGGCGCGCCTACGTCGAGTCGAAGCGGGAGGCGGACGCGACGCTCCGCGGCTCCGGGCTCGACTACACGATCGTGCGGCCCGGCCGGCTGACCGACGGCCCGGCGACGAACTCGGTGCGGATCGGCCGCGGGATCGAGGGCGGCGAGGTGCCGCGCGCGGACGTCGCCGCGGTGATCGCCGCCGTGCTGGCGGACGACTCGACGATCGGTGCGCAGTTCGACCTGGTGAGCGGCGACGCCGCGATCTCCGACGCGCTGGCGGCGCTTCAGTGAACGCCGTCCCGACCACCCCGGTGACGATCGGCGCGGCGTCGCTCGGCACCCGCCCCGGCGCTTCCGAGCTGGCCGCGGCGCTCGTCGCGTCGCCCGTCGGCGGCGTCGACACCAGCAACGCCTACGCGAAGGGCGAGAGCGAGCGGCTGCTCGGCGAGGCGCTCCGCGACACCGAAGGGGTCCTCGCGGGCGGGGCGCTGTACTCGAAGGCCGACGCCGACCCGGAGACGGGCGCGTTCGACGGCGAGCGGGTGCGGCGGTCGCTGGACGAGTCGCTGACGCGGCTCGGGGTCGACCACCTGGCGCTGTACCAGCTGCACGACCCGTACGGGATCACCTTCGAGGAGGCGATGGGCGACGGCGGGGCCGTCCCGGCCCTCCTCGCCCTGCGCGACGAGGGCATGATCGACGCGATCGGCATCGCGTCGGGCACGATCAGCCAGGTGCACCGGTACGTCGAGACCGGCGTCTTCGACGTCGTGCTGTCGCACAACCGCCTCACGCTCGTCGACCGGTCCGCCCTGCCGACCTTCGAGCTCGCGCGGTCGCTCGAGATGACCGTGTTCAACGCCGCGCCCTTCGGCGGCGGGACGCTCGCCAACGGCTCCTCCGCCTACGGGTACCAGGGGATGCCGGCCGACTTCGCCGCGCACGTCGAGCGCGTGCGCGCCCTCGCCCGCGAGCACGGGGTCGACCTCGCCGCGGCGGCGCTGCAGTTCTCGCTGCGGCACCCGCTCGTCGACACGACGGTCGTCGGCATCAGCTCGATCGAGCGGCTCGAGGCGCTGCCGGGCCTCGTTGCCGCGAGGGTGCCCGAGGAGTTCTTCGCCGCGGTCGAGGACCTCGGCGCACCGCCCGCGAGCGGCATCGACTGAGCCGTACCCCGGTCCGCCCCGTCGGGCGGACCGGGTGTCGCCCTACTTCCGCGAGACCGCGTCCTTCACCGCGCCCGCCGCCTTCTCGACCAGGTTCGGCTTCTCCGACGTGCCGAAGAAGCGCGGGTCCGGCTGCGTCGGCGGCGGGAACACGGCCGGCGAGGTGGGGAAGGGCGCCTCCTCGTAGGAGAACTCCCCCTCGCCGTCGGGCGTCGGGCCCTTCGCCCATGCGCCGTCCTTCGCCTCCGCGCCGTCGGAGAAGTTGATGAACTGGTACTCGACGTCCCGGTTCTCCCGCGAGCGCGGGAAGTTCGACGGCACCGGCAGCTGCTCGACGCCCTCCGCCTGCAGCTCGGCGGCCGCGGCGGTCCACTGCTGCTGGTGGACGGTGTCGCGGGCGATCAGGAACGAGAGCATGTCGCGCACGCCCGGGTCGTCGGTCATCTCGTAGATGCGGGCGACCTGCACGCGGCCCTGCATCTCGGCGTTCGCGTTCGCGGTGAAGTCGGCGAGCAGGTTGCCGCTCGCGGTGATGTACGAGGCCTGCCACGGGTTGCCGTTGCTGTCGACGGGACGGACCCCCGCGCCGGCGACGATCGCCGACTGCACGTCCGTGCCGCCGAGTATCGCCCCGACCGTCGGGTCAGCCTGGATCGCGGCCTCCGACTGCTCCACGGGCAGCTTCTCGAGCAGCTGGGCGATCATCGTCGCGATCATCTCGACGTGGCTGAACTCCTCCGCCGCGATGCCGAACAGCAGGTCCCGGTACTTGCCCGGCAGGTGCGCGTTCCAGGCCTGGAAGCTGTACTGCATCGCCACGGTGATCTCGCCGTACTGGCCGCCCAGGATCTCCTGCATGCGCCGGGCGTAGACGGCGTCCGGCTGCTTCGGCTTCGCGGTGTACTGCAGCTCCTGCTTGTGGAAGAACACGTCGCATCCCCTCGTCGCCACGACCGGCGTGCCCGGCCGTGGCGGGCGACGCTAGGCACGGCCCCTGGAGGGCGACCTGGTCGCGGGAGGGGGTTGACGTCGGCAGCCCGGCCGGCGCACCATGCGCGCGCCGGGCGACGCTCGTCAGCGCGCTCCGGCCCCCGTGCGACGCCTCGCGACCGGCCAGCGGCGCCGCCGGACGGGCACGACGTGCGGGTCGGCGGCGAGCGCCGGGGAGTCGCGCTGCAGCTTGACGAGCACGACCCCGGCGAGGATCAGCGTGCCGCCGGCGAGCTGCACCGGGGTCGGCAGGTCGCCGAGCAGCACCCAGGCCGCCAGCACGGCGAACAGCACCTCGAAGAGGCCGACGAACGAGCCGACGCGGCTGCCGAGCCGGCGCCCGCCGGCGATCCCCAGCAGGTAGGCGGCGAGCGTCGACACGAGCACCATGACCCCGGCGCTCAGCCACCAGGGCACGGTGGCGCCGGCGAGCGCCACCGGGGTGAACGCCACCCGCAGCGGCATCGCCCCGACCGCGCCGAGCACGAGCAGCAGCACGCTGCCGGCCGCCATCGACGCCGCCAGCAGCACGATCGGGTGCAGCTCGGGGTCGAGCCGGGCGTTGATGACGTAGTAGACGGCCACGCCGATCGCCGCGAGCAGGGCCATCCCGGGGCCCAGCAGGTCGGCGCCGCCGATGCCCGCGAGGTCGACGACGAGCAGGAGACCTGCGACGGCGAGCGCCGCGCCCGTCAGGGTGAGCCCGCCCGGGCGGCGGCGCGTACGGGCCCAGCCCCACAGCACGAGCAGCACCGGTGCCAGGTACTCGATGAGCAGGGCGACGCCGACGGGGATGCGCTGGATGGCGGAGTAGAAGAGCAGCTGCACGCCGACGACGGCGAAGAGCCCGTACGCGGCGATCGTGCCGGCGTTGCGGGCGAGCACGTGCCAGCGGCCGCGGAGCAGGAGCGCCGCGGGGATCGCGAGCGCGACGGCGGTGCCGGCGCAGCGGGCGAGCACCGCCGCCGACGGGCTCCAACCGGCGTCGAGCAGCGGCCGCACGAAGGGGCCGCCGATGCCGAAGGCGAAGGCGGCGCCGATGGCCAGCGGCAGCCCGACCGCTGTGCTCCGAGCCTGCACGACCCCTCCCCTCGTCATGAGTCAAATGACGTACACTCATGACAACGGAGCAGAGCCTAGCGGTCCGAGGTCAGGAGTCAACACGTGTTCACCCATGACGTCGAGCTCAGCCTGCAGGCCGCCACGACGCTCGTGAACACGCTGCCGGACGCGTCCCCGAGCGGCGAGGACGAGCTGACGACCGTCGAGCAGCTGAGCACCTGGTTCGAGCGCGAGGGCTTCACCGGGGACCGGCAGGGCAGCACCGCCGAGCTCGAGTCGCTGCGGGCGCTGCGGCTGCCGCTGCGAGCGCTCTGGGCGGCGCCCACCGACCGGGACGCCGTCGCGCTCGTGAACGCGATGCTCGCCGACGGCGGCGCGCTGCCCCGGCTGGTCGACCACGACGGGCTCGGCTGGCACATCCACGCGAACGCGCCGGACGCGCCGCTCGCCGACCGGGTCATGGTCGAGATCGCGATGGCGTGGGTCGACGTGCTGCGGCAGCGCGAGCGGGAGCGCATGAAGACCTGCGCCGCGGACGACTGCGGCGCCGTGCTCGTCGACTTCAGCCGCAACCGCTCCAAGCGGTTCTGCGACACCGGCAACTGCGGCAACCGCATGCACGTGCGCGCGTTCCGCGCGCGGCAGGCCGACGCCTGATCCGCGGCCCGCGTCTACTCCGCGAGGTAGACGCGGCTCTCCCACCCCGCGAGCGTCAGCCGGCCGGAGCCGAGGCGCTCGGCCCGGTCCGGCTCGTTCGACAGCAGCAGGCGGGTACCGGCCCAGCCGTCGCCGAGCTCCAGCTCGCGCGGGCTGCGGCCGCAGTTCGCGACGACCAGCAGGCGCTTCGCGCCGAGGGTGCGGACGTACGCCCATACATCCGGGTCGTTCTCCATCACGGCCGTGAAGTCACCGTCCGCGATCACCTCGTGCTCGTGCCGCAGGCGGATCAGGGCGCGGTGGTGCTCGAACACGCTGCCCTCGACGCCGACCTGCGCGGCCGCGTTCAGCCAGGACCGGTTCGGGTTCACCGGCAGCCACGGCTCCCCCGTCGTGAAGCCCGCGGTCGGCCCCGCGTCCCACTGCACCGGCGTGCGGGCGTTGTCCCGGCCCACCTTCGCCATCCCGGTCAGCGCCGCCTGCTGGTCGAGCCCCTCCGCGAGCACGCGCTTCCAGTGGTTCACGGCCTCGACGTCGCGGTGCTCGGAGGCGTCGCGGAAGGGGTAGTTCGTCATCCCGAGCTCCTCCCCCTGGTACACGTACGGGGTGCCGCGCATGCAGTGGAGGATCGTCGCGAGCGCCTTCGCGGACGCGGCCCAGTAGGCGGGGTCGTCGTCGCCGAAGCGGCTGACCGCGCGGGGCTGGTCGTGGTTGTCCCAGTACAGCGAGTTCCAGCCGCGCTCGGCGAGCGCGACCTGCCACCGGTGCAGCGACCGCTTCAGCGCCACCCGGTCGACGCCGATCCAGTCCCACTTGGAGGCCGGCCCCTGGTCGATCGACACGTGCTCGAACTGGAACACCATGTCGACCTCGGCGCGCTCCGGGTCCGTGTACCGGATCGCCTCGTCCGTCGTGACGCCCGGCATCTCGCCGACCGTCAGGAACGCGCCGTCGCGGCCGGCGAAGACCTGCTCGTGCATCTCGGCGAGGAACTCGTGGATTCGCGGGCCGTCCGCGAACATCGAGAACGCGTTCACGTACGGCTGGCCCGCGACCGGCGGCGCGTCCGCGAACGACTGCTCCTTCGAGATGAAGTTGATGACGTCCATGCGGAAGCCGTCGACCCCCCGGTCGAGCCACCAGCGCATCATGGCGTGGACGGCCTCGCGCACCTCCTCGTTCTCCCAGTTCAGGTCCGGCTGCTTCCGGTCGAACAGGTGCAGGTAGTACTGGTCGGTCGCCTCGTCCCGCTGCCACGCGCTGCCGGAGAAGAAGGAGCCCCAGTTGTTCGGCTCCGCGCCGTCCTTCCCGTCGCGCCAGACGTACCAGTCGCGCTTCGGGGAGTCCTTCGACGTGCGGCTCTCCACGAACCAGGGGTGCTCGTCGCTCGTGTGGTTCACGACGAGGTCCATCACCAGCTTGATGCCGCGCTCGTGCAGCCCGGCGATCAGCTCGTCCAGCTGCTCGAGCGTGCCGAAGAGCGGGTCGACGTCCTGGTAGTCGCTGATGTCGTAGCCGTTGTCCGCCTGCGGCGAGCGGTAGATCGGCGACAGCCAGACGACGTCGACGCCGAGCGCCTCGAAGTGGTCGAGATGCGCGAGGATCCCGCCCAGGTCGCCGATGCCGTCGCCGTCCGAGTCCGCGAAGCTGCGCGGGTAGACCTGGTAGACGACGGCGCTCTTGAACCACTCGCGATCCTGCACGGCGCCATCCTGCCGCGCCCCGCCAGGATGGGCACGTGGAGGTGCGCGCGGCGACCGAGGTGCCCTGGTCGGACGTCGAGGGCCTCTTCGCGGACGGCGGCGACCCCTCGACGTGCTCCTGCCAGTGGTTCCGGATGAGCGGACCGGCGTTCGAGGCGCTGTCGGACAGCGAGCGCCGGGATCGGCTGCGGGCCGAGTGCGCCGGTCCGGAGCCCGGGCCGGGCGTCGTGGCGCTGCGGGACGACGTCCCGGTCGGCTGGTGCGGCGTCGGCCCCATGAGCGGCTACCCGCGGCTGGGGCGCTCCCCGCTGCTGCGCGGGACCTCGGCGGACTGGGCCGTCACCTGCTTCGTCGTGCCGGAGCGCTTCCGGCGGCAGGGCATCGCCCGGGCGCTGATCGCCGGCGCGGTGGACCACGCGCGAGCATCCGGCGCTGACTCGCTCGTGGCGGTGCCGGTCGACGTCGCGGCGCGTCCCGCGGCGACGGCGGCCGAGCTCTACCACGGCCCGCTCGCCCTCTTCCTCGAGGCGGGCTTCACCGAGGTCGCCCGTCCCTCCGCGGCGCGGGCGGTCGTCCGGCTCGACCTCTGAGCGCTTCCGCTTCCCGAGACGTGCGGGGCTCAGGTGCAGTTGCGGCGCGCCGGGGCACCGCAACTGCACCTCGGGACCGCACGGCGCGATCAGAGCGCGCGCTCGTAGACGAAGTCGTCCTCGTCGCGGTCGCCGAGGCGGAAGCGCTTGACGCCGACCCGCTCGAACCCGTGCTTCGCGTAGAAGCGCTGCGCCCGCAGGTTCTCCTGGTTCGTGCCGAGCCAGACCCCTGCCGCCCCGCGGTCCCGCGCCGCCTCGAGCGTGCGCTCCAGCAGCGCCGCCGCCGCACCGCGCCCGTGCCGGCCCGGCCGCACGTAGATCTTCGACAGCTCCGCCGTGGGCCGGATCCGCACGGCCCGCGCGACGCCCGGGTCGCCCGGCTCGGCGACCACGAGCATCGTGTAGCCGTCGAGCGGGCCGTCCGCCGGGTCGTCGACCAGCAGGACCCGGTCCGGGTCGGCGAGGTGGCGGCCGAACGCCGCGGGCGACAGGGCCGTGGCGATGAAGTCCGCGATCGCCGCCTGCGTGGTGCTCGGCGGGCACGCGAGCGGGAAGGTGAGGGCCGCGACCTCGGCGAGCGCGTCGGCGTCGGCGGGCAGCGCCGGGCGGACGGTCACGGCGTCCACTCCCGACGCAGGATCGACATGATCACCTCGTCGGCGAAGCCGCCGTCGATCCACACCGCCTCGCGGCGCACGCCCTCCTCGACGAAGCCGGCCCGCGCATAGGCGCGTCGCGCGCGGTCGTTGAACGAGAAGGTCTCGAGCTGGATCCGGTTCAGCCCCATCGCGAGGAAGCCGTAGCGGACCATCAGGCGCACGGCCTCGGTGCCGTACCCGCGCCCCTGGTGGCCGGCCCCGATCAGCGCGCCCAGGTGCGCGTCCCGCTCCGGCAGCTTCGCGCCCCACAGCGCCATGTGCCCGACGAGGAGCCCGTCGTGCGTCTCGACGCTGAACCCGGCCGCCGACGCATCGGCGTTCGCGCTCCATCGGCGGTGCGTCTCCGCGTTCGAGCCCGCCGGCCGCGGCCGGACGGCGAGCTGCTGCAGCGCCTGCTGCTCCGGGTCCTCCCACCACGCGTCGAGCAGCGGCAGGTCGTCGTCGCGCAGGGCGCGCAGCCGCACCCGGTCGCCGACCAGCAGCGTCCTCCCGTAGGCGTGCGCCTGATCGGCGGTCTCGACGGTCACCGCGACATCATCGCGCGCTGTCGGAGGCCCGCGCTTCACTGCCCCGCGATCGCCCGTGCCGCTGGATCGATCGGAGGGGCCTTCATGGCCGAGAGCATGACGGTGGAGGCGCGCATCGCGCACTTCCTGAGGGTGTCGGAGGACGCGGGGGCGACGCAGGCGGAGCGGGACACCGCGGGGCGGGAGGCGGAGCGGCTGCTCGCGAAGCACGCGATCGACCGCCTGACGCTGCCCGCGGACGGCGCGACCCGCGCCGCGCGGGAGACGATCGAGCGCCGCACCCTGCTCGCGCGCGGCGGGAAGGGCACGATCGCCCTCGACGTCGTGGTCGGGCTGATCGCGGCGGCGGAGGCGCTGGGCCTCGTCGCGCACTACCGGGACCGGCGCATCCCGATCTGGGACGCACCGGCGGAGGAGCCCGGCGTCGAGCTGGTCGTCACCGGCTTCGCGAGCGACCTCGACCTGGCGCTGCCGCTGCTCGAGTCGCTGCGGACGCAGGCGACCGTCGCGATGTGGGCGTGGTGGCGGGCCGAGCCGATGCACCGCCGCATCCCCCGCTACGACGCGCTGCTCGCCCGGTGCGACTTCGCCCGATCGTTCGGGCTCGGCGCCGCGGAGCGCCTGCGCACCACCCGGGCGGCGGCCGTCGAATCGACCGGCACCGCCCTCGTCGTGGCCTCCCGCGAGTCGGCCGTGCGCGACTGGGTCGCCGCCAACCTCCGCACCCGGCGGGTCACCGACCGGCGGTCGTTCTCCGGCTACGGGCGCGGCCAGGGCTTCACGGCCGGGCTGCGCTCGACCGGGACCGCGCAGCGTGCGCTCGGCCGCTGAGCCGTCGACGTCGCGCGGTCGTCCCGGCCGGTCAGATCGAGTCGGCCTCGGTCGGCTGGGCGAGCGCGATCGCCGCCGTGTCCGGCCCGACCACGGGCACGGATCCGGTCACGGGGGCCGCACCGGTGAGGCGCTCGGGCGAGGTCAGCTGCCGCACGCGCTCGCGGTCCATCAGCCCGGCCTCCACGACGAGGTCCGCGACGTCGCGCCCGGTCAGCAGCGCCGCCTTCGCGAGCGCGGAGGCGGCGGCGTAGCCGATGTAGGGCGTCAGCGCCGTCACGACGCCGACGGAGGTGCGCACCATCGAGTCGAGGCGGTCGACGTTCGCGCGGATGCCCTCGACGCAGTGGACGCGGAGGGTGCGGCAGGCGGCGGCGAGCCAGCCGACGTTCGTGAGGATCGAGTGGACGATGATCGGCTCGAAGGCGTTCAGCTGCAGCTGCCCCGCCTCCGCCGCCATCGTGACGGTGACGTCGTGCCCGACCACCGCGAAGGCCACCTGGTTCACGACCTCGGGGATGACGGGGTTGACCTTGCCCGGCATGATCGAGGAGCCCGCCTGGCGCGGCGGCAGCACGATCTCGCCGAGGCCCGCCTGCGGCCCGGACGACAGCAGCCGCAGGTCGTTGCAGATCTTCGACAGCTTCACGGCGGCGCGCTTCAGCACCCCGGACATCTGCATGAAGACGCCGGTGTCGCTCGTGGCCTCGATCAGGTCGCCGGCCGTCACGTACTGCTCGCCCCGCAGGTCGGACAGGTGCGCGGCGACCGTCGCCGCGTACCGCGGGTCGGCGGTGATCCCGGTGCCGATCGCCGTGGCGCCGAGGTTGATCTCCCGCAGCAGCGGCAGCACCTCGCGGATCCGGTCCTCGTCCTCCCCCAGCGTCGTCGCGAAGCCGTGGAACTCCTGGCCGAGCGTCATCGGCACCGCGTCCTGCAGCTGGGTGCGCCCGACCTTCAGCACGTCGTGGAACTCGCGGCCCTTGTCCGCGAACGCGCGCTTCAGGGCGACGTGCTCGACGAGCAGGTCCTCGAGCGCCATCGCGATCGCGACCTTCGCCGCGGTCGGGTAGACGTCGTTCGTGCTCTGGCTGCGGTTGACGTCGTCGATCGGGTTCAGGAGCGCGTAGTCGCCGAGCCCGTGCCCCGCGAGGTGCAGCGCCACGTTCGCGACGACCTCGTTCGCGTTCATGTTCGTCGAGGTGCCGGCCCCGCCCTGGATCACGTCGACGACGAACTGGTCGTGGTACTCGCCCTCGCGGATCGCGACGCACGCGCGCTCGATCAGCGCGGCCTTGTGCGGCTCGATGCTGCCGAGCTCGCGGTTCGTCCGCGCCGCCGCCTGCTTCACGATCGCCAGGGCGTCGACGAGCCGGGGGTGGGAGGAGATCGGCCGTCCCGAGATCGGGAAGTTCTCGAGCGCCCGCGCGGTGTGCGCGCCCCAGAACGCGCCGGCCGGGATCTCGACCTCGCCGAGGCTGTCGGTCTCCGTGCGGAAGGGGGCGTGCGCGCCGTCGGTCACGGAGCCCGAGGCTACGCCCGGTCCACCCACGCGCTCAGAAGGCGAGCACGAGGCGTCCGCGCACCCCGCCCGCCTCCATCCGGCGATGCGCGTCGGCAGCCCGCTCGGCCGGCAGCACCTCGGCCACGCGGGGCACGAGCACGCCCTGCTCCGCGAGCCGCCCCAGCCGGTCGAGGTCGTCGTGCGACCGGTACTCGCTGAACACCCGTGCGGCCACGAACTCCACGTCGCGGCCCGGCTCGCCCTGCCAGCCGCGCACCGATGCGAAGCGACCGCCGTCGCGCACGGCGGGGAGGACCTCCGCCTGCTGCACCGAGAGGTCCGCGAGGCCGTCGACGCCGTCCGGGTATGCCGCGCGCACGCGGTCCGCGAAGCCCGAACCGCGCTCGAGCACGAGGTCCGCGCCGAGACCCGTCACGAGCGCCCGGTCCTCGGCCTTCGCGTCCGCCACGACGATCAGCCCGTCCCGCTTCGCGAGGGGCACGAGCAGGTTGCCGAGCCATCCGGCCGCCCCGGTCACGGCGAGCACGGCCCCCTCGGGCAGGGCGAGCAGCCGCAGCAGCTGCACCGCCGTGAGCCCGTTCATCGGCAGCGTCGACGCCTCCTCGAGCGATGCCCCCGCCGGGACCCGCGCCATGGACTCCCAGGGCCCGACCAGCAGCTCGACGTCCGCGCCGCCGTGCTCGGACAGCGGCAGCGCGATCGCCATCAGGCGATCGCCGACCTCGTAGGGAGCGCCCTCGCCGACCTCGTCGACGACGCCGGCCGCGTCCATCCCCGCCACCCACGGCGGCGGCGCGTCCCCGGCGTCCCGCATGCCCCCGCGCACGCCCGCGTCGGTCGGGTTCACCGCCGCGGCGGCGACCCGGATCCGCACCTCCCCGGGCCCGGCGTGCGGATCCCGCACCTCGTGCACCCCCAGCCGCTCCGGCCCGCCGAACTCCGTCACTCCCACCACGCGCATGCGCCCGACGCTGCCACCGAAGACCTGGGTCGCGGCTCGGCGACCGCTCAGCGCACGGGCGGACGATCGCGCCATGCGGCTCGCGGTGCACTACTGGAACTTCTCGACCCCCGGCGGCGCGGCGGGCATCGCGGCGCACCTGCGCGACACCGCGCGGGCCGCCGACGACGGCGGCGTGACCGCGATGACGGTCATGGACCACTGGTTCCAGATGGAGGCGCGGGCGCCCGCGGAGGAGCCGATGCTCGAGGCGTACACGACGCTCGGCTTCCTCGCCGCCGCGACCGAGCGGCTGCGCCTCGGCACGCTGGTCACCGGCGTCACCTACCGGCACCCGGGGCTGCTCGCGAAGACGGTCGCCACCCTCGACGTGCTGAGCGGCGGCCGCGCCTTCCTCGGGATCGGCGCCGCCTGGTACGAGCGGGAGCACCGGGGGCTCGGCGTGCCCTTCCCGCCGCTCAAGGAGCGCTTCGATCGGCTCGAGGAGACGCTCCGGATCTGCCGGCAGGTGTGGGGCGACGACGACGGAGCGTTCGAGGGCCGGCACTTCCGCCTCGAGGAGACGCTCGGCCGGCCCCGGCCGATCCAGCCGCACCTGCCGATCCTGATCGGCGGCGGAGGCGAGAAGCGGACGCTGCGCCTCGTCGCGGAGCACGGCGACGCGTGCAACCTCTTCGACCTCGGCCCCGACGAGGTCGCGCGCAAGCTCGACGTGCTGCGGGGGCACTGCGCCGACGTGGGGCGCGACCCCGCCGGGATCGACGTGACGATCACCTCCGCGGCCGACCCGCTGGCGGACCCGGACGGCTTCCTCGACCGGATGCGCGCCTACGCCGCGGTCGGGGTGCAGCAGGTGTGGCTCAGCCTGCCGCCCGAGGACCCGGCGGGCTTCGTCGGTCGCATGTGCGCGGAGGTGCTGCCGGCGCTGTCGGAGCTCTGAGCGCCTGCAACACCTCGGGAAGTGTTGCGTAGGCTGCCTCCGACGACGAGGAGGTCGCACGTGCGGATCACCGGGGCGGTGCTCGAGGAGTCCGGTCGGCCGGCGCCGTTCGGGGCGAGCCGCCCGCTGCGCGTCGGCCCGCTCGAGCTCGCGCCGCCGGGCCCGACCGAGCTGCTCGTGCGGATCGAGGTCGCCGGCGTGTGCCACTCCGACCTCTCCGTGGTGAACGGCGACCGGCCGCGACCGACGCCGATGCTGCTCGGCCACGAGGCCGCGGGCGTCGTCGAGGTCGTCGGCGACGCCGTGGACGACGTCGCGGTCGGCGACCGGGTCGTGCTCACCTTCCTGCCGCGGTGCGGGGTCTGCGCCGCCTGCGCCACCGACGGGCGGCTGCCCTGCGAGCGCGGCGGCGCCGCGAACGCCGCCGGCGAGCTGCTGGCCGGCGGGTCGCGGCTGCACCGCGACGGCGCGTCCGTCGCGCACCACCTGGGCGCGTCCGCGTTCGCCGACCACGCGGTCGTCGACCGCCGCTCGGTCGTGCCCGTGACCGCGGACGTGCCGCCCGAGGTCGCCGCGCTGCTCGGCTGCGCGGTGCTCACGGGCGGCGGCGCGGTGCTGAACGCCTCCGGCGTGCGCGACGGGGAGCCCGTGCTCATGGTCGGGCTCGGCGGCGTCGGCTTCGTGGCGCTCCTCGTCGCGAAGGCGACCGGGCACCCGGTGATCGCGGTGGACGCCGTGGCGTCGAAGCGGGACGCCGCCCTCGCGAACGGCGCCGACGAGGCGTGGAGCCCGGAGGAGGCCGCGTCGACCGGGGTGCGCGCACCCGTCGTGATCGAGGCGGCCGGGCACCCGGCCGCCTTCGAGACCGCGTTCGCGGCGACCGCGCCGGGCGGCACGACCGTCACGGTGGGCCTGCCCCGCGCGGACGCGGTGAGCCGGATCCCGCCGCTGACCCTCACTGCCGAGGCCCGCACGGTCGTCGGCAGCTACCTCGGCTCGTCCGTGCCCGCCCGCGACGTGCCGCGGTACGTCGACCTGTGGCGGGACGGCCGGCTGCCGGTGGAGCGGCTCGTGTCCGGGCGGGTGCCGCTCGCCCGCGTGAACGAGGCGATGGACGCGCTCGCCGGGGGCGGCGCGCTG
Organism: Amnibacterium endophyticum; assembly: GCF_042680685.1. NCBI lineage: Bacteria > Bacillati > Actinomycetota > Actinomycetes > Micrococcales > Microbacteriaceae > Amnibacterium > Amnibacterium endophyticum. The sequence continues at coordinate 28,502 of NZ_JBHUEA010000004.1, read as the reverse complement.
CGACAGCTGATCGTGTTCGACGGAGAGGAGCAGGGATGACGGACGGGGCAGCAGGCGGGGGCGCGCAGGAGCGGGTCGCGATCGTGACCGGTGGCGCGCGGGGCATCGGCGCCGCGATCGCGCGTCGCCTCGCGGCCCAGGGCCGCGCGGTCGCGGTCGTGGACCTCGACGAGGCGTCGACCGCCGAGACGGTGCAGGCGGTGCGCGACGCCGGCGGCCGGGCGACCGGCATCGGCGCGGACGTCTCGCGGACCGAGGATGTGGAGGCCGCGGTGGCCCGCACCGCCGACGAGCTCGGCGCGCCGACGATCCTCGTGAACAACGCCGGGATCCTCCGCGACAACCTGCTGTTCAAGATGACCGACGACGACTGGGACGCGGTCGTCGCGGTGCACCTGCGCGGCGCGTTCCTCATGAGCCGCGCGGTGCAGCGGCACCAGGTCGAGGCGGGCTGGGGCCGGATCGTCTCCCTGTCGTCCACGAGCGCCCTCGGCAACCGGGGTCAGGCGAACTACGCCGCGGTGAAGGCGGGGCTGCAGGGCTTCACGAAGACGCTCGCGATCGAGCTCGGCCGCTACGGCGTGACCGCGAACGCCATCGCGCCGGGCTTCATCGCGACCGACATGCTGCGCGCGACGGCTGCGCGGATGAAGGTGTCCTACGAGGACTTCCTCGCGGGCGCCGCGAAGGAGATCCCGGTCGCGCGCGTCGGGCAGCCCGAGGACGTCGCGGCCGCGGCCGCGTTCTTCACCTCCGACGAAGCGGCCTTCGTCTCCGGCCAGGTGCTCTACGTGGCGGGCGGGCCGAAGGCGTGACCACGACGTTCCCCTCCCCGGAGGCGCTGCTGGACGCGGCGGGCACGGACCTCGGCGCGAGCGACTGGCTCGTCGTCGACCAGGCGCGGATCGACGGGTTCGCGGACGCGACCGGCGACCACCAGTGGATCCACGTCGACCCCGACCGCGCCGCGAGCGGGCCGTTCGGCGGCACGATCGCGCACGGCTACCTGTCGCTGTCGCTGCTCGCGCCGCTGATGTTCGACGCGCTGCACGTCGAGGCGTGCGCCCTCGTGGTGAACGCCGGCTCGGAGCGGGTGCGCTTCCTGACCCCGGTGCGCGCCGGGTCGCGGGTGCGTGCGCACGCCGTGCTCGTGTCCGCGGAGCGCATCCCGACCGGGGTCCGCGCGCGGACCGCGGTGACCCTGGAGCTCGAGGGCGCCGAGAAGCCGGCGCTGGTGGCGGAGACGCTGACGGTCTTCGTCCCCGCCTGAGCCGGCCCCGCGGCGCGTCTCAGGCGAGGCGCTCGACGACCATCGCCATGCCCTGGCCGCCGCCGACGCACATCGTCTCGAGCCCGATCGTCCTGTCGCGGGTGGTCAGCGCGTTCAGCAGCGTCGTCGTGATGCGGGCGCCGGTCATGCCGAAGGGGTGGCCGAGCGCGATCGCGCCGCCGTGCACGTTCAGGCGGTCCCACTCGACGCCGAGCTCGTCGGCGGACGGGATCACCTGCGCGGCGAACGCCTCGTTGATCTCGACGAGGTCGACGTCGTCGATCGTCATCCCGGCCCGGGCGAGGGCCCGGCGGCTCGCCTCGACGGGCCCGAGCCCCATGATCTCCGGCGACAGCGCCGACACCCCGGTGGCCACGATGCGGGCGAGCGGCGTCAGCCCGAGGTCCGCCGCGAGCGCGTCGGAGACCACGACGAGCGCGGCGGCGCCGTCGTTCAGCGGGCAGGCGTTGCCGGCGGTGACGGTGCCGTCCGGCCGGAACACCGGCTGCAGCCCGGCGAGGGTCTCGACCGTGACGCCCGGACGCGGCCCGTCGTCCGCCGACACCACCCGCCCGTCCGGCATCGTGACGGGCGTGATCTCGCGCGCGAAGACCCCGGCGGCGATCGCCGCCTCCGCCCGGTTCTGGCTGAGCGCGGCGTACTCGTCCTGCCGCTGCCTGCTCACGCCCTTCAGACCAGCCACGTTCTCCGCGGTCTGCCCCATCGCGATGTAGGCGTCGGGCAGCAGCCCGTCCTCGCGGGGGTCGTGCCACTGCCCGCCCTGCTCCGCCCGAAGCCTCGTCCGCGCGGCCGCGTCCGCGAAGCGCGGGTTCAGGATGCGGGCCGGGTCCTGCCCGGGGATGAAGTCGCTGCTGCCGTTCGCGAAGTGCGTCACGGACTCGACCCCGGCGGAGACGAACGCGTCGCCCTCCCCCGCCTTGATCGCGTGGAACGCCATCCGGGTCGACTGCACGCTGGAGGCGCAGTAGCGGGTCACCGTGGTGCCCGGCAGGCCGTCGTGCCCGAGCGCGACGGCGACGATCCGCGCCATGTTCATGCCCTGCTCGCCGCCCGGCAGCCCGCAGCCGAGGATCAGGTCGTCGAGGCGGGCCGGGTCCAGCTCGGGCACCGCGGCGAGCGCCTCGCCGACGATGAACGCGGCCAGCTCGTCGGGCCGCATCCCGATCAGCGAGCCCTTGTTCGCGCGCCCGATCGGCGTGCGCTTCGCGGCGACGATGACGGCTTCGGGCACGGCTGCTCCTTTGCAGGTGGTGGGGATGCGACGGGGATCTTCCGTTTTGAAGGTGATTCTGCTGCGCGAAATCACCTTCAAAACGGAAAGGCGATCAGACGAAGGCCTGCTGGCCCGTGATCGCGCGACCCACGATGAGCGTGTTCATCTCGCGCGTGCCCTCGTAGGAGTAGATGGCCTCGGCGTCGGCGAAGAACCGGGCGACGCCCTTGTCGAGCACGATGCCGTTGCCGCCCATGATCTCCCGCGCGTGCGCGACCGTCTCGCGCATGCGGGCGGTCGCGAACGCCTTCGCGAGCGCCGAGTGCTCGTCCGCCTGCAGGCCCTGGTCCTGCAGCTGCGAGGCGCGGACGCACATCGCGATGGATGCGGTGATGTTGCCGAGTCCGCGCACGAGCAGGTCCTGGATCAGCTGGTGGCTCGCGATCGGCTTGCCGAACTGCTGCCGCTCCTTCGCGTAGGCCAGCGCCGCCTCCCACGCGCCGACCGCGACGCCGACGGCCTGCCACGCGACCTCGCAGCGGGTGAGGCGCAGCACCGTCGCGACGTCCTTGAACGAGCGGATGCCGGGCAGCCGCGACGACTCCGCCACGCGCACGTCGACCATGGTGATGTCGGCGTTCTGCACGCTGCGCAGCGCGATCTTGTCCTCGATCTTGTCGGCGCGGAAGCCGGCGGCGTCCGTCGGCACGACGAAGCCCTTCACCTGCCCGTCGGCCTCGTCCTTCGCGAAGATCACGACGACGTCGGAGAACGTCGCGTTGCCGATCCAGCGCTTCGCGCCGTTCAGCACCCACTCGTCGCCCTCGCGGCGGGCGGTGGTGCGCAGGCCGCGCGCCGAGTCGGAGCCGGACAGCGGCTCCGTCAGGCCGAAGGCGCCGAGCAGCTCGCCGCGCGCCATCCGCGGCAGCAGGTCCGCCTGCTGCTGAATCGAGCCCCCGACGTGGATCGCGCCCATCGCGAGGCCCGACTGGACCCCGACGAAGGTGGCGACGGAGGCGTCGACGCGCCCCATCTCGAGCGCGACCCAGCCCCGGTAGAGGGCGCTGTTCTCGAACTGGCGGACCTCGGGCACGAACGGGCCGAGCGTGCCCAGCTCGGCGAGCCACGGGATCACCTGCTTCGGGAACTCCGCCCGCGCCCAGTACTCGTTCGCGATCGGCTTCACGCGCGTCTCGAACATCTCCCGGATCCGGCCGACCTGCTCGGCCTCCCGGGGCGTCAGCAGGTCCTGGTACCGGTAGAAGTCGCTGACCAGGTGGTCGAGCGTCGGCTCCGCCGCGTCCGCGCGGGTCTCGTCGGTGATCGTCATCGCATCCCTCTTACGCCGTCGATCGCAGTGTACGCATCACTTCTCGAAGTGTTGCAGGCCTACGATCCTCAGCATGTCGACGACGGCGACGCCGCTGCCGGCGACGGGGCTCGGCGGCCTCGGCGCCCGGCTCGTGCCGAGCGCGCTCGCGGAGCGGCTCGAGGTGCACGAGGACGCCGCGCGCGCCTTCCGCGCCGCGCGGCACCGCTTCATCGCCGGGGACCGGATCGACATGTCGGCCCTGGCGGCGGACCTCGGCGTCGACCGCACCTCGCTGTTCCGCTGGGTCGGCAACCGCGACGCGCTGCTCGGCGAGATCCTCTGGAGCCTCGCCGTGCCGACCTTCGACGCCGCCGACGCGGCGACGGCCGGCAGCGGAGCCGACCGCGTCGAGGGCGCCCTCACCCGGTTCGTGCGCGACCTCATCTCGGCCGAGTACTTCCGCGGCTGGCTGACCCGTGAGCCCTCGCGCGCACTCCGGATCCTCACTGGCGGGGCCTCCCCCGTGCACCGGCGGTTCGTCGCGGTCGTCGAGCGGCTGCTGCAGGAGGAGCTGGCCGCCGGCGCGATGACGACCCCGCTGCCGCCGCACGACCTCGCGACGGTGCTCGTGCGGGTCGCGGAGTCGTACGCCTACGCCGACCTGATCGCCGGCGAGCGCCCGGACGCGGACCGTGCGGCCGGCGCCTTCGCGCTGGTCCTCGCCGCGACGAGGACGCCGCGATGACGAAGGAGCGGCCGAGCCTCGGCGACTACCGGTTCCGGCGCGCCTTCCCGACCCGCTGGAACGACGACGACGTCTTCGGGCACGTGAACAACTCCGTCCACTACTCCGCGATGGACACCACCGTCACGGCCTGGCTGCTCGGCGACGGCGGCCAGGGGTACGCGATGCGCGGCGACGCGGACCCGGCGTTCGTCGTCGCGTCCTCCTGCCGCTACTTCGCGTCCGCCGCCTTCCCGGACGTGCTCGTGGTCGGGCTGCGCGCGGACCGGATCGGCACGACCAGCGTCGCGTGGGGCCTCGGCATCTTCCGCGAGGCGGATCAGGCCCTGATCGCCACCGGCACCTTCGTGCACGTCTTCGTCGACCGGGACGACCACCGGCCGATCCCCGTGCCGGCGGAGCTCCGCGAGCGGATCGATCACGAGCTCGGAGCGCCCGCATAGCGCGGACGCGGCATCCTGCAACTACGACTTCGAAGGAGAAGCACCCGACATGGACGACGACGTTCTCACCGGCCCCGGCTACGCGACGCTCTCGGTCGCCACGATCCTCGCGGAGGCCGCGCACCGCTACCCGGACAAGACCGCGGTGATCTGGGCCGGCCAGACCGGCCCTCAGGCCCGCGCGACCTACGCGGAGCTGTGGCGGGACGCGAAGGCGATGGCCGGGGCGCTCAAGGCGCGGGGCGTGGGGCGCGGCGACCGCGTCGCGATGCTCGTGCCGAACGTGCCCGACTTCCCGCGGGTCTACTTCGCGATCCTCGCCATCGGTGCCGTCGCGGTGCCGATCCACCTGCTGTTCAAGCGCGACGAGATCGCGCACGTGCTCCGCGACAGCGGCGCGAAGCTGGTCGTGATCGGCGCGCCCAGCCTCGGCGAGGCGCTGCCGGCGGCGATGGCGGCCGGCGTCGACGCCGTGTCCGTCCTGCTGCCGGAGGCCGCGAAGGACCTCGCGCCGATCCCGCGCCTCGAGGCCCTCGCCGCGGAGGTCGAGCCGATCGTGCGGCAGGAGGCGATGAACCCGCTCGAGCCCGCGACGCTGCTCTACACGAGCGGCACGACCGGGACGCCGAAGGGCGCGGTCGGCTCGCACCTCTCGCTCGTCGAGCAGGTGAACGTCTCGCTGATCGACCTGTTCGAGATGCGTCACGACGACGTGGTGTTCGGCGGCCTGCCGCTGTTCCACACCTTCGGGCAGACCTGCGTGCTGAACACGGCCTTCCGGCGCGGCGCGACGATCGTGATGCTGCCGAAGTTCGAGCCCGCCGCCGCGCTGACCGCGATGGCGGAGCACGGGGCGACCGTCTTCACCGCGGTGCCGACGATGTACGTCGGCCTGCTCGCCGGCGCCCGGGCCGGCGCGCCGAAGCCGCAGCTGCGCTACGCGGTGTCCGGCGGCGCGCCGCTGCCGCTCGCGGTGCTCGAGGAGTTCTCCGAGGTCTTCGGCGCCACCGTCTACGAGGGCTACGGGCTGACCGAGACCTCCCCCGTCGTGTCGTTCAACCCGGTCGGCCGCGACATCCGGCCCGGCACGATCGGGGTGCCGATCTGGGGCTCCGACGTGCTCATCGCGGAGGCGGACCGGGAGGACGCGATCGTGGAGCTGCCGCGCGGCGAGCTCGGCGAGCTCTGCGTGCGCGGCCACAACCTGTTCAAGGGCTACCTCGGGCGCCCGGAGGCGAACGCCTCGGCGGTCGTCGACGGCTGGTTCCGCACCGGCGACCTCGCGACGATGGGCGAGGACGACTACCTCACGATCGTCGACCGCAAGAAGGACATGATCCTGCGCAACGGCTACAACGTGTACCCGACGGAGGTCGAGGCCGTCATGATGCGGCATCCCGCGGTGCAGGCCGCCGCCGTGTTCGGGACCCCGCACCCGAAGCACGGGCAAGAGGTCGAGGCGGCGGTCGTGCTCCGCGAGGGCGCGTCGGCGACGGAGGACGAGCTGCGCGACTTCACGAAGGCGAAGGTCGCCGCCTACAAGTTCCCGCGGGTCGTCCACCTGGTCGACGAGCTGCCGCTCGGCCCGTCCGGCAAGGTCCTGAAGCGCGAGCTGACGCGCGTGTGGTCGGAGGAGCAGGCCCCGACCCCCGCCTGACCCCGTTCATCTTGTAGGCAGATCCCGGTGCGCAGCCCGGATCTGCCTACAAGATGGAACGGCCGTAGATGGCCGCGAGCCAGACGTCGACGAGCACGTCGAGCAGCTCGCCGGGCGGCACCGCGGGCGCGCCGCCGGCGAAGGACGCCGCGATCGCCTGCTCGTTCATCGCGTTCAAGGCGGTGCTCGTCGCCCGCGGGTCCACGATCTCGCGGGCGCGTCCACGCCGCCGCTCCGCGACGATGACCGCGGCGGTCTGCTCCACCCAGCGCCCGGACCGCCTCGCCCACTCGTTCCGCACCTCCGGGACGACCGCCCGCGCCTCGGCGAGGGTCTGCGTCACCGCCCGGTGCCGGCCGAACACGTCGACGAAGACCCCGATGGCGTCCCGCCACCACGTGATCGGCTCGTCACCGGGACCGCCGAGCTCGGCCAGCCGGCCGTCCACCTCCGCCACCATCCGGTCGAGCAGCTCGAGCAGGACGGCGTGCTTGGAGGCGAAGTAGAAGTAGAACGCGCTGCGCGAGAGCCCCGCGCCCGCCGCGATCTCGTCGATGGCGATGTCCGCCATCGCCCGGGTCTGCAGCAGCGCCTCGAACGCGTCGACCAGGGCGCGCTCGCGCTCGTCCCCCGAGGCGCGCGCCGCCCGCCTCCCCCGCGTCGCCGTGCTCACGCCCCTCAGCCTACCGGCGTTCGACAAGGTGTCAGGTTGTTCGACACCGTGTCGACTAACGTGGCCGGCATGGCGACGGAGCACGTGGACGTGGTGGTCGTGGGCGCGGGGCTGTCCGGTGTGGGCGCGGCCGCCACCCTGCTGAGGCGCACGCCGGACCGCAGCGTGGCGGTGCTGGAGTCGCGGGACGTGATCGGCGGCACCTGGGACCTGTTCCGCTACCCGGGCGTCCGGTCGGACTCGGACATGTACACGCTCGGCTACGCGAGCCGGCCTTGGGGCGGCGACAAGGCGATCGCCGACGGAGACGACATCCGCGAGTACGTGCGCCGCACCGCGGCCGAGACCGGGGTCGAGCGCCGCGTCCGCTTCCGGCAGCGGGTCGTCGCCGCCTCGTGGCGCAGCGACCGCGCGCACTGGGAGCTGACCGTCCTGCACCGCGACCCGGCGGCGACCGGCGAGTGGCGCGACGGCGAGCAGGGCACGACGACGACGCTGACCTGCTCCTTCCTCTTCGCCTGCACGGGCTACTACCGCTACGACGAGGGCTACTCCCCCGACATCCCCGGCCTCGCCGAGTTCGAGGGCCCCGTGGTGCACCCGCAGCACTGGCCGGCCGACCTCGACCCCGCCGGCAAGCGGTTCGTCGTCATCGGCAGCGGGGCCACCGCGGTGACGCTCGTCCCGGCGCTCGCGAAGCGCGGCGCCCACGCGACGATGCTGCAGCGCTCGCCCACCTACGTCGCTGCCGTGCCGTCGCGGGACCGGCTCGCGCTCAGGCTGCGCGGCCGGCTGCCGGCGGGGCTCGCCTACCGGATCGTCCGGACCAAGCACATCCTCGGCTCGATCGCCCTGTACCAGTACGCCCGGCGCCGGCCGCAGGCCATGCGAGCGCTGCTGCAGCGCTCCGCGAAGGAGAAGCTGCCGGAGTCCTTCGACGTCGGCACCCACTTCGCGCCGCGGTACGACCCGTGGGACCAGCGGCTCTGCGCCGTGCCCGGCGGCGACCTGTTCCGCGCGATCTCCTCGGGAGACGCGGACGTCGTCACGGACCGCATCGACCGCGTGGAGCCGCACGGCGTCCGACTGTCGGGCGGCGGACGCCTCGACGCCGACGTCGTCGTCACCGCGACGGGCCTGAACGTGCTGATGCTCGGCGGCATGCGCGTCGACGTGGACGGCGTCCCCGTCGACCCCGGCACCTCCATCGCCTACAAGGGGATGATGCTGTCGGGCGTCCCGAACCTGGCCTACACGATCGGGTACACCAACTCCTCCTGGACGCTGCGCGCCGATCTCGTCGCCGACGCGGTCGCCTCGCTGCTGATCCGGATGCGTCGCCACCGCCGGGCGGTCGTCGTCCCGCACGCGCCCGCCGGCGAGGCCACCGCCGCCCCGGTGATCGACCTCGCCGCCGGCTACATCCGCCGCGGCCTGCACCTGATGCCGCGCCAGGGCCGTCACGACCCGTGGCGCGTGCACCAGAACTACCTGCACGACCTGCTGCTGTTCCGCGGGGCGGCCGGCCGCCGCGCCCTGCGCTTCTCCCCCGCCCCGACCCGACCCTGAGACGAGGAACCATGAGCACCACCTCCCCCTTCAAGACCGTCACCGTGCTGGGCCTCGGCGTCCTCGGCGCCCAGATCGCGCTGCAGACCGCCGCGCACGGCGTGGAGGTCGTCGCCTACGACGTCGACGAGGCCGCGCTGGAGGCCGGCCGCGGCCGGCTGGAGGCCTTCGCCCGGGCCGCGGCGAGCGAGGTCGCCGACGGCGACGCCTACCGCGCGGCTCCTGGCCGGATCCGGCTCACGGCCGACCTCGCCGACGCGGTCGGGGCCGCCGACCTCGTGATCGAGGCCGTCCCCGAGCAGCTCGAGCTGAAGCGGGACGTGTGGGCCCGCGTCGGCGACGCGGCGCCCGAGGCGACCGTCTTCGCGACGAACTCCTCCAGCCTGCTGCCGAGCGCCATCGCCGACGCGACCGGGCGCCCCGACCGGTTCCTCGCACTGCACTTCGCGAACCGGATCTGGGCGCAGAACACCGCCGAGATCATGGGGCACCCCGGCACGGACAGCGAGGTCGCCGACCGCGTGGAGGCGTTCGCCGGCGCCATCGGCATGGTGCCGATCCGCCTGCACCGGGAGCAGCCCGGCTACGTGCTGAACTCGCTGCTCATCCCGCTGCTGAGCGCCGCCGCCGAGCTGCTGATCAAGGGCGTCGCCACCCCGGAGACCATCGACGCGACCTGGCGCACCGCCACCGGCGCTCCGAGCGGACCGTTCCAGATCTACGACGTCGTGGGCCTGCGCACCGCCTACGCCATCGCGAGCGCCGACCCGCGCGCCGCCGCCTGGGCGGCGTACCTGAAGGAGCACTACCTCGACAAGGGCAAGTTCGGCGTCGAGTCCGGCGAGGGCTTCTACACCTACCGCTGACCCCGGCGTCCTCGCCGCTCGCACCCGTCACGCCCGCACCCCGTCAAGGAGGACCCGATGCCGCTCGACCCCGACGTGAAGGCCATGCTGCAGCAGATGCAGGCCCGCGGCCTGCCCCCGATGTCCGCCGGGACGCCGGAGCAGGGCCGCGCGCTGCTCCGCGCCTTCTCCGGCGTCGACCGCCGGGACCCGGCCGAGCTGCCGCCGGTGGCGGAGGTCACCGAGGCCTCCTTCGGCGGCGTCCGCGCGCGGGTGTACCGCGCGCGGACGGACGGCCCCGCGCCGACGGTCGTCTTCCTCCACGGCGGCGGGTTCGTCATCGGCGACCTCGACACGCACGATCTCGCGGTGCGGCTCCTCGCCCGGAGCCTCGGCGCCGTCGTCGTGAGCGTCGACTACGCCCTCGCGCCCGAGCGCCCCTTCCCGGCCGCCGTCGACGACGCGTGGAGCGCGTTCCGCGACGTCGTCGACCGCGTCGACGAGCTCGGCGGCGACGCCGGCCGGGTCGTCGTCGCCGGGGACAGCGCCGGCGCGAACCTCGCCGCCGTGACGGCCATCCGCGCCCGCGACGAGGGGATCCCGCTCGCGGCGCAGCTGCTCGCGTACCCGGCGGTCGACCCGGGCGGCGAGTACGCGTCCCGCACCGAGAACGCGGACGGCTACTTCCTCACCGCGCGGGACATGGCGTGGTTCATCGAGCAGTACCTCGGGGTGGGCGCCGACTCGCCCGAGGCGCGGGAGCGCGCGCGGGACTGGCGCATCGCCCCGCTGCTCGCGCCGACGCTCGCGGGCGTCGCGTCGGCCGTCGTCGCGACGGCCGAGTTCGACCCGCTGCGGGACGAGGGCGTCGCCTACGCGGCAGCCCTCGAGGCGGCCGGGGTCCGCGTCTGGCACCGCACCTTCCCCGGCATGATCCACGGCTTCTACGGCACGCCCCTCCCGGGCCCGCTCGCAGCGACGCGCGAGATCGACGCCGCGCTGGCCGCGCTGCTCGGCTGACCCGCGGGGTGGGAAGCAGCGGTGCGCCGGCTGCGCATCCACTGCGCGCCGCGTCCCCGGCTTGCGCCCGAGCCCCGCTGGGCGTCGGCTGGTCCCCGTGCGTGAACTCCCCTTCCTGAAGCCCGTGGCACGACTCGAGGACCTGCATCTGCTCGACCCGGTGATCGGCCACCTGAAGCCGCTGCTGCTGAAGGTGATGAAGCCGCGCGGGCTGGAGGACCTGCTCCACGGGGTGCCCGCCGGCCACCCGGTCCACCCGGTGCTGGTGCAGATCCCGATCGGCACCTGGGCGAGCGCCGCGCTGCTCGACGCCCTGCCGGGCACGGCGCGCACCTCGCGGCTGCTCGTCGGCACCGGGATCCTCGCCGCGGCGCCCGCGATCCTCACGGGCTGGGCGGACTGGGCGCGATCCGGCACGCGGTCGCAGCGCGTCGGCCTCGTGCACGCCGCGTCGAACGAGATCGGCTGGATCGTCTACGTGCTGTCGTACGCCGACCGGCGCTGGGGCAGCGAGCCCCGCGGCCGGCTGCTCGGCTGGGCCGCGTTCACCCTGATCGGCGTCGGCGGCTACCTGGGCGGCCACCTCGCGTACCGCCAGGCCGTCGGCGCGAACCACGCGCAGGCGGTCCTCGAGCGCTTCCCCGCGGGCTGGCACTCCATCGGCCCGCTCGCGGACCTGCCCGAGGAGCGGCCCGTCCGTCGCGAGGTCGAGGGCGAGAGCCTCTTCGTGCTCCGCCGCGGCGGGCGCGTCGACGTGCTCTCGGACGTCTCCACGCACCTCGGCGAGCCGCTGACCGGCGGCGTCCTGACCGACCCGGGCGCCGGCGCGGCGACGATCGAGACGGCGGGCGGCAGCGTCTTCGAGGTCGAGACGGGCGAGGTCGTCCACGGTCCGGCGACCGCGCCGGCGATCGTGCTCGAGTCCCGCGTCGAGGGCGAGCTCGTCGAGGTCCGCCTCCCGCGGCCCTGAGCCGAGCATCCCGACGCCCCCCGTCGGTCAATGTGAGCACCTCGACCGACGGCAGGAGCGGCCCGACCCATGTCAGGAGCGGCTGCGCCGCTCCCTCACGCGCATGTTCACGACGATCGGCGTCCCCACGAACCCGTACAGGTCGCGGAGGCGGCGCTGCACGAAGCGGCGGTACTGCGGGTCGAGGAACCCGGTCGTGAACAGCACGAAGGTCGGCGGCCGGCTGCCCGCCTGCGTCCCGAACAGGATCCGCGGCTGCTTCCCGCCCCGCACCGGGTGCGGGTGCGCCGCCGTCAGCTCCGCCAGGAACGCGTTGAAGCGGCCCGTCGGGATGCGGGTGTCCCAGCCGTCGAGCGCCGCCTCGAGCGCCGGCACCAGGCGCTCCAGGTGGCGGCCGGTGCGCGCCGACAGGTTGACGCGCGGCGCCCACGCCACGTGCGCGAGGTCCTGCTCGATCTCGCGCTCCAGGTAGCGGCGGCGCTCGTCGTCGAGCAGGTCCCACTTGTTGAACGCCAGCACCAGGGCCCGGCCGGACTCCAGCACCATGTCGACGATGCGGATGTCCGCCTCGCTGATCGGCTCGGTCACGTCGAACAGCACGACCGCGACCTCGGCACGCTCGAGCGCGGCCTGCGTGCGCAGCGACGCGTAGAAGTCGGCGCCCTGGCTGAGGTGCGTGCGGCGGCGGATGCCCGCGGTGTCGACGAAGCGCCAGGTGCGGCCCTTGATCTCGATCTGCTCGTCCACCGGGTCGCGGGTCGTGCCGGCCGTGTCCGAGACGACGACCCGCTCCTCGCCGGCCGCCTTGTTCAGCAGGCTGGACTTGCCGACGTTCGGCCGGCCGAGCAGCGCGACGCGGCGCGGTCCGCCGAGCTCCGGCTTCGCGACGGCCGACTCCTTCGGCAGGACCCGCATCACCTCGTCGAGCAGGTCGGCGACGCCGCGGCCGTGCAGCGCCGACACCGGCCACGGCTCCCCGAGCCCCAGGCCCCAGAGCTCGCCGGTGTACGCCTCCTGCCGCTCCCCGTCGACCTTGTTCGCGACGAGGCGCACCGGCTTGCCGGACCCGCGGAGCATCCGCACGACCTGCTCGTCGGTGCTCGTCGCGCCGACGACGGCGTCGACGACGAAGAGCACGGCGTCCGCCAGGTCGACCGCGACCTCCGCCTGCGCCGCGACGGCGGCGTCGAGCCCCGACGCGTCCGGCTCCCAGCCGCCGGTGTCGACCAGGGTGAACGCGCGCCCCTCCCACTCGCCGCGGTAGGTCACGCGGTCGCGCGTCACGCCCGGGGTGTCCTGCACGACCGCGGCGCGGCGGCCGAGGATGCGGTTGACGAGCGCCGACTTGCCGACGTTCGGCCGTCCGACGATCGCGAGCACCGGCAGCGCGGCGCCGGGCCCCGCGTCGTCGAGGTCCGCCTCGCCGGCCTCGAGCAGCAGGCGGTCCTCGTCGTCCAGCTCGTAGTCCGCGAGCCCGGCGCGCAGGGTCTCGGCCCGCCGCTCCGCCGCCGCCTCGTCGAGCCCGGTCAGGTGCTCCGCGACCTCGTCCGGGCCGTCGTAGTCCTCGTCGCTCATCGCACCGGCTCCAGCCCGCGGTCGGGGGCGCGGCGCACGAGGGCGACCAGCGCCTCCACCGTCCCGTCGAAGTCGAGGTCGGACGAGTCGAGCGTGGTCACGCCCTCCGCCGCCTCGAGGAAGTCGACGACGCGCGAGTCCCGCGCGTCGCGCTCGGCGATCGCGGCCGCGACCTTGCCGTGGTCCTGGTCCGGCAGCTCGCGCGCCCGACGGGCGGCACGGACCTCGGGCCGGGCGGTGAGGAGGACGCGCACGTCGGCGTCTGGTGCCACGACCGTCGTGATGTCGCGCCCCTCGACGACGACGCCCGGGGACGCCGCGGCGAGCCGTGCGCGGAAGCCGTCGTTCAACGTGCTCCGCACCGCCGGCACCCGCGCGACGCCGCTGACGGCCGCCGACACCTCGGGCGCGCGGATCGCCTCCGTCACGTCGACGTCGCCGACGCGCACCCAGCGCTCGGCGGGGTCGTCGGCGGAGTGCAGCGCGAACCCGTCGAGCACGGCCTCGACGTCGTGCGTGGACTCCGGGTCCAGCCCCGCCCGCAGGACCGCCCAGGCCAGCGCCCGGTACGCCGCTCCCGTGTCGAGGAAGGCGTACCCGAGCCGCACGGCGGCCTCCCGGGACACGCTCGACTTGCCGCTGCCGGCCGGTCCGTCGACCGCCACCACCACACCCATCAGGCCACCCGCCATCCGCGTCGAACAAGATCCGTCTCGAGGCCCGCCGCCGCCTCCGGCAGCACCGACACCTCGACGATGCCGATCGGCGCCCCGGGCGAGTGCTCGAGCCGCATGTCCTCGAGGTTCACCGCCATCTCGCCGATCTCCGTCAGCAGCCGCGCCAGCTGGCCGGGCCGGTCGTCGATCAGCACCGTCAGCGTCGTCGTGCGCAGGTCGACGCCGTGCTTGCCCGGGATGCGGGCGACGCCGCTGTTGCCCGCGGCGAGCGCGTCGGCGAGCGCCCGCTGCGCGCCGGGCGCCGCCGGGTCCTGAAGGGCCCCGAGCACCGCGTCGAGGTCGTCGCGGAGCGCGGCGAGCACCGGGGCGACCCGGGCGGCGTTCGCGCTGAGGATCTGCAGCCACAGGGCGGGGTCGCTCGCGGCGATGCGGGTCGTGTCCCGCAGCCCCTGGCCGGCCAGGTCGGTCGCGTGCTCCGGCGCGTCGACGAGGCGGGCGGCGAGCAGGCTCGACACGAGCTGCGGCGCGTGGGACACGACGGCGACGGCGGCGTCGTGGCGGTCGGCGGCGAGCGTGGTCGGCACGGCGCCCAGGTCGCGAGCGAGCGCCTCGAGCGCGGCCACCTGCTCGGTGGCGGAGGCGACGTGGGGTGCGATCACCCAGGGGCGGCCGAGGAACAGGTCGGCCCGCGCGGCGATCGGCCCGCTGCGCTCCCGCCCGGCCATCGGGTGCGACCCGACGTAGCGCTCGAGCGGGGCGCCGCCCGCCCGCAGGGCGTCGAGCACGCCGGCCTTCACGCTCGCGACGTCGGTGACGAGCGACGAGGGCGAGGCAGCGAGCTCCGCGGCCACCACCTCGGCGGTCCGGTCCGGCGGCACGGCGACGACGAGCAGCGCGGGCTCGTCATCGGGGCGTGCCCGGCGGCCGGCGCCGTAGTCCACCGCGAGCGCGAGGGTCGACGGCGAGACGTCGTGCAGCACGACGTCGACGTCGAGGGCGGAGAGGCCGAGCCCGATGCTCGTGCCGAGCAGCCCGGTGCCGACGACCCGGACCTGCCCCAGGGTGCGGGCGGACACGGGCGGACAGCCTAGCGGGCGGGCGGCCCGTCGCCCCCGTCGGCGGGCACGTGGTCACGGGCGAGCCCGAGCAGGGCGCCGAGCTCCGCGGCGGTCAGGTCCCGCGTCGCGCCGCTGGCGAGGTCGCCGAGCGCGATCGGCCCGAACCGCCGCCGCACCAGCTCCTGCACCGGGTGGCCGACCGCGTCGAGCATGCGCCGCACGATCCGGTTCCGCCCGCTGTGCAGCGTCAGCTCGACGAGCGTCGCGTCGCCCCTGGCCCCGCCGGGGACGACGCGCGCCCGGTCGGCCGCGATGGGACCGTCCTCGAGGTCGATGCCGGCCGTGAGCCGCCCGAGCGTCCGCGCGTGCACGCGCCCGGCGACGAGCGCCACGTAGGTCTTCTCGACGCCGAAGGACGGGTGGGCGAGCACGTGCGCCATCGCGCCGTCGTTCGTCAGCAGCAGCAGGCCCGAGGTGTCCGTGTCGAGGCGGCCGACGTTGTAGAGGCGCTCCTCGTACCGCTCGGTGAAGCGGCGCAGATCGGGTCTCCCCCGCTCGTCGCGCATCGTGCTGACGACCCCGGTCGGCTTGTTCAGCACCACGGTGCGTCGCGTCGGGTCGACCTGGACGTCGACCCCGTCGACCGCGACGCGGTCGCGCTGCGCGTCGACCCGGCTGCCGGGCTCGGTGACGACGCGGCCGTTCACCGCGACGCGTCCTGCGGCGATCAGCTCCTCGGAGGCGCGGCGGGAGGCGACGCCGGCGGCGGCGAGCACCTTCTGCAGGCGCTCGCCATCGGTCCTCGGCTCAGCGGGCGACGGCACGGGCGTCCTCCGCGTCCTCGAGCAGCGGCGCGAGCGGCGGCAGCTCGTCGATGGAACGGATGCCGAGCGCGGCGAGCAGGTCCTCCGTCGTGCCGTAGAGCGTCGCCCCCGTCTCCTCCGACCGGCCGACCTCCTCCACGAGCCCGCGCGCGACCAGCGTCTTCAGCACGGAGTCCACGGACACCGCGCGGATGGCACCGATCTGCCCGCGGCTGACCGGCTGCCGGTACGCGACGACGGCGAGCGTCTCGAGCGCGGCCTGGCTGAGCCGGCCGGCGGTCTCGATCTCGAGCAGCGACCGCACGACGGCGTCGTGCGCGGGCCGGGCGTAGAGCCGCCAGCCGGTCGCGACCTCGCGCAGCTCGAAGCCGCGTCGCCTCCCGCCGCGGACGCCGTCGAGGTCGTCGCGGATCCGCTGGACGGCGCGCCGCACCTGCCCGACCGGCCGCTCGACGGTCGAGGCGACGGTGAGCAGGTCGAGCGGCCGGTCGGCCGCGACGAAGAGCGCCTCCAGCGCCTCGTCGAGCGCCGCGTCCGCCCCGGGCTCCGGCGATCGCGGCGGGGCGACGGGAAGGGGCTCGGGCCCGGGCTCGAGGACGGGCTCGGCAGGCGCTGCGGTCGCGCGGCGGGGCGGCGAGAACAGCCCCGGGACGGCCTCCTCGACCGGCGCCGCGAGGCCGGCGAGCAGCAGCGCGACGGGCTCCTGCGGGGTGCGCCGCGCCGGGCGTGCGTCATCCGTCATCCGCGTCGCCTCCCAGTGACTCGAGCCGCGTGTCGTCCCAGTCTGTCGCGGTCCAGCGCACCACGAGCGCACCGAGCGGGTCGACCTGCTCCAGCACGATCGCGCTCTGCCGGTGCAGCTCGAGCACGGCGAGGAACCGGGCGACGACGACGGCGCGGGTCGCGTCCGGTCCGGTCAGCTCGAGGAAGGCGCGCGGCCGGCCGTCGCGCAGCAGCGCGACGACCTCCGCGGCGTGCAGACGCACGCGCTCCGGCGGCGCGTGCAGGTGGTCGGTGCCGACGGTCGGGACCGGCCGCGGCGTCAGCGCGCTCGCGGCGAGCAGCGCGAACGCGGCGAGATCGAGCGGAACCTCGGCGGGCGGCGCCGCGGGTCGCACCCGGTCCTCGAGGGATCCCGGGTGCGCGTGCCGCGACGCCTCCGTCTCGAACGCGTCGCCGAACCACGCGGACGCCTCGCGGTAGGCGCGGTACTGCAGCAGCCGGGCGAACAGCAGGTCCCGCGCCTCGAGCACGGCCACAGCCTCCGGGTCGACCGCCTCGCCCTGCGGCAGCAGACCGGCGATCTTCGCGTCGAGCAGCGTCGTGCCGACGACGAGGAACGAGCTCTGCGTCTCGAGCCCGACGGCGTCGCCGAGGCGGCCCAGGTGCGCGAGGAACTCGTCGGTCACGGCGGACAGCGACAGCGCGGTCACCTCGAGCTCGTGCCGGCCGATCAGGTCGAGCAGCAGGTCGAAGGGGCCGTCGAACCCGCCGACCCGCACCCGGAAGACCTCGGCCGCGGGCTCGACGCTCCTCTCCGGCGCGCTCATATCGCGATGATCGCCGCTTCCGAGGCTCAGAGGCGGCAACTATCGCGATACGGGAACGGCGGTGCTTCGAGCCGTGGTCACGCGATGGCGCCGCGCGCCACGAGCTCGCAGGCGAGCTGGCGGTAGGCCGTCGCCGCGCGGTGCTCGGGCGCGTACTCCATGATCGGCTCGCGCGCGACGGAGGCGTCCGGGAACTTCACCGTGCGGCTGATGACGGTCTCCAGCACGTCCGCGTCGAACGCCTCGACCACCCGCTCCAGCACCTCGCGGCTGTGCAGGGTGCGGGAGTCGTACATCGTGCCGACGATGCCGTCGAGCGCGATGTCGGGGTTCAGCCGGTCGCGCACCTTCTCGATCGTCTCCACCAGCAGCGCGACGCCGCGCAGCGCGAAGTACTCGCAGGCGAGCGGGATGACGACGCCGTGCGCGGCCGTCAGCGCGTTCACCGTCAGCAGCCCGAGGGAGGGCTGGCAGTCGATCAGCACGACGTCGTAGTCCCGTACGACGCGGCGCAGCACGCGGGCGAGGCTCTGCTCGCGGGCCACCTCGTTCACGAGGTGCACCTCCGCGGCGGACAGGTCGATGTTCGCCGGGATGATGTCGAGGCCCTCGATCTGCGTGTGCTGGATCGCGATGCGCGGGTCGACGGTGGACGAGCCGAGCAGCAGCTCGTAGATCGTCGGGACGTCCTCGGCCTGCACCTTGAAGTTCGCGGACAGCGCGCCCTGCGGGTCGAAGTCGATCAGCAGCACGCGGCGGCCGAGCGCGGCGAGCGAGGCGCCGAGGTTCACGGTCGTGGTCGTCTTGCCGACCCCGCCCTTCTGGTTGCAGAGCGCGATCACCCGGGCGGGTCCGTGCTGCGTCAGCGGCGCCGGGATCGCGAACTCGCGCAGCGGGCGGCCAGTCGGGCCGAGCACCCCCTCGGCGAGCACGTCGGGGCGGTCGTCCAGCATCGTCTGCGTCATCTGCGTCCTCACGCGGGCCTCGAGAAGTCGTCCCGTCCACGGTAGGCACGGCTGTCCCCCGTTCTGGGGAGACGCGCCGCGCCTCGACCATTCCCCGAGGTCGCCGGCGTCCCCGCCCGGGCGGTCAGCCAGGGAGGCCGACGACCAGGTCGATCTCGACCGAGGCCCCGACGGCGAGCCCGGTCACCCCGACGCAGGTGCGGCTCGGCAGCGGCCCCGCGAACCAGGTGCGGTACTCGGCGTTGAACGCCTCGAAGTCGCCGAAGTCGGTCAGGTAGGCGCGCACCATCAGCGCGGCGTCGAGCGTCGCGTCGAACCGCGCGAGGACCGCGCGGAGGTTCCGCAGCACCTGGGCCGTCTGCGGCACGATCCCGCCCTCGACGAGCTCGCCCGTCGCCGGGTCGGTGGGCATCTGCCCGGTGACGTACAGCGTGTCGCCCCAGCGCACGGCGTGCGCGAAGGGCCCGACCTGCGGCGGCACGCCGTGCTCGGGTCCGAAGACGTGGACGCTCCGCTCGCTCATCGGCTCACCGTAGCCGCGGCTCCGCGCGGGCGGTCAGCGGTCAGCGGGCGCGGGGATGCGCGGTCGTGTACACGTCGCGGAGCGCGTCCGCGGTGACCAGCGTGTAGAGCTGGGTCGTCGCCACCGAGCTGTGGCCGAGCAGCTCCTGCACGACCCGGACGTCCGCGCCGCCGGTCAGCAGGTGCGTGGCGAAGCTGTGGCGGAAGGTGTGGGGCGACACGTGCGCGGCGAGGCCCGCGCGCTCCGCCGCGGCCTGGATCACGAGCCACGCGCCCTGCCGCGAGAGCCGCGCACCCCGCGGCCCGAGGAAGAGCGCCGGTGTCGCGGTGCCGCGCACGGCGAAGACCGGGCGCACCCGCGTCAGGTACGCCTCCACCGCCTCCCTGGCGTAGCTGCCCACCGGGACCAGCCGCTGCTTGCCGCCCTTGCCGAGCACCCGGACCATCGAGCCCGCGCCCTCCGCCCCGTCGGGCACGTGCGCCCAGTCGTCGACGTCGAGCCCGACCGCCTCGCTCACCCGGGTGCCGGTCGCGTAGAGCACCTCGAGCAGCGCCCGGTCGCGCACCCGCACCGGGTCGTCGCCCTCGGTGGCGGCGAGCAGCCGCGCCATCTCGTCGATGCCGATCGCCTTCGGCAGCCGCATCGGCAGCTTCGGCGGCGTCACCTCGTGCGCCGGGTCGTCCGGCACGACGCCGTCCTCCGCGAGGAACCGGTGCAGGCCGCGCACGCTCGAGAGCATCCGGGCCGCGGACGACGCGGCCGCCCCGTCCTCCTCCCGGATCCGCAAGAGGAACGCGTGCACGTCGGCGGTGGTCACGTCCTCGATCGCGCCGCGCCCGGACGCGGCGAGGTGGTCGCCGTAGCGGGCGAGGTCGCGGCGGTACGCAGCGAGCGTGTTGTCGGACAGCCCGCGCTCGACGGCGACGTGGCGGAGGAAGCGGTCGACCGCGCGCTCCACCTCCACGCCTCCAGCGTCACACGTCCCCCGCGCATCGGCGGCGCGGGCGCGCGAGGCGCCTCAGCGGTGGTACTGGTGCGGGCCCCACGGCGCGGAGCCGATCGCGGGGTGGCGCTCCCACGGCTCGTCCGCGGGGGCGAGCGTCGCCCAGCCGCGCGACCTGGCCGCCTGCGCGGCGAGCGCCCCGAACACGAGCGACGGGCTCTGCACCCGGCGGGCGAGCACGGCGTCGACGACCTCGTCGAGCGGCACCCACCGCACCTCGATGTCCGCCTCCTCGTCGTGCCGCTCGAAGGCCGGCAGCGCCGACACGTCGCGGGCGAGGTAGATCCGGATCGTCTCGTCGCTGCCGCCAGGGGTGTTCGCGAACTCGGCGAGCACGTGCCAGGTGGCCGCGGCGAGGTCCGCCTCCTCCCCCAGCTCGCGCTGCGCGCCGGCGAGCGGCGACTCCCCGGCCATGTCCATCAGGCCGGCCGGGATCTCCCACATGCGGGAGCGCTGCGGGTGCCGGTACTGGCGGATCAGCAGCACCCGGTCCTCGTCGTCGAGCGCGAGGATCGCGACCGCGCCCGGGTGGAGGATCACCTCCCGCGTGATGGAGGTGCCGTCGTAGTCGAAGGTCTCGCTCGCGACGTCCCACACCCGCCCGTGGAAGACCTCGGTGCGGGCGGTGACGGGATGCGTCTCCGGCACGTCGGCGATCGGCCCGGCCTGCGACTCAGGCACGTGAGCCGACCTCCTCCTGCTCGTCCTCGAACAGGCGGCTCGCCTGCTGCCGCTCGAGCGCGGCGCCGACCAGCCCGCGGAACAGCGGGTGCGGCCGCGTCGGGCGGGAGCGCAGCTCGGGGTGCGCCTGCGTGCCGATGTAGAAGGGGTGCTGGTCGCGCGGCAGCTCGACGAACTCGACCAGCCGGTGGTCCGGAGAGGTGCCGCTGAACACGAGGCCCGCCGCCGCGAGCCGCTCCCGGTAGTGGTTGTTCACCTCGTAGCGGTGCCGGTGCCGCTCGCTCACCTCGGCGCGCCCGTACACCTCGCGGGCGATCGACCCCTCCTCGAGGTCCGCCCGGTAGAGGCCGAGCCGCATCGTGCCGCCGAGGTCGCCGCCCGCGATGATCGCGACCTGCTCCGCCATCGTCGCGATCACGGGGAACGGGGTGTCCGGGTCGAACTCCGTGGAGGACGCCTCGGGCAGCCCCGCCACGTTGCGGGCGTGCTCGATCACCATGCACTGCAGGCCGAGGCACAGGCCGAGCGCCGGGATGCCGTTCTCGCGGGCGAAGCGCAGCGCGCCCAGCTTGCCCTCGATTCCGCGGACGCCGAACCCGCCCGGCACGCAGATGCCGTCGAGGTCCGCGAGGTGCTCGGCCGCGCCCTCCGGCGTCTCGCACTCGTCGCTCGGCACCCAGCGCAGCAGCACCCGCGTCTCGTGCGCGAACCCGCCGGCGCGCAGCGCCTCCGTCACCGACAGGTAGGCGTCGGGCAGGTCGATGTACTTGCCGACGAGCCCGATCGTCACCTCGTGCCGCGGCTCGTGCACCGCCTTCAGCACGGTGTTCCAGCGGGTCCAGTCGACGGGCCCGACGTCGAGCCGCAGCACCTCGGCGATCGTGTCGTCGAGCCCCTGGTCGTGCAGCATCCGCGGGATGTCGTAGATCGACGGCGCGTCGACCGCGTTCACGACCGCCGACTCGTCGACGTCGCACATCAGCGCGATCTTGCGCTTGTTCGCCTCGGACACCGGACGGTCGCTGCGGAGCACGAGCGCGTCCGGCTGGATGCCGATGGAGCGCAGCGCCGCAACGGAGTGCTGCGTCGGCTTCGACTTCTGCTCCCCCGAGGTCGGCAGGTACGGCACGAGCGACACGTGGACGAAGAAGACGTTGCCGCGACCCAGCTCGTGACGCACCTGGCGGGCCGACTCGAGGAACGGCTGGCTCTCGATGTCGCCGACGGTGCCGCCGATCTCGGTGATGATCACGTCCGGCTGCGGGTCGTCGGAGGCCTGCAGGCGCATCCGGCGCTTGATCTCGTCGGTGATGTGCGGGATCACCTGCACGGTGTCGCCCAGGTACTCGCCGCGCCGCTCGCGCGCGATCACGGCGGAGTAGATCTGCCCGGTGGTGACGTTCGCGGCCTGGTTCAGGTCGATGTCGAGGAACCGCTCGTAGTGGCCGATGTCGAGGTCCGTCTCGGCGCCGTCGTCGGTGACGAAGACCTCGCCGTGCTGGAACGGGTTCATCGTGCCCGGGTCCACGTTGAGGTACGGGTCGAGCTTCTGCATGACGACCCGCAGCCCGCGGGAGGTCAGCAGGTTGCCGAGGCTCGCGGCCGTGAGTCCCTTGCCGAGGGAGGAGACCACACCCCCTGTGACGAAGATGTGCTTCGTCGTCCGCGCCGGGCCTGGTCCTGTCGGGGCGTCCACCACGGGGTTCCATCGTAACGGGATCCCGGGCACCGGGTCGGACGCGGGGCCGCGCGACGGGTCAGCGGGCGGTCGCGAGGTCCAGCAGCTCCTGCGCGTGCGCGAGCGCGCTGTCGCTCGTCGTGAGGCCCGACAGCAGGCGCGCCATCTCGGCGACCCGCTCGTCGCCGGTCAGCCGCTGCACGGTGGAGGTGGTCACCTCGCCGCTCACGTCCTTCAGCACCTTCAGGTGGTTCGTCGCGAACGCCGCGACCTGCGCCAGGTGGGTCACCGCGATCACCTGGGACGAGTCCGCGAGCCGCGCCAGCCGCTTGCCGACCTCGATCGCCGCCGCGCCGCCGATGCCCGCGTCCACCTCGTCGAAGACGAACGTCGGCACCGGGTCGCTGCCCGCCAGCACCACCTCGAGCGCCAGCATCACGCGCGACAGCTCGCCGCCTGACGCGCCGCGGGCGATCGGCCGGGGCTCCGCGCCCGCGTACGACTGCAGCAGCAGCTGCACGGCGTCGCGCCCCGTGGAGGTCAGCTCGTCGCGGCTCGCGACGTCGACCAGCACCGCCGACGCCCCCATCGCGAGGTCCGCGAGCTCGGCGGTGACCGCGGCGCCGAGCCGCTCCGCGGCGGAGCGGCGCAGCTCCGAGAGCTCGTCCGCCAGCTGCACCGCGAGCCGCTCCGACTCCGCGACCTGCTCGCCGAGCGACTCGATGCGGTCCGGGTCCGCGTCCAGCTCGAGCAGCCGCCGCCCGCTCGACTCCGCAAGGGCCAGCACGTCGTCGAGCCCCGGCCCGTAGCGGCGCATCAGCACCGCGAGCTCGTTGATCCGCTGCTGCACGACCTCGAGCCGGCCGGGCGCGTCGGGATCCAGCCCGGCGACGTAGCTGGCGAGGTCCGCCGAGGCGTCGGCGGCCAGCGACGCGACGGACGCGACGGACTCCGCGAGCGCCGCGAGCGCGGGGTCGAGCGGGGCGGCCCGCTCGAGCGCGCGGCGCGCCTCGACGAGCAGCGTGAGCGCGTCGAGGCCGCCGACGTCCTCGGTCGACAGCGCCTCGTGCGCGGTGGCGGCCGCGACCCGCAGCTCGTCCTGCGCGCCGAGCCGCTCGGCCAGCGCCGCCAGCTCGACGTCCTCGCCCGGCTGCGGGGCGACGCCCTCGATCTCCGCGACCGCGGTCCGCAGCTCGCCGGCCTCCGCGGCCCGAGCGTCGTGGTCGGCGGAGAGGCGCTCCAGCTCGGCCCGGTCGGCCAGCCAGCGCCGGTGCACCGCCTGGTACCGCTCGAGCAGCGCGGCGAGCGGCGCGCCCGCGTACCGGTCGAGCATCTCGCGCTGCGCGACGGGCGACTTCAGCCGCAGCTGCTCGGACTGCCCGTGCACCGCGACGAGATCGGCGCCGAGCTCCTGCAGCAGCCCGACCGGGACGGACCGTCCGCCGACGCTGGTGCGGCTGCGCCCCTCCGCGGAGACCGACCGGCTGACGAGCAGCTCGGCGACGCCGTCGCCTGCGGGGTCGAGTTCGCCGCCCGCCTCGTCGACCCGGTCGGCGACGGGCCCGTCGGCGGCCACCAGCCACCGACCCTCCGCCACGGCGCGCGTCGCGCCGGTGCGCAGCACGCCGGAGTCGGCGCGGCCGCCGAGCAGCAGCCCGAGCGCCGTCACGACCATCGTCTTGCCGGCGCCCGTCTCGCCGGTCAGCGCGGTGAACCCGGGACCGAGCGGCAGCACCGCGTCCTCGATGACCCCGATGCCCCGGATCGCGATCTCCTCGATCCCGGGGCGGGTCACGGTCTCGGCCCCCGCCAGCCGGCCACCGGCAGGTCGAACTTCTTGACGAGCCGGTCCCCGAACCGGTCGCGGTCCGAGTGCAGGCGCGCGAGCCGCACGGGCTCCGCCGACGCCGTCACCTCGATGCGGCTGCCCTCGGGCAGCTCGACCATGCGGCGGCCGTCGCACCAGAGCACCCCGCGGGCGGGCGTGCGCCGCAGCAGCTCGACGGCCACCGTGGACGCGGGCGGCAGCACGAGCGGGCGGGCGAACAGCGCGTGCGCCGACAGCGGCACCACGAGCATCGCGTCGAGCGTCGGCCAGACGACCGGTCCGCCAGCGGAGAAGGCGTAGGCGGTGGAGCCGGTCGGGGTCGCGACGACGAGGCCGTCGGCGCCGAACGTGGACAGGGGGCGGCCGTCGACCTCGAGCACCAGCTCGAGCATCCGCTCCCGCGCCGCCTTCTCGACGGTGACCTCGTTCAGCGCCCAGTCGCGCCGGAGCGTCCGCCCGTCGGCGACGACGGCGACCTCGACCGTCAGCCGCTCCTCCACGTCCCAGTCCCGGGCGACGACGCGGCG
Organism: Amnibacterium endophyticum; assembly: GCF_042680685.1. Lineage (NCBI taxonomy): Bacteria > Bacillati > Actinomycetota > Actinomycetes > Micrococcales > Microbacteriaceae > Amnibacterium > Amnibacterium endophyticum. Next base: position 3,875 of record NZ_JBHUEA010000004.1, on the reverse strand, counting down.
GATCGTGTCGCCGAGGTCGTCCCGCTCGGCCTCGGCGAGGAAGCCGACGTGGCCGAGGTTCACCCCGAGCAGCGGGACCCCGGTCCCCCGCGTCAGCTCGGCCGCGCGGAGGATGGTGCCGTCGCCGCCGAGGACGACGACGAGCTCGAGGTCGGCGACCTCGACGCCCTCGCCGAGCACCGGGAGGCCGTCGACCGCGCAGCCGTTGGCCGCCAGGTCGTCGACCTCGCTGCGGCGCAGGACCGGCGTCACGTCCCCGTCCTGCAGCAGGGACAGCACGCTCGACGCGGCCTCCACGGTCTCGTCCCGGCCGGTGTGCGCGAGCAGCAGGACGAGACGGCGCGACGTCATCCGGCCTCCCTCGGTCCCCGGACGACCTGTCGGAGGATCTGGTCCCATTCTGCGGGGTCCGACCCGCGCGCCGCGTGCAGGTGCACCAGCACCTCCCGGTTGCCCTCCTGCCCGGATACGGTCGATCCGACGACGCCCGCGGTGCGCAGCCCGACCGCCGCGGCCGCGTCGAGCACGCCGCGCACCGCCTCCTCGCGGTCCGCCGGGTCGGTCACCACGCCGCCGTGCACCCGCGATCGGCCGACCTCGAACTGCGGCTTCACCAGCAGGACCACGTCCGCGTCGGCCGCCGCGACGGCGGCGATCTCCGGCAGCACGAGCCGCAGCGAGATGAAGGACAGGTCGGCGACGACGACGCCGGGCGGCTCGTCCGAGCCGGTCAGTGCGGCCAGCCGCGCCGCGGTCAGGGTCCTCGCGTTCTCGCCCTCGACGACGACGACGCGGGCGTCGTCGCGCAGCTCGGGGACGAGCTGGTCGTGGCCGACGTCGAGCGCGACCACCCGCGCCGCGCCGCGCCGCAGCAGCACCTGGGTGAACCCGCCGGTGCTGGCGCCGAGATCGAGCGCATCCTTCCCGCCGACCTGGACCCCGAACGCCTCGAGGGCGGCGTCCAGCTTGCCGGCGGCGCGGCCGACCCAGCCCGCGTCGGGCTCGACCAGCACCTCGTCCTCGTCGGACACACGCCGGGAGGGCCGGCCCTCGGCGCGGCCGTCGACCCGAACACGACCCGCGGCGATGGCGGCCGCGGCGGCGGTGCGCGACCGGGCGAGGCCCCGCTCGACCAGCGCGACGTCGAGCCGCGACGTCACGACGCCGTGAGCCCGAGCCGCTCCTGCAGCGCCCGGTGCGCCTCGGCGTAGCCGGCGGGTCGCTCCTCGAGCGGCAGCCGGTCGACGTCGACCGGGCGCGCAGGCATGTCCACGCCGGTCAGCGTAACGACGCCCGAAGCCCCAGGACGGCGTCGGGGATGCGCAGCGCGTAGGCGCCGACCCCGGACGTCCAGACGGCGTGGGCGGCGGCCCGCAGCAGGTCGATCGGCTCGCCCGCGCGGACCACCCGCAGCTCGGCGCCCTCGACCCGGGCGACGGCCCGGCCGACGTGGGTCCCGGAGCCCTTCACGACGGTCTCCGGGTACGGCTCGAGCAGGCCGCGCAGGTCGCGGAGCAGGTACGGCGGCCGCGCCTTCTCCGGTGCCGCCAGCACCTCCTTCGGCCCGTCGACACCCGTCAGCACGAGCGCCGACGGCATCCCGGCGGCGTTCGCGCCGGCGATGTCGGTGTCGAGCCGGTCGCCGACGAAGAACGGCCTGCCGGCGTCGAAGCGCGAGACGGCGGTCGTGAACAGCGGGGTCTCGGGCTTGCCGGCGACGAGCGGCAGGCGGCCGACCGCGGCGTGCACGGCCGACACGAGCGTGCCGTTGCCCGGCGCGAGCCCGCGATCGACCGGGATCGTCCAGTCGGTGTTCGTGGCGACCCACAGCCGGTCCGGATCGGCGAGCGCGAACGACGCCTCGGCGATGTCCCGCCAGCCGAGCTCGGGCGAGAAGCCCTGCACGACGGCGTCCGGCCCGTCGTCGGCGCTCCGGACCACCTCGAAGCCGGCGGCGGCGACCACGGAGGTGAGGCCCTCGCCGCCGATGACGAGCACCCGGGCACCCGCCGGCAGGCGCTCCGCGAGCAGCACGACGGCGGCCTGCGGCGAGGTGACGACGTCGTCCGGACCGGCAGGCAGCCCCAGCTCGCCGAGGTGGGCCGCGACCGCGGCCGCCGTGCGCGAGGCGTTGTTGGTGATGTAGCCGATGCGCACCCCGCGGGCGCGCACGTCGGCCAGGGCGTCCAGCGCGTGCGGCACCGCGTCCCGGCCCTTGTAGACGACGCCGTCGAGGTCGAGCAGCAGGACGTCCGCGTCGGTCAGCGGTGCGGCGCCGCTGCGCATCAGCCGCCGACCCCGTCCGGACCCTGCGGGCCCTCCGGCGCCGTCGTCGCGACCGAACCGTCGTCGTCGGTCCCGCCCTGCGCAGACGAGGGCTCGACCTCGGCCTCGGCCTCGGCCTCGGCCTCGGTGTCCACGACGACGCTCGAGGCCTCCTCGTCCACCTCCGACAGCAGCGCCCCGGCCCGCTCGGCACGACGCGCCCACAGCGCGGCGGCGTCCGCGTCGCCCAGGTCCTCGTGCACCGCCGACAGGGCCTCGAACAGCACCGGCGACCAGGGGTGGACCCGCTGGAGGTCGACCTCGACCCGCTCGAGCTCGTCGAGGGCGCCCTGCGGGTCCTCGAGGTCGAGCCGGGCACCGGACATCGCGATCGCCAGGGCGACCTGCGCCTCGACGGGCAGCGTCGCACGGTCGACGCCGCGTCCGACCTCGAGCGCGCGGTCCGGCCGGCCGACGCCCCGCTCGCTGTCGACCATCAGCCCGATCTGGTCGTCGGAGCCGGAGATGCGGCGGAAGGTGCGCAGCTCGCGCAGCGCGAGGGCGAAGTCGCCGTTGGCGTAGGCGGTGATGGCGACGCTCTCGCGGACGACCGCGACCCGTCCCGCTCGCCGGGCGGCCGCGAGCGCGTGGCGGTGGGCCTCGGCGGGGTCGTCCTCGATGAGGCGTCCGGCCATCACCAGGTGCCTGGCGACGGCGTCCGCGTTCTCCTTCGACAGGGTTCGCAGCTCCGCCCGGGCCGCACGGTCCAGGTCGCCGGGCCGCACGTCCTCCGGCAGCACCGGCTCGTCGACGTGACGGCCGGGGCCGGGCTCGCGATCGGCGCCGACGCCCCGCCGCGGTCCCCCGTCGCGGAACGGGCGATCGGATCCCGCCACCCGTCCGCCGCGGTCCGCCGAACGGCGTCCGGGGCTCCGGTCGCCGTCGGCGCGGAACCCTCCGGTTCGCCGCTCGCGGCCGGGGTGCTCCCCCTCGACGCGCGGGCGACGCCCCTCCTGCCCGAACCGGGGACGACGCTCGTCCTGACCGGGCCGGGAGCGACGCTCGTCGTGGCCGGCACGCGGCCGACGCTCGTCATGCGCGGGACGCGGCCGACGCTCGCCGTCCGTGGAACGCGGGCGACGCTCGTCGTCCGACCGGCGCGGGCGGAAGCCCTCACCGCTCGAGGCGCCACCCGCACGACGAGGACGGGGGGCACCGTCGCGCCTGGGACGCGCGTCCCCCGAGCGGTCGCCACCGGAGCCGCGCCCCTCGGCGCCGCGCCCCCGGGCACCGCCCGGTCGGCGTTCGTCGTCGGGCCGGCCCTCCCGCCGGCGGCTCCTACGGGTGTCGTCCTCGTCGCCGCTGTCGGTCACGATCGTCCTCTGCTCTGATGAAGGCTGCTCTGCTGCGCACGCCCGTGCGATCGAGATCGCGCTCCGGCGCAGCAGGACCGTTCGGAGCAGGCGGTGGGTAATCGGGCCCGGAAACGACGAAAGGGGCCGCCCGGCATCGGGAGGCCCCTTTCGTGACAAGGTGTCCGGCGGTGTCCTACTCTCCCACGAGGTCGCCCTCGCAGTACCATCGGCGCTGAGAGTCTTAGCTTCCGGGTT
>NZ_JBHUEA010000003.1:0-235202 GCF_042680685.1 Amnibacterium endophyticum | reverse complement strand
GTGGCGGCCGCGGACCGGCCGGTCGCCGCGGCGGCGGTCGGCGCGCTCGTCACGGCCCCGGCGGCCGCGGGCGTCGTCGGCGGTGCGGCCGCCCGGGAACCAGTCGGGCCGACGCTCGCGGCTGCCGCCGCCCTCGCCGAACTCGGCCGCACGACGGGCGGCGCGGCCGGTGTCGTCGGCGCGCTGCGTGCGGCCCCTGGTCGGCGCGGCGGTGCGGCGGGCGCGGTCGTCGGCGGTCCAGCGGCGCTTGGCGCCGTCCGGGGTCCGGTTGTTGCGGCCGTGTGCAGGCATGACGTGATCCGTTCGTTCGGGGCGGGCAGCGCGACGGGCTGCACTCGGCCGGGATGGGCGCCCTCGGGCGGGGCGCGGTCGGGCCGATGGACTCCACGAGCGGTCTCAGGCCGACGGAGCAGCCTACCGCCTCGACGGCACCGGCGCGGCGCCGCCCGTCCGCGGGGTCAGCGACCCGAGCGGCGAGGCCCCGCCGGGACGGCGGCGAACTCCGCCGGGCGCCCGTCGTCCTGCCGGTCGCCGGGCTGCTCCCGCCGCAGCCGCCGCGCGTCGCGGCGCTCCCGGCGGCCCTCCACGAGGAAGTACAGCGTGGGCAGCACGACGAGCGTGAGCACGGTGGAGGAGACGAGGCCGCCGATCACGACGATCGCGAGGGGCTGCGAGATGAAGCCGCCCTGCCCCGTCAGCCCGGACGCCATCGGCACGAGCGCGAAGATCGTGGCCAGCGCGGTCATCAGGATCGGCCGCAGCCGCCGGGACGCGCCGTCCATCACCGCGTCCCGGACCGACTCCCCCGCCTCGCGGTGCTGCCGCACCAGGTCGATCAGCACGATCGCGTTCGTCACGACGATGCCGACCAGCATGATCAGGCCGATGAAGCTCGCGACGCCGAGCGGGATGCCCGACACCAGCTGCAGCAGGATCGCGCCGGTCGCCGCGAACGGCACCGAGACGAGCAGCAGCAGCGGCTGCCGCAGGCTGCGGAACGTCGCCACCATGATCGTGTAGACGATCAGGATCGCGGCGAGCAGCGCGAGGCCGAGCTGCGTGAACGCGTTGCGCTGGTCCGCCGAGACGCCGCCGATCGTGGCGGCGGTGCCGCCCGGCAGGTCGACCGCCTCGACCGCGCGGGTCACCGCGGCGCTCGCCGCGCCGACGTCGCTGCCCGCGGGCGTCGCCGTGACGGTGGCGGAGCGGTTGCCGTCGGTCGTCGCGATCGCGGCGGCCTCCGTCGACAGGCGCACGTCGGCGAGGTCGCTGAGCGGCACCTGCCCCTGCGGGGTCGCGACGTCGAGGTCGCGCAGCTGCGCCAGCGTCGTCGGCGGGTCCTGCTGCACGAGGTAGACGGTGAGGCTCTCGTCGCCGACGGTGATCGACCCGATGCTCGTCGGCTGGGTGGCGCGGGAGACGAGCTGCGCGACCGCCGCCTCCGTCAGCCCGCGCCTCGCCGCCTCCCGGCCGTCGATGTCGACGGCGAGGTACTGCTGGGTCGCGGTGAGGTCGCTGGTCACCTGCGCGACGGCGTCGCTGCCGCGCAGCGCGTCGACGACCCGCTGCGTGCCCGTCTCGAGGGCGTCCGTGCTGCCGGAGGTGATGTCGACCTCGATGTCGGAGGACGCGCCGAAGCCCTGCCCGGCGGACACCTCGAACTCGCCGCCGCCGGCCCCTCCTGAGCCTGTCGAAGGGCCGAGCCGCTGGCGGACCGTGCGCTCGAGCGCCTGCTGGTCCGCGGACGCGTCGGTCGTCAGCGAGTAGGTGATGCGGGTGCCCTGCCCGCCCTCGAACGCGTCGCGCGCCGCGCTGCCCGAGGTGCCGATCGTCGCCGCCACGGTCTCGACGCCGTCGACGCCGCGGAGGATCCGGTCCGTCGTCCGCGCCTCGTCGGTCTGCGCCTGCAGGTCCGTGCCGTCGGCGACGGTCTGCGTGACCGTGAGGGTGTTCTGCCCGGACGAGCCGAGGTAGTTCGTCTGCAGCGACGGCACGAGCGCCAGGGTGCCGCCGAGCACGAGGGCCGCGGCGCCGATCGTGAGCCACGGGTGCCGCAGGGTCGTGCCGAGCACGGGCCGGTAGCCGCGCTGCAGCAGGGGGCGGCGCGAGTCCCGCCGGCGCTCCGACCCCGGCCGCAGGAACCAGAACGCGAGCACCGGCACGATCGTCAGCGAGACGAGCAGGGAGGCCGCGAGCGCGATCGTCACGGTCAGCGCGAAGGGCCGGAACAGCTCGCCGGCGGTGTCCCCGACGAAGGCGATCGGCAGGAAGACGGCGATCGTCGTGGCGGTCGAGGCGGTGACCGCGCCGGCGACCTCCCGCACCGCGGTCAGCACGATGCGGCGCCGGTCCGCCGCCGGGATGTCGCGGCGGTCCTGCCGCGTCCGCACGTTCGGGAAGTCCTCGCGCAGGTGGCGGGCGACGTTCTCCGTGACCACGATCGAGTCGTCGACGACGCGCCCGACCGAGATCGTGATCGCGCCGAGGGTCAGGATGTTCAGCGAGTACTGCGCCGCCTGCATCCCGATCAGGGTGATCAGCACCGAGGTCGGGATCGAGATGGCGGTGACCAGTGTCGCCCGGCCGCTCAGCAGGAACAGCAGGATCACGAGCACCGCGAAGGCGAGGCCGAGCAGGCCCTCCGTCAGCAGCGACTCGATGGACTGCTCGATGTAGGGCGCCTGGTCGAACACCGGCGTGAAGGCGCCGCCCGCGCCCAGCGCCGAGCGGAGGCCGGGCAGGGCGTCGCGGACGGCGTGCGAGACCTCGACCGTGTTCGCGTCGGGCAGCTTCGTGACGGAGACGGTCAGCGCCTCCCGCCCGTTCACGAGGGCGACGGTGGTGAGCGGGTCCTCCGTCTGCTCGACGGTCGCGACGTCGCCGATCTGCGGCGGGCGGTTCAGCGAGCCGCCGGTCGCGTTCCACTGCTGCTGCGTGACGCCGGCGAGCGGGACGGCGCGGATGTCGGCCGCGGAGGTGAGCTCGGTGCCGATCTCGATGGCGCGCTCGCGCCCGTCCTCCGTGACCGTGCCACCCGGCAGGCGCACGCCGGCCGCGGTGAGGCTGTCGGAGATCACCGTGTCGGGCAGGCGCCGGTCGGCGAGCGCGTCCTTCGGCGTCACCGTGATGCGCTGGCCCGGGGCGCCCGCGAGGGTCGCGGCGCGGACACCGTCGAGCTTCTCGAGCGGCGGCAGCACCGAGCGGCGCACCGCGTCGGCCAGCTCGGTCCGCGACCGGTCGCCGGTCACGGAGAAGGCGAGCACCGGCAGGTCGTCGAGGCTGCCGGCGACGACCTGCGGGTCGACCTGGTCGGGGAGCGCCGCGCGGACGCGGTTGATCGCGGCGCCGACCTTGTTCTCGGCCGCGTCGAGGTCGGTGCCGTAGGTGAAGGAGACGCTGACCGTGGAGGCGCCGGTCGACGACTGCGAGCTGGTCGACTCCACGCCGCGGATGCCGCGGACCGCCTGCTCGAGCGGTCGGCTGACCCGCTCGGCGACGACGGCCGGGGAGGCGCCCGTGTAGGAGGAGACGATCGCGAGCTGCGGGAACTGCACGGACGGGATCAGCTCCTGCCGGAGCGACCCGGTCGCGAGCACGCCGAAGACCGCCGCGACGATCGTCACGAGCGCGATGAGGGACCGGTTGCGCAGGCTGAAGGCCGCGAGCAGGTGCACCCGTCGAGTATCCCTGACCGAGCGGTCAGGGGCGCGCCCGGGTCCCCGCTCCGACCGCCCCACGAAGCCCCCGTGCACGCTTCAGCAACACGGTCGCCGTTGCGCGACGTCGACCGTGTCACCACGGTGCGCCGGGAGCGCGCTCGGGGCGGCACGGGGTCGCGCGCGGGGCGCTTCGCCGACCGTTTGACACGCCCGGGCGGATGAGTAGTGTTCCGCAGCGTGACTTCGGCGCCCGAGGACGACACCAGGCGGATGAAACGCCTGATCCTGGGCGAGAAACTGCCGTCTCACAAGCTCGAGGACCAGCTGCTGCCGAAGCATCTGGCGCTGCCGATCTTCGCCTCCGACCCCCTGTCGTCGGTGGCGTACGCACCGCAGGAGCTGCTGCTGATCCTGCTGCTCGGCGGGCTCTCGTTCCTCTCCTTCGCGCCCGGGGTCGCCGCGGTCGTCGTGCTGCTGCTCGTGGTCGTCGTGCTGTCGTACCGCCAGCTGATCAAGGCGTACCCGTCGGGCGGCGGCGACTACGAGGTCGCGCAGAAGAACCTCGGCGAGAAGCCGGCGCTGGTCGTCGCCTCCGCACTGCTCGTCGACTACATCCTGACCGTCGCGGTCTCGGTCGCCTCCGGTGTCGACAACATCATCAGCGCGTTCCCCGGCCTCGCCCCGGCGCGGGTGGAGATGGCGCTCGTGATCGTCGTGCTGCTCGCCGCGGTGAACCTCCGCGGGGTCCGCGAGTCGAGCAAGGCGTTCGCGCTGCCGACCTACGTCTTCATCGCGAGCGTCGCACTGATGGTGGTGACCGCGCTCGTCCGCACGCTGCTCGGGGACGCGCCGGTCGCCGCGAGCGCCGGCTACACGGTGCAGGTCGATCAGGTGACGCAGGCGGGCCTCGTGCTGCTGGTGCTCCGCGCCTTCGCGAGCGGCTGCTCCGCCCTCACCGGCGTGGAGGCGATCGCGAACGGCGTCCCGGCGTTCCGGCGCCCCAAGGTGCGGAACGCGCAGACGACGCTGACCGTGATGGGCCTCATCGCGATCTGCCTGTTCGTCGGCCTGCTCGCCGTCGCGCTGATCTCCCGCGTGCACTACGCGGAGGACCCGTGCGCCCTGATCGGCTTCGACGCGTGCCGCACCGCGCCGCAGCCGAGCCTGATGGCGCAGGTCGCCGCGGCGACGTTCGGCGGCACCTCGCCGTTCTTCTACCTGATCCAGGCCGCCACGGCCCTCGTGCTGCTGCTCGCCGCGAACACCGCGTTCAACGGCTTCCCGCTGCTCGGGTCGGTGCTGGCCCGCGACTCCTACGCCCCGAAGTCGCTCTCGACCCGCGGCGACCGCCTGATCTACAGCAACGGCGTCATCCTGCTCGCCGGGGTCGCCGCGCTACTGCTGCTCGTCTACCGCGCGAGCGTCACGAACCTGATCCAGCTGTACATCATCGGCGTCTTCGTGTCGTTCACCCTCGGTCAGACCGGAATGGTGCGGCACTGGATCCGCATGCTGCGCCGCGGCTGCCCGAACCGGTCGTCGACCATCCGCAGCCTCGTCATCAACCTGGTCGGCGCCACGATGACGGCGGCCGTGCTGGTGATCGTCACGATCACGAAGTTCACGCACGGCGCCTGGCTCGTGTTCGTGATCATGCCGATCCTCTGGTTCCTGATGCTCGGCGTGAACCGCTACTACCGCGACGTGGAGCGCGAGATCGAGGTCGACCCGCACACCACCTTCGGGGCGAAGGGCGACCACGCGATCGTGCTGGTCGGCCGGATGCAGAAGCCCGTGCTGAAGGCCCTCGACTACGCGATCGCCGCGCAGCACGGGACGCTCGAGGCGGTGCACGTCTCCATCGACGACCGCGCCACCGAGCGCCTGGAGGCGGAGTGGGCGCGGATGAACATCACCGTGCCGCTGATCGTCGTGCCGTCCCCCTACCGGGACATCAGCGTGCCGCTGATCAAGTACGTGAAGGCGCACCGCGCGTCCCACGGCAGCGAGGTCGTGACGATCTACACGCCGGTCTACGTCGTGGGGCACTGGTGGGAGCAGCTGCTGCACAACCACAAGGCGCGGCGCATCCGGCAGAAGCTGATGCTCGTGCACGGCGTGACGCTGGCGCTCGTGCCGTGGCTGCTCGACTCCTCCGAGGTGATCTACGGCCGGCGCAGCCGCCCGATCCCGGGTCAGGACCGCCGCGGGGAGCCGGTGCGGCCGCAGGGCATGCCGCAGCGCCGGCACGTGAGCGGCGGCCGCGTGCAGGAGCTGCCGCGGGTCGAGGCCCCGCCCGCCGAGCCGGAGCGCGACCTCACGCCGCGCTGATCCCGCCGCCCATCCGCTGATCGCCCCGACTCCGCTGGTCGCCCCGATCCCGCGCCCGCGGGTCAGGCGTCGGTGAAGAAGCGCGCCATCAGCGCAGCCACCGGGTCCTCGCGCTGAGGTGCGACCTCGATGCGGTCCGCCAGCTCGATCGTGTCCGCGGTCGCCTCGAGCGGCTGCGTGGGGCCGCCGAGCGCCGCGTACACCTGCCGCGCGAGCGAGCGCCCCGCCCGGTTCGCGCCCACGGTGCTCGCGGTCGGCCCGTAGCCGGCGAAGAAGATGCGCGGATCGCGCTCCGCGGCCCCGGAGGCGACGGTCACGCCGCCCGCCTTCTCGTGCAGCCTCAGCGGGCTGAGGTGCCGGATGTCGGGACGGAAGCCCGTCGCCCAGACGATCGCGTCGACCGGCTCGCGCCAGCCGTCGGCCCACACGGCCGCGTGCGCCTCGAGGTGGCCGAACATCGGCCGCTCCTGCAGCACCCCGCGCTCCATCGCGGCCGCGATGCGCCGGGTCAGCGGCACGCCGGTGCCGGAGACGATGGAGGGCAGCGCGCGCCCCTCCCGCGCCGCGTCGTCCTGCTGGGCGACGGCGTTCACCGCCGCCTCCAGGTCGAGGGTGCCCTGCTGCAGGTAGTCGACCGGGCGCCGCACGGCCCACGTCGTCTTCGCCGCGACGCCCTCGAGCTCGAGCAGGAAGCCGATCGCGGAGGTGCCGCCGCCCACGACGAGCACCCGCTGCCCCTCGAACTCGGCGGCGTCGCGGTACGTGGAGGTGTGCACCTGGCGCCCGGCGAAGTCGCGCATCCCCGGGTAGTAGGGCACGAACGGCGCGCCCCACGTGCCGGTGGCGTTGACCACGACCCGTGCCACCGTCTCCCCCGCCGTGCTGCGCACGACGAGGTCGCTGCCCCGGTCGTAGACGGCGGCGACCGCGACGGGGCGCCGCACGTCGAGGCCGAAGAACCGCTCGTAGTGCGCGTAGTACTCGCCGACGACGTCCCTCGCCGGCCGCGCGCGGTCGGCGGTCTCGAAGCTGATGCCCGCCCGCCTCATGCCGGGAAGGTCGTGCACGCGGTGCGCGGAGCCGAGTCGCAGCGCCGCCCACCGGTGCTGCCAGGCGCCGCCGGCGCCCGGGCCCCGGTCGAGCACGATCTGGTCGACGCCGGGACGGACCCCGAGCCGCTGCAGGTAGTAGGCCACCGACAGCCCCGCCTGCCCGGCCCCGATCACCACCACGTCGACGCGAGCCGGAACCGAGACCACGGCCGCCCCCTCCCGACGCACGAGTGCCACCACCATCCTGCCGCAAGGGCGCGTGTTACGATCGCCTCCGGTTATCGCAATTCCGCCGCCCCCTTCTCACCCCGGGCCGGCGAGGACGACGTGAGGGGGTCACGCATGGGGCGCGGCCGTCAGAAGGCGAAGCACACCAAGGTCGCTCGCGACCTGAAGTACTTCAGCCCGGACACGAACTACAACGAGCTGGAGCGCGAGCTCTCCGGCCACTCCTCCGAAGCGCACTCGGGATGGTCCGAGGACGACTTCGCGGAGGACGACGCACGCCGCTGAGCGCGGGGCCCTCGTGAGGGGCCTCCCGCCAGCGGCGCTCGCCGTCGGCTCGGCCTGCCTCGCGCTGCTGCTGTGCGGCTGCGGGCAGGCGTCGGATCCGCTTCCGGGCGCGACCTCCACGGCGGATGCAGTCGTGGGAGCCGCTGACCCGACGGCGGGCGCAAACCGTCAGCCCGCAGACGCCGATCCGGCGACCGGCGACCGACCGCCCCAGTACGCGGAGAACCACCGGTACAGCGACCGGATGCCGGTCACCGCATCCGCGCAGGTCGTGCTGGACGCGGCCCGTGACGACGTGCTCCAGCGCCTCGACGCACTGCCCGAACCGCGCTCCGTCGAGGCGGTGACCGGGGTCGTCGCAGCGATGACGACCGAGGGCGCGCCCTGGGTCGCCGCGGACGGCACCGCGACCGTCGGCTTCGAGGCACAGGTCGGCGGCTCCGGCTGCCTGATCGGCTCGGTGCCCCCGAGCGGGCGGGCGACGGTGGAGACCGGCGGGTTCATCATGGACGGCGGCTGCCACGCGCTGACCGGCCACTGAGGCGCTCGCGGATCCACAGCTCTCGCGCGACACGCCGCGGCTGCGGGCTCCGCTGCGGCGTGCGTGACAGAGCTGCGGGTCCGCGGAGGAGCTGCGGATCCGCTCTGGTCAGCGGTGCGCGCCCGCGAGGCGGACCGAGCCGCCCGCGACGCCCTTCGCCTCGGCGACCCAGCCGTCGCCCGTCGGCGCGCCCTGCGCGACCGTGCCGGCACGCCACGTGGGCACGCCCGCCGCCCCGAGCAGCGCCGCGACCGCGTCGGCCGACTCCGGCGCGACGACGGCCAGCATGCCGATGCCGAGGTTCCAGGTGCCCTCGGCCTGCGCCAGGTCGAAGCCGCCCCACTCCGCGAGCACGTGGAAGACGGGCTGCGGCGCCCAGGTCGACCGGTCCAGCTCCACGGAGACCCCGGCGGGCAGCACCCGCGCGAGGTTCGCGGCGATGCCGCCGCCCGTCACGTGCGTCAGCGCGTGCACCCCGTCGCCGACGGGGTCGGCGAGCACGTCCAGCAGCGGCGCCGTGTAGAGCCGCGTCGGCTCCAGCAGCTCCTCCCCCAGGCTCCGCCCCAGCTCCGGCACGACCTCGCCGAGGGCGCGGCCGCCCACGATGCGCCGCACCAGCGAGAAGCCGTTGCTGTGCAGGCCGGACGAGGCCATCGCGAGCACCGCGTCCCCCGGCCGCACCCGGTCCGGGCCGAGCAGGCGGTCGCCCTCCACGACGCCGACCGCCGCGCCCGCGACGTCGTAGTCGTCCGGCGCCATCAGGTCCGGGTGCTCCGCGGTCTCGCCGCCGGTCAGCGCCGTCCGGGCCTCCCCGCAGGCCCGCGCGATGCCGCCGACCAGCTCGGCGATGCGCTCCGGCACCACCCGGCCGCAGGCGATGTAGTCCGTCATGAACAGCGGTGCGGCGCCCACGACCACGATGTCGTCGACGACCATGCCGACGAGGTCCTGCCCGATCGTGTCGTGGCGGTCGAGCGCCTGCGCGATCGCGATCTTCGTGCCGACGCCGTCGGTGGACGTCGCGAGCACCGGCCGGCGGTACGCGAGCAGCGCGGAGGCGTCCCAGAGCCCCGCGAACCCGCCCACGCCACCGAGCACCTGCGGGCCGTGCGTCGCGGCGACCGCCCGCTTCATCAGCTCGACCGCGGTGTCGCCGGCACGGGTGTCGACGCCCGCCGCCGCGTAGAGGTCGGTCACGGGCGGACCCCGGTCGGGCGCGACCCCGACGAGTGGGAGGATGGTCCCTGCACCACTCGAGCGTAGGCCAGGGGGAACCCCACTCCACTATGTGCGGCATCGTCGGCGTCTCCGCCGCCCAGCCGGTCAACCAGCTCGTCTACGACGCGCTGCTGCTGCTGCAGCACCGCGGTCAGGACTCCACTGGCCTCGTGACCGACGACGGCGGCTCGTTCCACATGGTCAAGGCCCGCGGGCAGGTGCGCGAGGCGTACCGCACCCGCGACATGCGCACCCTGCTCGGCAGCACCGGGCTCGGGCACGTGCGCTACGCGACCCGCGGCAGCGCGGCGAGCGAGCAGGAGGCGCAGCCCTTCTACGTCAACGCGCCGTACGGCATCGTGCTCGTGCACAACGGCAACCTGACCAACACGCGCGAGCTGACGGCGGACCTGTTCCACGTCGACCGCCGGCACCTCAACAGCGACAGCGACACCGAGCTGCTCGTGAACGTGCTCGCGAACGAGCTGCAGTCGCAGCTGAACGGCGCCGAGCTCGAGCCCGACGACGTCTTCACCGCGGTGCGCCGCGTGCACGAGCGCGTCGAGGGCAGCTACGCCGCGATCGCGCTGATCGCCGGCCGCGGCCTGCTCGCGTTCCGCGACCCGTTCGGCATCCGCCCGCTGACCCTCGGCCGCCGCACCGCCGACCACCTGCCCGGCGTGCAGCGCGACGAGTGGATGGTCGCGTCGGAGTCGCTCGTGCTCGAGGCCAACGGCTACGAGGTCGTCCGCGACGTCGCCCCGGGCGAGGCCGTCTTCATCACCCCCGACGGCGAGCTGCACCTGCAGCAGTGCGCCGAGCACCCGCGGCTCGTCCCGTGCTCGTTCGAGTACGTGTACCTCGCGCGCCCCGACTCGACGATGTCCGGCATCTCGGTCTACGACGCGCGGCTGCGCCTCGGCGACCGGCTCGCTGCGACCGTCGCGGAGCACGCGCCCCTCGGGGACATCGACGTCGTGATGCCGATCCCGGACTCGTCCCGGCCGTCGGCGATGCAGCTCGCGCAGCGCCTCGGCATCACCTACCGCGAGGGCTTCTACAAGAACCGCTACGTCGGCCGGACCTTCATCATGCCGGGGCAGGCGGTGCGCAAGAAGAGCGTGCGGCAGAAGCTGAACGCGCTCGGCACCGAGTTCCGCGGCAAGAACGTGCTGATCGTCGACGACTCGGTCGTCCGCGGCACGACGAGCCGCGAGATCGTCGAGATGGCGCGGGCCGCCGGCGCGAACCAGGTCACCTTCGCCTCCGCGGCCCCGCCGGTCCGGTTCCCGCACGTCTACGGCATCAACATGCCGACGCGGCGCGAGCTGGTGGCTGCCGGCAAGCGCATCCCGGAGGTCGCGCGGGAGATCGGCGCGGACCGCCTGATCTACCAGGAGGTCGACGACATGCGCGACGCGATCGTCGAGGGCTCGACCGTCACCGACCTCGAGATGAGCTGCTTCGACGGCCGGTACGTGACCGGCACGGTCGACGACGACTACCTGCGCTGGGTCGAGGCGAACCAGCTGTCCTGACCGGCCCCCGCACTGGGGGCGGTCGGGACTGCGGACAGAACGGGCGTTCTGTCCGCAGCTTTGCTACAGTCGTGCGCGGCGGCACCCACCGCCGCACTACCCGCTAGACCGCTTCACCCGACTCGACCCCCGACGAGACGGTGCACGGACCACTTCCCCGCCGGTCTGCGCAGCGGTCCCACGGATGACGACCCCGGGCAGCGACGGTTCCCCCACCCGCCGCCCGGGGTCTTTCCGTCCCTGCCGTCACACTGGAGGCGGAAGGGACGTGAGGATGCACGACCACGGGCACGAGGCGCCGCGCCGCGCGATCACGGCGGCGTTCGCCGTCACCTGCGCGCTGCTCGTCGTGCAGGTGATCGGGGCCTCGCTGACCGGCAGCCTCGCGCTGCTGGTCGACTCGGCGCACCTCACCGCGGACGCGCTCGGGCTGGGCGTCGCCCTGACGGCCGCGCGGCTCGCGGGGCGACCGGCGTCGCCCCGCCGCACGTTCGGCTGGGCCCGGGCCGAGGTGCTGGGCGCGACGCTGCAGGCCGCGGTGCTGCTCGGCATCGGGGTGCTCGTCGTCGTGGAGGCCGTGCAGCGGCTCGCCGACCCGCCGCCGGTGCCCGGCGCCGGGCTGCTCGTGTTCGGCGCGATCGGCCTCGCCGGCAACCTGGTCTCCGCCGCGGTGCTGCTGCGGCACCGCGGCCACGACCTCAACACCAGGGCCGCCTTCCTCGAGGTCGTCGCGGACGCCGCGGGCTCGATCGGCGTGCTCGCGGCGGGCGCCGTGATCGCGCTCACCGGCTGGACCCGTGCCGACGCCGTCGCCGCCCTGCTCGTCGGTGCGGTGATCGTGCCGCGCTCGGTGCTGCTGCTGCGCGACGCGGTCGACGTGCTGCTCGAGTCGACGCCCCGCGGGCTCGACCTCGACGCCCTGCGCGAGCACCTGCAGCAGCAGCCGCACGTGCTGGCGGTGCACGACCTGCACGCCACCCGCATCTCGTCCGCCCTCCCGGTGCTCTCGGCGCACGTCGTCGTCGAGGGCGAGGTCTTCCGCAACGGACATGCGCCGGCGGTGCTCGACGCGCTGCAGCGGTGCGCCGCGCAGCACTTCAGCGTGCGGTTCGAGCACGCGACCTTCCAGCTCGAGCCGCCCGCGCACACCGCGCACGAGCCGGGCACCCACGCCTGACGGCAGGATCGGGGCGTGGCCCTGCTCCCGTCCCCGCCCGATCCGCGCGCCGTCATGGCCGGCGACGGCGTGCCGATCGCCACCTACGACCTCGGCGACCCGGACGGGGAGGTGGTGCTGGCCGTGCACGGCTTCGCCTCCAGCGCGTTCGCGAACTTCGTCGCGACCGGCTGGGTTCGCGAGCTGCAGCGCGCCGGGCGCCGGGTGATCGCGATCGACCAGCGCGGGCACGGGGCGAGCGGCAAGCCGCACGACCCCGCCGCATACTCCATGGCGCTGCTCGTCGAGGACGTGCAGACCGTGCTCGACACCTACCTGGTGGACGAGGTCGACCTCGTCGGCTACTCGCTCGGCGCCCGCGTCGGCTGGCACGCGCTGCTGGAGCTCGGCCCGGGCACGATCCGGCGCGCGGTGCTCGGCGGCATCCCGGACGGCGACCCGCTGACCCGCTTCCGCGTGGACGAGGCGCGGGCACGGATCGAACGGGGGACGGCGGTCACGGACCGGCTGACGCAGGCGTACCTCACGATGGCGCAGCTGACGCCGGGCAACGACCTGACGGCCCTCGTCTCGCTCGTCGAGGGCATGCGCGGGGGCCTCCAGCCCGATCCGGCCGACCCGCCGCAGCAGCCGGTGCTGTTCGCGGCGGGGAGCGAGGACCCGATCCTCGAGGCGACCCGCCGGCTCGCGGCCGCGACGCCGCGGAGCGAGCTCGTCGAGCTCGCAGGGCGGAACCACTTCAACGCGCCGACCGCGCGCGCGTTCCGCGACGCCGCGATCGCCTTCCTCGCCCGCTGAGTCCGTCTCGAAGGTGATCCGGCCGCGCCGGATCACCTTCGAAACGGAATCAGTCGTCGGCCGGGGGCTCGCCGGAGGTGCGCTCGGCGCGGACGACGCGCGCCCGCCGCTCCCCGATCCGGTCGATCAGCACGGCGACGGCGCCGAGCACCAGTGCGCCGAGCGGAGCGAGCAGCAGCAGCAGGAACCCGAACGCCTGCGGCGTCGGGACCTGGGGGTCCGGCGGGGTCAGGGCCACCGCGAGCAGGGCCACGACCGCCCCGATCCCCGCGCCGAGCCCGAGGAAGACGCCGACCTTGGGGGCGCGGCGCACCCGCACGTCCTCGTGCCGGGGGTCGCTCACGACGCCCGCCAGACCGGCAGGCGCCCGGACAGGTCGGCGCGGCTGCCCGAGGCGCGCACGGCGCCGGACTCGAGCGCGTCCGTCCAGCCCCGGGACCCGGTCGCCAGCTGCAGCCACACGGCGGGGTCGGTCTCGACGACGTTCGGCGGCGTGCCGCGGGTGTGCTGCAGCCCCTCGATGCACTGCACCGCGCCGTAGGGCGGCACCCGCACCTCGACCGCTCCGCCCGGGTAGCGGTCGGCGAGCACCTGCAGCAGGTACCGCACCGCCGTGGCGGTCATGGGCCGGTCGGCGTCGCCGGCGAGGGCGGCGGCGACCGCCTGGTCCCCCTGCCCCTGCGGGATGCGCGCGCGTGCCACGGCCCAACCGTAATCTCCGACGACGCGGCCGCGTGCGCCTGGCAGGATCGGTCGTCGTGCGGATCCTCCTCCTCGGCTCCGGCGCCCGAGAGCACGCGATCGCGCGTGCGCTCGTCGCCGAGCAGCACGACGTCGTCGTCGCTCCCGGGAACGCGGGCATCGCCCGGCTCGCCGAGGTCCTCGCGGTCGACGCGGCCGACCCCTCGGCCGCGACCGAGCTGGCCCTGCGGACCGGGGCGGAGCTCGTGGTGATCGGCCCCGAGGCGCCGCTCGTCGCCGGCGTCGCCGACGCGCTGCGGGCCCAGGGCGTGCCCGTCTTCGGCCCCGACGCGGACGCGGCGCGCATCGAGGGCAGCAAGGGCTTCGCGAAGCGGATCATGGCCGCCGCCGGGGTGCCCACCGGTCGCGCGATCGACGTGCTCACCGCCGACGCCCTCGACGCCGCGCTCGACGAGCTCGGCGCCCCCTACGTCGTGAAGGCGGACGGGCTCGCGGCGGGCAAGGGCGTGCTGGTCACGGAGGACCGCGCCGCGGCGCGGGAGCACGCCCTGCACTGGCTGACCGGCGGCCCGGTCCTGCTCGAGGAGTTCCTCTCCGGCCGCGAGGTGTCCCTCTTCTTCGTCTGCGACGGGACGCGCGCCCTGCCGCTCAGCCCCGCCCAGGACTTCAAGCGGCTCGGCGACGGCGACGCCGGCCCGAACACGGGCGGCATGGGCGCCTACTCGCCGCTGCCCTGGCTGGACGCGGCCTTCGGCGGCGAGGCGGCCTTCGTCGAGCTGGTGCGGAGCCGGGTCGCCGAGCCGGTGCTCGCGCAGCTGGCGGAGGAGGGCACCCCCTTCGTCGGCCTGCTGTACTGCGGGCTGATCGTGGACGGGGCCGACGTGCGGGTCATCGAGTTCAACGCGCGCTTCGGCGACCCGGAGACGCAGGTGGTGCTGCCGAGGCTCGCCACCCCGCTCGGGTCCCTGCTGCGGGACGCGGCGCTCGGCGTGCTGCAGGAGGCGGACGCTCCCGCCTTCACCGCCGACGCGGCGGTCGGCGTCGTCGTGGCGAGCGCCGGCTACCCCGGCGACCCGGTGCTCGGCGCCCGGGTCGAGGGGGCAGAGGCGGCCGAGGCGCTCCCCGGCGTCCACGTCGACCACGCCGCCACCGCCGAGGGGCCGGACGGCGGCCTGATCGCCTCGGGGGGACGGGTGCTCACCGTCGTGGGCACCGGGCCCTCGGTCGCGGCGGCGCGCGCCAGCGCCTACGACGGCGTCGCGGCCCTCGGCCTCGAGGGCGGGCAGCACCGCGCGGACATCGCGGCGGGCGTCGCGTGAGCGCCGCGATCGCGGGCTTCGCGCACCTCGCCTCGGGCAAGGTGCGCGACCTGTACGCGCCGGAGGGCCGAGACGACGCGCTGCTGCTCGTCGCGAGCGACCGCGTCAGCGCCTACGACGTCGTGCTGCCGACGCCGATCCCCGGGAAGGGCGCGATGCTCACCGCGCTGACGCGCTGGTGGCTCGCCCGCTTCCCCGACGTCCCGAACGCCCTGCTCGACGACGAGTCGAGCGTGCCGGACGCGGTGCGGGACCGCTCGATGCTGGTGCGACGGCTCGACATGCACCCCGTGGAATGCGTCGTCCGCGGCGTCGTCACCGGCAGCGGGTACGCGGAGTACGTCGAGCGCGGCTCCATCAGCGGGGTGCGGCTGCCGCAGGGGCTGCAGGAGGGCGACCTGCTCCCGGAGCCGATCTTCACCCCCGCCTTCAAGGCCGCGCAGGGCGACCACGACGAGAACATCGCCTTCGACCGCGTGGTCGAGCTGGTCGGCGGGCCCGCCGCGGAGGCGCTCCGCGCGACCTCGCTCGACGTCTTCCGGCGGGCGGCGGAGGTCGCGGGTGCGCGCGGCCTGCTGCTCGCCGACACCAAGCTCGAGTTCGGCGCCGCCGGGGACGGCGGCATCGTCCTGGCGGACGAGGTGCTCACGAGCGACTCCAGCCGCTACTGGGACGCGGACGCCTACGCCGAGGGGCGACGGGGCGTCAGCTTCGACAAGCAGATCGTGCGCGACTGGCTGCGCGCGCACTGGGACGGCACCGGCGCCCCGCCCCGGCTGCCCGACGAGGTCGTGGCGCGCACCGCGGACCGCTACCGCGAGCTGCTCGACCGGCTGGCCGCCGCCGACTGACGGCGCGGAACGGGCGTGCGGCCTCTCGGTAGACTCGCGGAGTGCCGGTGATCGTCGTCGAGGTCATGCCCAAGGCCGAGCTGCTGGACCCGCAGGGGAAGGCCGTCGCGGGCGCCCTCGCGCGCCTCGGCCGCGAGGGCTGGCCGGGCGTGCGGGTCGGCAAGCGCTTCGAGCTGACGGTCGAGGGCCCGGTCACCGAGGCGCGGCTCGCCGAGGCGCGGGAGATCGCCGAGACCCTGCTCGCGAACCTCGTGATCGAGGACGTGGTGTCGGTGCGCGAGGCCGAGCCGGTCGAGGTGCCGGCGTGACGCGCGTCGGCGTCGTCACCTTCCCCGGCTCCCTCGACGACGGCGACGCCCGCCGCGCGGTCCGCCTCGCGGGCGCCGAGCCCGTGCGGCTCTGGCACGGCGACCACGACCTGCACGGCGTCGACGCGGTCGTGCTGCCCGGCGGCTTCAGCTACGGCGACTACCTGCGCTGCGGCGCCATCGCGGCGATCTCCCCGATCATGACCGAGGTGGTCGACGCGGCGCGCCGCGGGGTGCCGGTGCTCGGGATCTGCAACGGCTTCCAGATGCTCACCGAGGCCCGGCTGCTGCCGGGCGGGCTGGTCCGCAACGACCACGGCGCCTTCGTCTGCCGCGACCAGCGCCTGCGCGTCGAGCAGACGTCGACCGCCTGGTCGAACGCGTTCGAGCCCGGCGAGGAGGTCGTGATCCCGCTGAAGAACGGCGAGGGCGGCTACGTCGCGGACGCCGAGACCCTGCTGATGCTCGAGGACACCGGCCGGGTCGTCTTCCGCTACGTCGACGTGAACCCGAACGGGTCGCTGAACGCGATCGCGGGTGTCGCGAACGAGGCCGGGAACGTCGTGGGTCTGATGCCGCACCCGGAGCACGCGGTCGAGCCGGGCTTCGGCCCCGACACCGCCGCGGCCATGCGCTCCGGCACCGACGGGCTCCGGATCTTCACGAGCGCCCTGCAGGCGGTCCTCGCCGCCTGACCCGGAGCGGGCGGTCCCGCCCGAGCTCATCGGTCGAACTCGCCCGAGGCCTCCCGCTCGACCATCGCGAGCCGGTCGCCGATCTCCGCCTCCTCGTCCAGCTGCGCCAGCAGCTCGGCGTCGTCCGCGATCGTCGTCACGTCCTCCTTCAGCCCGCCGTCCGCGTCGAACCGCGGCGTGAGCCACTGGTCCCAGCGCTCGACCACGCCGAGCCCGACGAGTCCGGCCGCCACCCGCGCCAGCTCCTCCGCGTACCGCGGCACCACGATCCACGACGCCTCGACAGGGGTGAGGCTCCGGCGCAGGGCCGCGGCGTAGGCGGCGCGGCCGAGCCCGCGCACCTCGCGGGCGACGGCCGTGCTGGTGAGGCCGCCGGAGCGGACCCCGATGAACGCCGTCTCGCACGAGCAGCCGCTGCCGCGCTCGTCGCCGCACCGCTCCTCGACGGGCCGCACCGGCTCGCCCTCCACGCAGCCCCGCCACAGATCGCGCCCCCGCCGCCCCTGCGACTCGCGCGTCGCCACCAGCACCTGCATCGCCGTCTCCCTCCGTCGAGACGGACCGTAGGCACCGGGCGGCGCACCGCGCGGACCGAACAGGCGCCGATGCGGTCATCACCGCGAGTCGGCGCCTGGGGAGGAGCGGATCAGGCCGAGTAGGCGCCCGCCGCGATGTCCTCGAGCAGCGTCGGGCCGGTCGGCGCCCAGCCGAGCAGCGCTCGGGTCGCTGCGCTCGAGGCGCGCAGGTCCATCGCGAGGAACCCGCCGAGGAAGCCGAAGTGGGCTGCTGCGTCCTCGGGGTCGATCGAGCGCACAGGCACGTCCAGCGTGCGCCCGATCGCCTCGGCGATCTCGCGGACGGGCACGCCCTCCTCCGCCACCGCGTGGAGGCGGGAGCCTGCGGGCGCCCCCTCGACGCCGAGCCGCACGAGCCGGGCCGCGTCGGAGCGGTGCACGGCCGACCAGGCCTGCGCCCCGTCGCCGACGTAGGCGGACACCCCGGTGCGCCTCGCGGTCGCGGCGACGACGGAGACGAAGCCGTGGTCCCGCATCCCGTGCACGGTCGGCGCGAAGCGGAGCGCGATCGCGTGGAGCCCCTCCGTCCCGAGCGCGAGCCGCTCGGTGCCGCCCCGCGGCGAGTCGGGCCCGACCGCGCGGGAGTCGTCGGTCTCGACCGCCGCGCGCCCCTGCGCGAGCCCGGCGACGCCGCTCGCCAGCGCGAAGGGCCGGTCCGACCCGCGGAGCACCCCCGCGAGCGTCTCGACCGCGGCCCGCTCGGCGCGGTTCGACTCCTCCGGGTGCGCCCAGTCGTGCTTGTTCGCCAGGTGGACGACCGCCTCGGCGGCCTCCGCGCCGCGCCGCAGCGCGTCGAGGTCGTCGAGGTCGCCGCGCAGCGGGGTCGCGCCCTTCGCGACGAGCTCGGCCTCGGCCGCGTCCGAGCGCACCAGTCCCACGACCTCGTGCCCCGCGTGCAGCAGCTCGTCCACCGTCGCCGAGCCGATCCAGCCGGTCGCGCCCGTCACGAACACCTTCATGCCGTCCTCCTCATGTCAGATACTGACGTCACCGTAGCATCCGATGTCAGCGACTGACGCGATAGGCTCCGGAGCATGGCCCGCTGGGAGGGCGGCGCGGCCGAGCGCCTGCAGCTGGCCGCGCTGCGGCTGTTCGGCGAACGCGGCTTCGACGGCGTCACCGTGGCGGAGATCGCGGCGGAGGCGGGCCTGACGGAACGCACGTTCTTCCGCCACTTCGGGGACAAGCGGGAGGTGCTCTTCCGCGGCCAGGAGGCGTTCGAGCGCGCCTTCCTCGAGCCGCTCGAGACCGCCGAGGGCGACGCGATGACCGCCGTGGCGAGGGCGATCGACGTCGCAGCGGCGTACTTCACCGACGACCGGCGGCCGTGGTCGCGCGGACGTCAGGCCGTGATCGACGCGGAGCCGCGGCTCCAGGAGCGCGAGCTGCTGAAGCTCTCGCTCCTGGCCGAGGCGATGGCGGCGACGCTCCGCGACCGGGGGGTCGATCCGGCGGAGGCGCTGCTCGCGGCGGAGAACGGCGTGACGGTGTTCCGGCTCGCCTTCGCCCGCTGGATCGAGGAGGGCGAGACCCGCTCGCTCGCCGACCTGCAGCAGGAGGCGTTCGGCCGCCTGCACGCCATGCTGCGCTCCTGAGGTCGGGGCCGGCGCGGTCAGGCCTGCGGAGGCGGCCCGTAGCGGATGACGATGAGCACCTCGCAGGGGGTCTCGAGCGCGCGGTAGGTGTGCGGCAGCGACCCGTCGAAGGTCAGGCTCCCGCCCGTCGCGGCGACCGCGGGCGACCCCTCCGGCCCCGCCTCGAGGCGGCCGGCGAGCACCGTGAGCACCTCGACGACCCCGGGGCCGTGCGCGGGCGAGCGCTGGAGCCGCCGCCCGACCGTGCCGCGGTACAGCTCGAAGAGCGCGTCGGAGCGCCAGCGGTCGATCAGGCGCGCGTGCACGGCGGCGCCGCGGGCGGGCTCCGGGTCGTCGCCGACGAGCCGGCCGAGCGGTACCCCGAGCGCCGTGCTCAGCGCCCACAGGGTCTCGAGGCGCGCCGGCCGCAGCCCGCGCTCCAGCTCGGAGAGCGACCCCTTGCCGACGCCCGCGCGGCGGGCCACCTCGGAGAGCGACAGCCCCGCGTCCTGCCGCGCCGCCTGGAGCCGCTGCCCGACGCCCGCGCCGCGGTCCTCCGGATCGCCCACCGTCCGACCCTAGTGTTCCGCGACGGAACGCTAGGGTCGTTCCGTGACGGAACGCTCGGGCGCGGTGCAGCCGGTGGTCGCCGGGCTCGTCAGCACCCTCGTCGGCTTCTCCTCCACCTTCGCCGTCGTCCTCGCGGGGCTGCGAGCGGTCGGAGCGACCGCGGAGCAGGCCGCCTCGGGCCTCTCGGCGCTCTGCCTCGCGATCGCCGTCGGCTCGATCGGCTTCGCGCTCGTCACCCGCCGCCCGGTCGCCCTCGCCTGGTCGACGCCGGGCGCCGCGCTGCTCGTGACCGCCGGCGCTCCGGGCGGCGGGTTCGGGGCGGCGGTCGGCGCCTTCGTCGTGACGGGGCTGATGCTCGCCGTCACGGGGCTGGTGCCCCGGCTCGGCGCGCTCGTCCGGCTCATCCCGTCGGCGGTCGCCAACGCGATGCTCGCGGGCGTCCTGCTCGGGCTGTGCGTGCGGCCGTTCGTCGCCCTGCCGGACGACCCGATCGGCATCGGCGCGATGCTGCTCGCCTGGATCGTGCTGCAGCGGCTCGCGCCGCGCTGGGCCGTGCCCGGCGCGCTCGCCGCCGGCCTCGCGGTGCTGGTCGTCGGCGGCCCGACGAGCCCGATCGCCCTCCCCGCGCCGCTGCCCCGCCTGCTGCCCGTCGCACCGGTGCTCGACGTGCAGGCGGTGCTCGGGATCGCCGTGCCGCTGTACCTGGTGACGATGACCGCGCAGAACCTGCCGGGCGCCGCGGTGCTGCGCGCGCTCGGCTGGGAGGCGCCCTGGCGACCGGCCCTGCTCGCGACCGGCGGCGCCACCGCGCTCGGCGCCCTCGCCGGCGCCCACGCGGTGAACCTCGCCGCGATCACCGCGACCCTCACCGCGGGGCCGGACGCCGGGGCCGACCGCACGCGCCGCTGGATCGCCGTCCTCGCCTCCGGCACCGGCTACCTCCTCCTCGGCGCCCTCACCCCGCTCGTCGTCGCCGTCGCGAGCGCGGCCCCGCCCGGCCTGCTCGCCGCGTTCGCCGGCATCGCGCTGCTCGGTCCGCTCGCCGGCGCCCTCGCCCGTGCGCTCGAGGACGAGCGGGATCGCCTCGCGGGCGCGGTCGCCCTCGTCGTCGCGGCGTCGGGCGTCGTGCTCGGCGGGATCGGCAGCGCCTTCTGGGCGCTGACCGCGGGCAGCGCCGTCGTGCTCCTGAGCAGGCTCCGCGCTCCGCGTCGGAGCGGGACGGAGCAGACGCTGCCGGCGTCGCCGCCCGCCCGCCGCCCCTGAGGCGTCACGGAGCCGCGCCAGCCACCGCACCGCTCCTCCCCAGGCCCGGTCCCGTCCACCGCTGCCCGATCCGCCCTCCGCGGCGCACCTCGCCGGGCGCAGGCTCGCCGGCATGGACCGAGACACCCCCTGGGACACGGACCGCGCGGTGCTGGACGCCGCCGGCACCCTGCTGGAATCCGCCCTGCGGCGTCAGACGTGGCTGTTCCCGCTGGACGACGAGCACCGCGCCCTCGCCGCGGTCGCGATCGACGAGATGCCGGTCGACCCCGACCCCGAGGACGTCGCGCGCCTCTCCCGGATGCTCGGGCAGCTGGTCGACGAGACCGGCGCGACGGCCGTCGTGGTCGCCTGGGAGCGGCCGGGCGGCGCCGAGCTGCGGATGCAGGAGGCCGACTGGGTCGCCGCGCTCGCGTCGACCGACGCACCGGTGCGGGCCCAGCTGCTCGTGCACGACGAGGGCGTCCGGCTGCTCGACCCCGCCTTCGAGGCCCTCGTGGTGCGGTGACGGCCGCATCCCCCGGCGCCCGGCGCGGCCCGTAGGCTCGACGACCGTGACGAGCGAGGCGCCCGCGGTCCACGTCGATTCGGTCGAGCACGCCGCGGCGACACCCGACCGGGAGCAGCCCTACGCGGCGCTCGGCCTGAGCGACGACGAGTACGCGCGCATCCGCGAGATCCTCGGCCGACGACCGACGAGCGGCGAGCTCGCGATGTACTCCGTCATGTGGAGCGAGCACTGCTCCTACAAGTCCAGCAAGCGGCACCTCCGCCGCTTCGGCGACAAGGTCGACGAGACGATGCGCGCTCACATGATGGTCGGGATGGGCCAGAACGCCGGGGTCGTCGACATCGGGCGGGGCTGGGCGGTCACCTTCAAGGTCGAGAGCCACAACCACCCGTCGTACATCGAGCCGTTCCAGGGCGCCGCGACCGGCGTCGGCGGCATCGTGCGCGACATCATCTCGATGGGCGCCCGGCCCGTCGCCGTGATGGACCAGCTGCGGTTCGGCGACCTCGACGAGGCGGACACGCTGCGCGTCGTCCACGGCGTCGTCGCCGGCATCGCCCACTACGGCAACTGCCTCGGCCTGCCGAACATCGGCGGCGAGACCGTGTTCGACGCCGTCTACCAGGGCAACCCGCTCGTGAACGCGCTCGCGGTCGGGGTGCTGCGGCACGAGGACCTGCACCTCGCGAACGCCACCGGCGCCGGCAACAAGGTCGTCCTCTTCGGGGCCCGCACGGGCGGCGACGGCATCGGCGGCGCCTCCATCCTCGCCTCCGACACGTTCGGCGCCGCCGGCCCGACGAAGCGCCCCGCCGTGCAGGTCGGCGACCCGTTCGCGGAGAAGGTGCTGATCGAGTGCTGCCTCGAGCTCTTCGCCGGCGGCCTGGTCGAGGCGATCCAGGACCTGGGCGCGGCCGGCATCAGCTGCGCCACCAGCGAGCTCGCGGCGAACGGCGACGGCGGCATGCGCGTCGACCTGGACTCGGTGCTGCTGCGCGACCCGACGCTGACGGCCGAGGAGATCCTCATGTCCGAGAGCCAGGAGCGGATGATGGCGGTCGTCGCTCCCGACAGGCTCGACGCGTTCCTCGAGGTCGTGCGCCGGTGGGACGTCGAGTCGAGCGTGCTCGGCGAGGTCACCGGCACGGGACGGCTCGAGATCCGCTGGCGCGGCGAGCTGATCGTCGACGTCGATCCGACGACGGTCGCGGTCGACGGCCCGGTCTACGACCGGCCCTACGCCCGGCCGGCCTGGCAGGACGGACTGCAGGCGGACACCGCCGCGTCGCTGCCCCGCTCCGACGACGGGGCCGTGCTGCGCGAGCAGGCGCTCGCGCTCGCCGCGAGCCCGTCGCTCGCCTCCCCGGGCTGGATCACCGACCAGTACGACCGCTACGTGCTCGGCAACACCGCGCTGTCCTTCCCGGACGACGGCGGCATGATCCGCGTCGACGAGGAGTCGGGGCTCGGCGTCGCGATCGCCACCGACGCGAACGGCCGCTACTGCCTGCTCGACCCGCGGGAGGGCGCGAAGCTCGCGCTCGCCGAGGCGTACCGCAACGTCGCGTCGACCGGCGCGGTGCCGCTCGCGGTCACCGACTGCCTGAACTTCGGCGCGCCGACGAACCCCGACGTGATGTGGCAGCTGGTCGAGGCGATCGACGGCCTGTCCGACGCGTGCCTCGCCCTGCAGGTGCCGGTCACGGGCGGCAACGTCTCCCTGTACAACCAGACCGGTGACACCGCGATCCACCCGACGCCGGTCGTCGGGGTGCTCGGCGTGATCGACGACGTCGCGAAGCGGGTGCCGTCCGGCTGGCAGGACGACGGGCTCAACCTGTACCTGCTGGGGACGACCGCGCTCGAGCTGGACGGGTCCGCCTGGGCGTCGGTCGTCCACGACCACCTCGGCGGGCGCCCGCCGGCGGTGCGGCTCGAGGCGGAGCGCGCGCTCGCCGGGCTGCTCGCGGCCGCGGCCGACCAGCAGCTGCTGTCCGCGGCGCACGACCTGTCGGAGGGCGGCCTGGCCCAGACCCTGGCGGAGGGCGCGCTGCGCTTCGGCGTCGGCGCCCGCGTCTGGCTGGACGACCTGCTGGCCCGCGACGGCGTCGACGCCGCGACCGCGCTGTTCAGCGAGTCGCAGGCGCGGGTGCTGGTGGCGGTGCCGCGGGAGGAGGACGTGCGCTTCACCGGGCTCTGCGCCGGCCGCGGGGTCCCCGCGCTGCGCATCGGCGTCACGGACGCCGAGAGCGGCGCGGTCGAGGTGCAGGACCGGTACTCGATCACGCTGGACAAGCTCCGCACCGCGGCCGAGAACACCCTGCCTGCGCGACTGGGATCGCGCGTCGGGCGCTGACCCCGGGCCGCACGCGACTGGCGGCGGCCGGTCACGCCGGCCACCGCCCCTCGAGCACCTGCTCGACCCGCGCCAGCTCGCGCTCGAGCTCGGCGTCCTCCGTCGCGGGCAGGCCGGCGTCCCGCACCGTCTGCCGCGTCCGCACCACCTGCTGCCGGACCGAGGCGGCAGCGTCGGCGTCGGGCACGCACCAGGCCACCTCCTGCAGCAGCCGCGCGATCCGCCCCAGCACGTCCGGGCTGTCGGCGCCGAAGCGGCGCGGCTGCGCGATCGCGTCGTCGAGCAGGTCGTGGAAGCCCGGGCGCCGCAGGACCACCCGGACGGCGTCGTGCTCGTCGCGGAGCAGTCGCGGGCCGAGCTCGTGGCGCAACGCGTGGCAGAGCGCCCCGGACAGGTGACCGAGCGCGTGGACGGCGGTGGTGGGGTCGTTGATGCCGGGCGACAGCGCCTTGTCCGCGACGTCGGCCAGCTGGCGCAGGCCGAACGCCACGTCCTGCGCGGCGGTCCGCTCCGGGCCGATCTGCAGCGCGGCGAGCACCCGCGTCCGCAGCCGGTCGAGCGCCTCGCCGGTCGGCGGGTCGCCCCTCGACGCCCAGCACCGCCCGACCGGCGTGCCCGCCACCACCGAGTCCCCGGGCTGCGCCTCGACGAGGACCACGGCCGAGGCGTCGGCCGCCGCCTGGAGCAGGGCGTCCTCGTCGGCGCTCGCGAGCACCCCGGTGCGGGGCGCGATCAGCAGGGCGGCGTCGTGCGGCGGGCGCGGCGGCGCCGGCGGGCTGTCGGGCGCGGATCCGCGACGGTCGAGCGAGCGGTCGATCGTGGTCTCGGTCTCCTTCCGCACGCGCTCGAGGATCATCTCCACCCGGATCTGCGACGACAGGTGGGCGAGGAACAGCACGATGCAGACGACGGCCGCGAGGGTGGCGAGCACCGTGAGCGTGACGCCGAGCTCGGGGACGAACAGCCCGCCGGCGTCCCCGTCGTTCCGGATCGTCCGCATCACCACGAGCGTGTAGGCGAACGTGCCGAGGAACACCGCGAGGACCGCGTGCACGAACCGGTCGCGGGAGAACGTCCTGAGCAGCCGAGGCGAGAACTGGCTGCTCGCCAGCTGCAGCGTCACGACCGTCAGGGAGAAGGTGAGCGAGGTCACCGTGATCAGCGAGCCCGCGACCGCGCTCAGCACCGTCCTGGCCGCGTCCGGACCACCGCTGAACAGGACGGTCCGCAGCACCGTCGGCATGCGGTCGTCGAGCGCCTCGTCCAGCAGCGGCACCGCGACCCCGAGCAGCACCGCGACGACCAGGCCGATCACCGGCAGCGGCCACAGACGGGTCTGGAAGCCCTCTCGCACGACGGCGCGGCGCCCGCCCGACCCGCCGGCGCCCACGTCAGCGGCCGGCGATCGGTGCAGGGGAGGGGGCGGGGGCGGTCGTGCGCATCCGGCGACCCTGGCACGTCGATGCGGAGGCCTGTGCGGCCGCTCAGCGCTTTGCCGGGGTCGCCCGCCCCGGGCCGCCGCCGGCCGCCGTACGCTGAGGCTCCCGCGGCGGAAGGGGACGCATGACCGCTTCCGTGAGCGCGTCGGCGCCGCTGCGCCGCGCAGTCGCCGTCGCGGGACGCGGGCTCCGCGCGGTGCTCGAGCAGGCGCGCCTGCTGCGCATCGACCGGGTGCTCAGGGGCGCCGCGCTCGTGACCGCGGTGGTGCTGGTGCTGGTGGAGGCCGCGCTCGGATCCGCCGTCCACGGGATCGCGGTGCCGCTCGCGTTCCTCCTCGCCGTCGCGCACTCGGCCGCGCTGCCGCTCGCGACGCGGGTGCCCAACGTCGCGGCGCCGCTCGGCCTCGCGGCCGCCCTCGCGCTGCAGGCGCTGTCGGCGCCCGCAGCCGGGATCTGGCCGTGGTGGCCCGCGATGATGGTGACCCACACGCTGGTGCTCGCCGCGGTCGCCGCGCGCGCCCGGCTGCTCGTGCCGCTGCTGCACTGGGTGCTGGCGCTCGGCGCCTCCGCCGCGCTCGCCGCCGTGCTGCGGCCCGGGGACCCGGTCGTCCCGGTCGTCCTGACCGTCTTCGGGGCGGTGTCCGCCGGGGCGATCGTCGTGGCGCTGCTGCTCGCGCAGTGGCGCCGGGTGCGCTCGGAGCTGCTGCACGAGCGCCGGATGGTCGCGGAGGAGGCGGAGCGGCGGCTGCTGGCCGAGGAGCGCGCCCGCATCGCCCGCGAGCTGCATGACGTCGTCGCGCACGGGCTGTCCCTGATCGCGGTGCAGACCTCGACGGCGCGGTTCCGGCACGCCGACCTCGGCGACGCGGCCATCGACGAGCTCGACCGCATCGGGGCGCAGTCGCGCCAGGCGCTCGACGAGATGCGCGGGCTGCTGCGGGTCCTGCGCGGCACCGACGAGGCCGACCTCCGCCCGCAGCCGGGGCTCGACGACCTGCCGGCGCTCGTCGCTCAGGCGGGCGGGGCGGGACCCGGCGTCGTGCTCGAGACCCCGGACGGCGACTGGGCGGCGGGCATCGGCCCCGTCACGGCCCTCGCCGCGTACCGGATCGTGCAGGAGGCGATCAGCAACGCGCTGCGGCACGCGTCCGGCGCCCCGGTCCGGGTGACGCTCGACCGCACCGAGCACGCGCTCCGACTCGCGGTCGTGAACGCGGCCGGCGCCGCGACCGCCGGACCGATCCGCCCCGGGCACGGCCTCGTGGGGATGGCGGAGCGCGCGGCGAGCGCCGGCGGCACCGTGCGGTTCGGACCCGAGGACGACGGGGGCTACGCCGTCCGCGCCGTGCTGCCGCTGCGCGCCGGGAGGACGGCATGACGATCCGCGTGCTCATCGCCGACGACCAGGCGATGGTCCGGGCCGGCTTCGCGGCGCTGCTGGGCGCGCAGGAGGGGCTCGAGGTCGTCGGGCAGGCCGCGGACGGCGCCGAGGCGCTGCGGCTGGCCGAGGCGACCGCTCCGGACGTCGTGCTCATGGACGTGCGGATGCCCGTGCTCGACGGGCTCGAGGCGACCCGGGCGCTGCTGGCCCCGGACCGGCCGGAGCCGCGCCCGAGGGTGGTCGTGCTCACCACCTTCGACGTCGACGACTACGTGCTCGAGGCGCTGCGCGCGGGCGCGAGCGGCTTCCTGCTGAAGGACGCGCTGCCGGACGAGCTGGTGGAGGCCGTGCGCGTGGTGGCGCGCGGCGACGCCCTCCTCGCCCCCAGCGTGACGCGGCGGCTGATCGAGCGGTTCGCGGCTCGGCCCGCCGGGCAGACCTCCATGGCCGAGCTGGACGGGCTGACGGACCGGGAGCGGGAGGTGCTGCGCGAGGTCGCGCGCGGCCGCAGCAACCGCGAGATCGCCGGGGCGCTCTTCATCGCCGAGCAGACGGTGAAGACGCACGTCAGCCGCGTGCTCGGCAAGCTCGGCCTCCGCGACCGCGCGCAGGCGGTCGTCGTCGCCTACGAGTCGGGCCTGGTCGTCCCCGGGGAGTGACCGGGAAGCGGCCGGAGCGCGACCGGCGGCCACCCCCTACCCCCGTACTACGGGCAGGACGGTTCCGGGGAGGGACGCGGTCGCGCGGCCCCGTCCGTAGCGTCGCCACCATGAGCACCACCGCCCCTCCCGCCGTCCGCACGACCCGGCCCCGCCGCGTCGCGCCCGGCGGCGCGCAGGCCGCGCACGCGAGCGAGTACGCGGAGCTGTCGCGCCGGATCAAGGCGGCCGGGCTGCTCGAGCGGCGGTACGGCCCGTACCTCGTGCGCTCGCTGCTGATCGTGCTCGCCCTCGGCGCCGGCATCGCCGCCGTCGTGCTGCTCGGGCACTCGTGGTGGCAGCTCGCCGTCGCCGTCTGGTTCGGCGCGGTCTTCGCGCAGGCGGGCTTCCTCGCCCACGACGGCGCGCACCGCCAGGTCTTCGCCTCGGGGAGGGCCAACGAGTGGTTCTCCCGCGTCGTCGCCAACCTGGTCGTCGGCCTCGGCTACGGCTGGTGGATGCACAAGCACACCCGCCACCACGGCAACCCGAACACCCTCGGCAAGGACACGGACATGGACCCGAACCTGATCGTGTTCACGCCCGAGGACGCCGCCTCGCGTCGCGGCCCGGCCGCGTTCCTGATGCGGCACCAGGGGTGGTTCTTCCTGCCCGCGATGACGCTCACCGGCCTGGACCTCCACGCGAAGACGCTGCGCATGGTCCTCGGACGCGGCGAGGTCAAGCAGCGCCCCGCGGAGATCGCCTTCCTCGCCGTCCGCCTGATCGGCTTCCCGCTGCTGCTCGTGCTCGCCGCCGGCCCGGTGATCGGGCTCAGCGCGCTCGTCGTGCAGCTGCTCGCCTTCGGCTTCCTGATGGGCGGCGCGTTCGCGCCGAACCACATCGGCATGCCGCTGATCGACCACGCGCAGCGCGTCGACTACCTGCGTCGCCAGGTGCTCACCTCCCGCAACATCAATGGCGGTCGCCTCGTCGACATCGCCATGGGCGGGCTCAACCACCAGATCGAGCACCACCTGTTCCCGAGCATGCCGAGCGCGAACCTGCGCCGCGGCCGGGCGATGATCCGCGACTACTGCGCCGAGATCGGCGTCCCCTACCTGGAGCGCACGCTCCCGGTCGCGATGCGCGACGTGATCAGGTCGGTGCACCGCGTGGGCATCCGGCACGCGGACCCGTTCGACTGCCCGGCGGCCGCGGCCCTGCGCCTGGCCTGACCCGTCCGGTCCCGCCGCCCAGCCTCGGCGCGCACACTGCCGGGGTGCAGCAGCGGACGGCGGAGGGGCCCGAGCTGCGGCGGCTGCGGGAGGACCTGTACCGGCCGTCGCCGCCGGCGGGCGCGGTCGAGCGGTACACCGCCCTGCTCGAGCGGACGGCACCGGCGGCGGCTGCGACGCGGGACGACCCGCCCGCCCGGTCCGCGCGTCGCCGGCGACGGGCGCTCGCTCCCGCGGCGCTCGGGCTCGCCGCCCTGGTGGCGGTCGGTGCCGCGGCCACCGCCTCCGCAGCCGTGGACCGGGCCGAGCAGCCCCGCGACCTCGCGCAGCCGCTCGTCACGGGCGGCCCCTACGCGGTCGCCGACCGGGACGCGATCAGCCGCCTGGCCACGCCCGGTCGGACCGACGTGCGGCTGGTCGTCCGCGCGGTGCAGGGCAGCGATCTGCCGCAGCTCGACGTGTGGGACGGCCGGCGCCCGATCGCCTGGCTCCAGCAGGGGTCGGGGCCGTTCGCCCGGCGCTACGCCCCGGCCCGCGAGGCGTCCACCGCGGCGCGGCCGCTCAGCATCGTCGTGCAGTGCGCGGGCACCGGCCGCTACCGCTGGACGCTGCGGGGATCGACGCCGGAGCGCCCGGCCGTCCACGTGCTCGCCACCGCCACGGCGCGGTGCGGCCCGACCCCGACGGTCGCGACCGTCCAGCGGGCCCGCGGGGCCGAGGTGCGCGGGTTCGACCTCGCGATCGGGGACGACGTCCGGTGGGGCATGGCCCTCGTCGTGGCCCTCGACGAGTGAGCCGTCAGCGCGCGAGCGCGGCGACGACCGCCTCCATCCACTCCACGACGACGGGCCGCGTGAAGCCCTGCACCCAGGCGTCGGCGAGCACGAGCAGCGCGATCAGGTTCACCGTGACGGTGAGGCGGCCGGTCGGTGCCGCGGGGATAAGGCCGATCGCGGCGAGCGCCATGATCAGGTACAGGGTGCCGGCCGCGGAGTACGGCACGAGGCCGAGCAGGTAGGCGCCGATCACGGCGCTGTAGAGCAGCAGCAGCAGCGGCACGGCCTGCGGGCGGCCGGTGATGAGCGCCATCGCCCAGGCGCCGCCGAGCGAGGCGAGCCAGAGCCAGCCGAGCGGGGTCGTGAACATCTGCTCGAAGATCGCGAGGCGCGCCCCGTCGATGCTCGCGATGCCCCGGACGACCCGCAACGGGTCGCCGGCGAAGATCCACTCGAGCAGCATCACCCCGCCGAACGCGCACATCGTCGGGAACAGGACGACGAGGGTGTTCGCGAAGGTGCGGCCGACCCGGTACCCGCTGCGCATCGAGAGCAGCGGGGCGGCGAGCGCCGCGGCGAGCACGTAGACGATGCCGCTCGCGTCGGAGAGCGCGGCGAGCATCAGCGTGATGCCGGCGATGAAGCCGCTCTGCGTGTCCCGCTCGTCGGTGAAGCGGACGAGGTCGGCGAACCCGAGGCCGAACAGCCCGAGGCCGAGGAACACCTGCAGGCTCTGCGTCGCGGCGTAGCCGTAGAGCGGGTTCGCCGCGAGGGCGAGCACCAGCACCGCCATCGACGTCGCCGAGAACCCGCGCCGGTGCATCTGCTCCAGCAGCATGTGCAGCAGGACGCCGGCCGCGAGGGCGCCGACGACGGACAGCCCGAGCGACCCGCCCGGCGCGGCCGCCGCGATCACGGTCGTGATCGGCGGGTACAGGCTCCCCACCCAGGCCGGATCGAAGCGGTCCCAGGGCAGGGCGAGCGAGCGCGTCAGCAGCAGGGCGTTCGGCGTGTCCGCGACCCCGCCGCCCAGCTCCCCCAGCACGGCGACGACGAGGAACGGCGCCGACAGCAGGACGCGGGCGAGCATCCTGGCCGCCGGGTCCCGCGGCCAGCGGGCGTGGCGCGACCGGGCGCGCGGCGTGTGGAGCTCGTGGATCCGGCCCTGGAACGTCGGCAGCGGATCCCGGACCGGCGCGTCAAGCGACATGGGTCGTCAGTCCGTGCGCGGTCTTCTCCCAGTAGTGCGGCCGCGTCACCAGCTGCCAGAGGGCCTTGTAGGAGGCGATCGAGTGCAGCACCCAGTAGACGGGGTTGAGCAGCGACCAGAGCACGAGGTTGAAGTTGCCGCGCTTGTACGGCCCCATCATCGACAGGTAGATCATCAGGGAGTTCCCGAGGACGAAGTTGAGCAGGCACAGCCAAAGCACCCACGCGGGGAACAGCCCCGCCGTGATCGACGCCGGCATGAGGAGCACGGCGCCGGTGACGAGGTAGCTGGGCAGCACCCCGAGGAACACCGCGGGGGTGCCGCCGATGAGCAGGGCGAAGGCGAGGAAGCGGCGCAGCCCGATCCGGGCGATCAGCTCGAGCGGCTGCCTCGCGTGCACGAGCGTCGTCTGCATGTAGCCCTTGATCCAGCGGCTCCGCTGCCGCACGAAGTTCGGGATCGACGTGTTCGCCTCCTCCATCGTGGTGGAGTTGATGACGCCGACCCGGTACCCCATCGCCGAGGCGCGCACGCCGAGGTCCGCGTCCTCCGTGACGTTGAAGGGGTCCCAGCCGCCGAGACGACGCAGCGCGTCGGTGCGGAAGTGGTTCGACGTGCCGCCGAGCGGGATCGGCAGGTCGGAGGCGTCGAGGCCGGCCAGCATGTAGTCGAACCAGTAGCTGTACTCGAGCGTGAACATGCGGGTGAGCGCGTTCTCGGTCGCGTTGAAGTAGTTGAGCGCGGCCTGCACGCAGACGAGGTCGTCGCCGCCGCGCCGGAAGGCGACGAGCGCCTTCTTCAGCTGGTCGGGGTCGGGCGTGTCCTCGGCGTCGTAGATCACGAGGTACTCGCCGGTCGCGAGCGAGAGGCCGACGTTGCAGGCGCGCGGCTTCGTCTGCGGCGCCCCGGCCGGCACGGTCACGATCCGGAAGTGCTCGGGCGGGGACGCCGCCTCGATCGCGGCGCGGGTCTCGTCGTCCTCCTCCTCGACGAGCACCAGCACCTCGAGCCGCGACGCCGGCCAGTCGAGGCCGCCGAGGTTCTCGACCAGCTGGGCCACGATGTTCGCCTCTCGGAACACGGGGACCAGCACCGTGTAGACGGGCAGGCCCGCGTCGTCCAGCGCTGCGACCTCCTCCGCCGTCACCTGCTCGACGACGTCGAAGCGCGCACCGCGCATCGCGACGATCAGCTTGAAGCCGGTGGCGGCCAGGAAGACGGCGCTGCCGATGCCGAGCGCGAGCGCCGCGGCGGGCCGCGGGAACAGCACGACGAGCGGCACGACGACCGCGAGCGCCGCCCACAGCGCGGTCCGCTGGCCGCGCGACAGCACGATCCGGGCGCTCACGACGGGCTGCTCCCGCCACAGCCGGTTCGCCGCGGCGTCGGCCACCTCGCCGTCGAAGACCGCGAGCACGTGCTCCCGCAGGGCCCACGGCGCGAGCGCGACCAGCTGCACGGGCGCGCCGAGGCGCGCGGCGAGGCCGTCGAGCACGTGGTGCCCGGGCGGCAGGCTCGTGCCGACGAGGACGCGGCCCGGCAGGCGCTCGAGCGGCATCCAGCCCTCGGCGAGGTACGTCTCGAGGCTGCCGGTGCGCAGGAGGTCGTGGTCGATGCTGAGGGAGCCGGGGTCGAGCACCGGGAAGCCGACCGGTCCGACGGGGGCGACGCCGCCCAGCCGACCGCCGCCGGGAACGAGGATCTCCCGCAGCCCGCCCACGGCGACGGCTCGGCCCTGCATCGTCATGAGGTGATCGAACGCCGGATCGTGCACGCGTTGCAGCCCCCGATGCGGTGATGCCCCTCCCGGGGGCGCGCGAGCGGGGGCCCCGTCAGCGCCGTGCCAGCCGGAGCAGCGACCCTGCAGCACGTGACGGACGTGGAGGTGGTCGTCGTGCACCGCGCGCGGGCGACGCTGCGGGTCGGCGACCTGTTCCTGAAGGTGGACCCGGACGACGCGGGCATCGATCGCGAGGTCGCGGCCATGGCGCTCGCGCCGGTGCCCGTGCCCCGCATCGCCTGGCGCCGCTCCCCGGTCCTCGCGCTGACCGCGGTGCCGGGCACCGCGCTCGGTCGCCTGGGAGCGCCCTCGCCCGCGTCCGACGCGGCCTGGCGGGCGACGGGTGCGGCGGTCCGGGCGCTGCACGACGCGCCGCTGCCCGCGTGGTCCGGCGCCACCCGAGCCGAGACCGCGGCCCGGCTGGACGCGGAGTGCGCCGCCCTGGTCGAGGAGCGCGTCCTGCCGGCCGCGCTGGTCGCGGCGAACCGCGAGCGCGCCGCCGCGGCGCTGCGCGCCTGGCGGCCGGTCTTCGCCCACGGGGACCTGCAGCTCGAGCACGTCTTCGTCGAGGGCGACCGCGTCACCGGGGTCATCGACTGGTCGGGCGCGGGGGTCGGCGACGCGAACGCCGACCTCGCCGTGCTCACCCTCGGCCACGAGGAGCGCCTGGCCTCGGTCCTCGAGGGCTACGGCGGCGCCGACGCAGACGTCGTCCGCGCGTGGTGGTCGCTGCGCTCGCTGATCGCCGTCCGGTGGCTGCTCGCGCACGGCTTCGACCCGTTCATGCCCGGGGCCGAGGTCGACGTCCTCAAGGCGCAGGCCTGACGTCCGGCGAGGTCAGCCGCGACGGGCGCGCAGCCCGACCCGGTCCATCCACGTCACGATCACGGTGTGCGGCGTGGTCAGCGCGGCGATGAGCACGAGGTAGGTGCCGAGCCCGGCGTCGTGGAGCACGAGCGCGAGGCCCGCCAGCAGCAGGACCGCGGCGAGCGTCACCGGCCAGGCGTCGCGCATGAACCGCCCGAACGGCGCGAGCAGCCGCCCCCGAGCCAGCCCCTCCGCCCCGCCGGGCTCGAGGAGCTCCAGCCGGACGATGTGGCGGACCGCGTGCCAGAACGTGAAGTACAGGCCGACGGCGAGCACGGGCGGGACGGCGGCGAAGAAGAGGGCGAGCACCGCGATCTCCGCGGCTGCGGCGCGGACGGGGCCCCCGACCCGCCGACGGACGAGCAGGTGCGCGACGACGAGCAGCAGGAGCGCGGCGGCGAGGCCGACCCGGAGGGCGGGAGCGACCGAGCCGGGGCCGCCGCTCGCGGGGTCGATGAGCCGCGTCGTCCCCGACACGACGCCGAGGTAGTCGGCCGGGTGCGCGACGAGCGGGACGAGCATGGGCAGGGCTCCCCGGACCGCCACCGTGAGCGCGCCGTCGAGGCGGGAGGCGCGGGCGCCGCGCAGGGCGCGGTCCACCCAGAGGTCGCCCTGGCCCCAGTGGAACCAGGTGACGCCGATGAACACGATGAACGCGGGCAGCGGCGCCAGGGCCCAGAGCAGCGCGGTCGCGCCGCCGAGCACGGCGTAGAGCAGCACGACGGTGGCGATCGAGCGGGCGACGCCGATGCGGCGGTCGAGCCGCGCGGGCACGAGGTGGTCGAGCGCACCGTGCGGCAGCCCGAACAGCAGCACGCTCGCGGCGAAGGGCACGGCCTGCACGGCCGGCGGCACGACGACGCCCGCCGCGTCGAGCACGACGAAGCCGGCGGCCACGGCGAGGAAGACCGCGGTGGTCGGGGCGAGCAGCCCGCGCTCCAGCGTGCCGGGCAGCGTCGGCCTGGTGCGGGGGGCGAGCGCCGCGGTCACGAGCGGTGGAGCACGCGCTCGCGGGCGGTCGCGGCCGCGGCGCGCAGGAACGGGACCTTCGGCAGCGCGAGCACCATCCGCAGGTCGTCGACGGGGCTCGAGCGCTCCGTGAGGAAGCGGACGGTGAGCGGCCCGGGCAGCTTCGCGAACATGGCGACGAAGACGTCGCCGGCGAGCTCAGGCCGGTCGCGGAGGAAGCGCAGGAACACCGCGTCGAGCAGCCGCGTGCGCGGGCGGTCCCGCGGGGTCGCCGGCGCCTCGCCGCGCGCGATCGCCGCCGCGGCGTCGCGGGCGGCGCGCTGGATCCGGGTGTAGGCGTAGCCGCTGCTCGGCCGCGTCAGGCCGGCGCGCACGCCGAACAGCGGTGCGCCGTCGACCTGCGGCGGAGGCGGCGCGTCGGTCATCGGGATCGACCCGGCCTCCTCGCCCTCCACGGTCCACTCCCCCGCCTCGAGCCCCCAGCGCTCGTGCACGTACGCGTCGACGCGGTCGCGGAGCCCGAGGGGCCGTCGGCGGTCGCGGGCGAAGACGGTGCACTCCACGAGCGCGAGGTCGGGGGCGACCGGCAGCACGTAGAAGAAGCGCACGTCCTCGCCGGGCGCGGTGCGGTCGAAGTCCATCAGCGTGACGACGCCGTCGTCGAAGACGGGCCGGGCGGTGCGGACCCACCGGCCGACGAAGCGCTGGTGCAGCACGGTCCTGCCCGGCGGGACGGGCGCTGCCGGCAGCGGCCCGCGCGCGTCGACCACGAGCGGGTCGCCGTGCCTCAAGTGCTCGGGCACGTCCTCGACGCGCACCCCCGTGCGCAGCGCACCGGCGGAGGCCGCGGCGAGGCGGGCCGCGGCTGCGGCGCGGTAGTCGTGCGCCCGCACGAGGCGGTAGGGGTGCGCGGGGTCGGCGGCGACGACGGCGGCGCCTCCCGCGCGGACCTCCCAGCGGTCCCAGGCGCGGGTCG
Organism: Amnibacterium endophyticum; assembly: GCF_042680685.1. Classification (NCBI taxonomy): domain Bacteria; kingdom Bacillati; phylum Actinomycetota; class Actinomycetes; order Micrococcales; family Microbacteriaceae; genus Amnibacterium; species Amnibacterium endophyticum. Next base: position 200,377 of record NZ_JBHUEA010000003.1, on the reverse strand, counting down.
ACGCCTCGGGCAGCAGCGACTCGCCCGTGTCCCAGTGGCACCAGGTGCGGCCGTCGCGACCGGGCGGGCGCTCGTCGGCCACGACGACCGGCACGCCGCGCTCCGCGAGCGCGACCCCGAGGGCGAGCCCCGCGCAGCCGCCGCCGACGACCACGGTGGTCGCGGCGTCGGCTGCGAGGTCGATGGCGCGCCGCCGCACGCGGCCCGTGTCGACGGGCTGCGTGCGGCGGACCGGCCGGGACGTCCGGACCAGGTCGGGTCGTCCCGGCCGGCGGCTCATGCCCGGCGGCCGCGGGCGCCCGTGGCGCCCGTCCCGACCGTGGTCGCCGCGGTCGGCGGCAGGACCGCCGCCGACTCCTTGGCGCCCGAGATGTAGATGGACTCGTCGTGCACGTCCTCGCCCGCGTCGACGTCCTCCGCGGTGCGCTGCAGCGCGATCTTGTGGATCAGCGCGCCGAAGCCGACCTTCGCGATGATGTCGGCGACGGACAGGATCACCTGCGCCGCGACGGTGAGCCCGCCGCTGACCGCGAGGCCCTGCAGGCCGAACACGATCGGGTAGGCGAACCAGATCACCATCAGCAGCACGGCCGCGAGCAGGTAGGTCCGCGACACCGGCGCCGAGAGGTTGCGGCGCGCGAGCACGATCATCGTGATGATGACGACGTAGAGGATCACCATGAAGATCCCGCTGATGACGCCCCAGATGGCGAGCGCGGGCACGCTGCCGCCGTTGTCGATCGCGACGCCGCCGATGAAGCCGGTGAAGATCATCAGCCAGGCGCTCGCCATGGCGATCGTGCGGAACTTCGTCGCGGCCGCGCCGACCAGGCTGGAGACGACCACGAGCTGCACCATCAGCAGCGGCACCGTGATCGACCAGTCCATGTAGCGGGGCGCCCAGGACCAGATGGCGTCCTTCGTCGGCGTCCACATCGCCCCGGTCCCGTCGGCGCTGCCGCCGCTCTGAGTGTAGCCGAGGTCGAACTTGATCGTCAGCACGACGTAGGAGAGGAACGCGACGCCGGTGACGCCGAGGCTCGCGAACATGGCGGGCCGGTACTTGGTGCCGACCTCCTTCATCCCGGTCCAGGTGCGCACGAACTGCGCCAGCAGCGCGAGCCCCGCGATGACGAGGAAGTAGTAGATCACCACCCGCTGGCCCTGATCGAGCGAGGCCGCCCAGAACGGTCCCTGAACAATTTGTTGCATGGAGTCAACCTTTCCACCGGTCTCCGACCGGCCGCTGAGAACGCACCCCGAAGAACTCGAAGTACCGCTGGGTACGGTCTGCGCATGGGCCGACCACAACCGGCGGACACGAAACCACCCGCCGGGGGGATGAACATCACCCGCAGGGGTGAGAGGGTCGGGCTGTGAGCGGACACTCAGGGAGGCGCGGCCCGATCCGCGTGGCGCTGATCGACGACTACGAGGTCGTCCTCGCCGGCCTCGGCCGCATGCTCGAGCGGTACGCCGACCGTGTCGAGATCGTCGAGATCGGCGTGCACGCGCGCGTCGACGAACCCGTGGACGTCGCGCTGCTCGACGCCTTCGCGCAGCGCGAGCCCGAGGCGCACGCGGTCGCCCGCATGGTCGACAACCCCATGAACCATCACGTCGCGGTGTACACGTGGGACATGCGGCAGCAGCAGATCGACGCCTCGCTCGAGGCCGGCGCCCGCGGCTACCTGGCGAAGAGCCTCGCCGCGTCCGAGCTGGTCGACGCCCTGCAGCAGATCGCCGCAGGCGAGCTCGTCGTCGGCAGGTCCGAGACGCGCCGGACGAGGGCGGACGGCCTCGACTGGCCGGGACGCGCCGAGGGCGTGACGGACCGCGAGTCCGAGATCCTCGCCTTCATCGCGCAGGGCCTCTCGAACGCCGATATCGCCGAACTCGTGCACCTGAGCCCGAACACCGTCAAGACCCACATCCGCGCGGCCTACCGCAAGATCGGGGTCTCGAACCGGGTCGAAGCGGTCATCTGGGGCGCCCGGCACGGCTTCCGGCCCGACCACCGCAGCGTCGACCACTGGCTGGAGCAGTCGCCGACCTGACCCTCAGCGGTGATCGTCCGCCAGGCGCTCGTGGTGGTGGATGACCTCCGCGACGATGAAGGCGAGGAACGCCTCCGCGAAGGCGGGGTCGAGGTGGGCGTCCTCCGCGAGGGCCCGCAGCCGCGCGACCTGCTGCCGCTCCCGGTCCGGGTCCGCGGCCGGCAGACCCGCCGCGGCCTTCAGCCGCCCGACCTGCTGCGTGAACTTGAAGCGCTCGGCGAGCAGGTGCACCAGCGCGGCGTCGATGTTGTCGATGCTGCCGCGCAGCGCGGTCAGCTCGCCCAGCACCTCGGCGCCCTCGGCGGTCGCGGCGACGTCCGTCATGCCTCGACCCTACGGGGGTCTCGCGGATCCGCATCTCTTCGCTGACACGCCGCGGATCGATCTGGCAAGGCGGCGTGTCGATCCGGAACTGCGGATCCGCGAAGGAACTGCGGATCCGCGAGGGACGCGATCAGGGCAGGGGCGGGACGCCGGAGCCCTCCTGCGCGGCCAGCCAGGCGACCGCCTCGCGCGCGGCGTCGAGCGACGTGTGGCGCGGCGCGTAGCCGAGGTGCTCCCGCGCCGCGTCGATCGACATCGAGTGGCTGCGGGCCACGTGCTCACGGGTCGCGTCGCCGTGCCCGCCGTAGGCCGCGACGACCGCGTCGAGGTCGGCGTGCTCCAGCACCGCCTCCCTCCCCCACCAGGCCGCGGCGGCCTCCGCGTAGCCGCGCAGCGTCAGCGCCCGCGCCGACACCACGTGGAACGCCCGGCCGTCCGCGTCGGGGCGCTCGGCCGCCAGCTGGAACGCCTGCGCCACGTCGTCGGCGTGCACGTGGTGCAGCGTCTCGAGGCCCTGCCCCGGCAGCAGCACCGGCTCCCCCGTCGCGAGGCGACGCCACACCTCGGGGTCGAGGTTGCCCGCCGGCGTGATGACGCCCCAGCCCGGGCCGCTGATGTGCCCGGGGTGGAGCACCTGGGCGCCGACGCCGTCGGGCCGGCCCGCCTCGGCGAGCACCAGGTCCTCGATCGCCTTCTTGCCGACGCCGTAGTCGCCCCAGGCGTCGCGGTCCTCGTGCTCGAGCGCCGGGACTGCGGTCGTCGTGCCGTGCACCCAGATCGTGCCGCACATCAGCAGGCGCGCACCGGTGCCGCGGATCGCGTCGAGCAGCTGCCGCGCCGACTCCTCGGTGAAGCAGACCATGTCGATCACGACGTCGGCGCCGAGATCCGCGACGCGCCGCCCGAAGACGCCGTCCGCGTCCTCCGCGTCCCGGTTGACCGCGAGCCGCTCCACGCGCTCCCACGCCGGGTCCTCCCGGTACGGCTCCCGCCGCCCCCGGCTGATCGCGACCACGTCGTGCCCCGCCTCGACCAGCCGCGGCACCAGGTACCCGCCGACGTGCCCCGTCGCCCCGATGATCACGATGCGCATGCGACCACTCTCACCGCCCACGCCGGGAAGCCGCCCGGAGGGCGAAGACGCGCGGCGGCTCAGCCGAGCAGGTCGCGGCGGACGATCACGCCGTCGCGGGCGGGGCCCACGCCGATCACCGAGATCGGAGCGTTGATCATCCGCTCGACCGCGAGCACGTACTCCTGCGCCGCCTTCGGCAGGTCGTCGAACTCGCGGACGCCGGTGATGTCCTCGCTCCAGCCCGGGAGCTCCTCGTACACCGGCTTCGCGTGGTGGAAGTCGCTCTGGCTCACCGGCACCTCGTCGAGGCGGCGGCCGTCGACCTCGTAGCCGACGCAGACCGGGATCCGCTCGAGCCCCGTCAGCACGTCGAGCTTCGTCAGCACGAAGTCGGTGACGCCGTTGATCCGCTGCGCGTACCGGGCGATCGGGGCGTCGAACCAGCCGCAGCGGCGCGGACGCCCCGTGGTGGTGCCGAACTCGAAGCCGCGGGAGCGGAGGAAGTCGCCGGACTCGTCGAACAGCTCCGTCGGGAACGGGCCCGCGCCCACCCGCGTCGTGTACGCCTTCGCGACCGCGATCACCCGCCCGATGCGGGTCGGCGCGACGCCGGACCCGGTCGCGGCGCCGCCGCTCGTCGCGCTCGACGAGGTGACGAACGGGTACGTGCCGTGGTCGATGTCGAGCATCGTCGCCTGGCCGCCCTCGAACAGGACGGTGCGGCCCTCGTCGAGCGCCCGGTTCAGCTCGAGCGAGGTGTCCGCGACCATCGGCCGCAGCCGCTCGACGTACTGCAGCAGGTCGTCCACCACCTCGTCGACCGTGATGGCGCGGCGGTTGTAGATCTTGAGCAGCAGGTGGTTCTTCAGGTCGAGGGCGCCCTCGACCTTCTGGCGCAGGATCCCCTCGTCGAACAGGTCCTGCACGCGGACCCCGATGCGGTTGATCTTGTCGGCGTAGGTCGGGCCGATGCCGCGGCCGGTCGTGCCGATCTGGCGCTTGCCGAGGAACCGCTCCGTCACCTTGTCGAGGGTGCGGTGGTACTGCGTGATCACGTGCGCGTTCGCGGAGACCCGCAGCCGGGAGACGTCGACACCGCGGGCGGTGAGCGCCTCCAGCTCGTGGAAGAGCACCTCGAGGTCGATGACCGTGCCGTTCGCGATGACCGGGACGACGCCGGGGCTGAGGATCCCGGAGGGCAGCAGGTGGAGGGCGAACTTCTTGTCGCCGATCACGACGGTGTGGCCGGCGTTGTTGCCGCCGTTGAACTTGACGACGTGGTCGACGCGGCCGGCGAGCAGGTCGGTCGCCTTGCCCTTCCCCTCGTCGCCCCACTGGGCACCGATCAGCACGACTGCGGGCATAGGAGGATTCCTTTCCTCTTGACGCTCGACCCTATCGGGCGGCCCCGACGCGCCACCCGTGACCCCTGGAACAAGTTGCACATGGGTGTGCAACTTCAGGGCTAGCATCGCGTCGTGCCCGAGTCCCCCCGACCCCTCCGCGGAGACCGCGTGCGCAACCGCGCGGCCCTGCTCGACGCGGCCCGCGCGCAGCTGCGGCTCGACCCCGACGCGCCCCTGGAGGCGATCGCCGCGGCGGCCGGGCTCACCCGGCGGGCCGTCTACGGCCACTTCCCGTCGCGGGAGGCGCTGGTCGCCGAGCTCGCGACCGCGGGCGCGCGCCGCGTCGCCGATGCGGCCGCCGCGTCCCGGCACGACGACCCGGTGGTCGACATCGCGCTGGTGGGGCGCCTCGTCTGGGACGACGTGGAGGCCGTGCGCGCGATGACCCTCTCCGTCGTCCGCGGGCCGCTCCGCGAGACGGTGCTCGCCGACCCGCTCGCGCCGCTGCACCGCCGGCTGGTCGAGGACGCCGCCGCCGCCGCGGCGGCCGGGATCGCCCGGGACGACCTGCCGCCGGAGACGGTGGCGCGCCTCGTCGAGGGCGCCGCGTTCACCGCGCTGGACGAGAGCGTGCGGGCGTCGCTCGGGCGGGAGGAGGGCCGTCGGCTCGTCATCCTCGCCGGGCTCGGCGCGCTCGGCCTGTCCTGGCGGGAGGCCGCCGCGCTGCTGGAGTCCCACGCCGGCCGCCTGCTGCGGGACGGCGACCGATGACGGCCCTCGAGCTGCTCGGCGTCGCGCTGGGCGACGAGGCGACGCCGACGCTGCCGCCGATCAGCGTCGCGCTCGGCGCGGACCGGCCGGCGTTCGCGGCCGCCGAGGGCGAGCGCGGCCCCCTGCTCGCCTCCCTGATCGCGGGCGGGCGCCTCGTGCCCGACCGCGGGCAGGTGCTGCTCGACGGCATCGAGGACCCCCGCGCGCTGCGGGACGCGGTCGCCCTGGTGGACACCCCCGTCGTGGCCGAGCCCGCCCCGACGCTGCCCGTCGGCGCGGTGGTGCGGGAGGAGCTGCTCTTCGCCGGGCGCCGCGCGCGGCGCGCCGACGTGGAGGCGCAGCTGACGCGCCTGGGCCTGGAGCGCTGGCGCCGCGCGCCGATCACCGACCTGCCGCCGGCGGACCGGCTGCGCCTGCTGCTCGAGCTGGCGGCGCTCCGCGAGGGCGTGCGGCTGATCGTCCTCACCTCGCCCGAGCGCCACGGCGGCCACGCGACCGCGTGGCGGCGCCTCGCCGACGAGCTCACCGCCCGCGGCCTCCCGGTCCTCGTGATCGGCGGCGCCGCCGTCCTCGACTCCCTGCCGGGCACGAGCCCGGCACCCCTCTCGACCGAAGGCCACCGATGACGGTCCTCACCCTGCTGCGCAGCGAGCTGCGCCGCCTCACCTCGACGCGCCTCGGCGTCCTCGCCTTCGCCGCGCTGATGACGGTCCCCCTGCTCTACGGCGGGTTCTACCTGTGGGGCAACCTGGACCCGTACGGCCGCTTCTCGAGCGTGCCCGCCGGGCTCGTCGTCGCCGACCGCGGCGCGACCGACGACGGGCGGACCGTGCACCGCGGGCGCGACGTCGCCGACCGGCTGGTGTCCGACCGCGCCTTCGCCTGGCGCGAGCTGACGGCCGACGAGGCCCGCACCGAGCTCGCGGACGGGCGGGTCGACTTCGTCCTCACCTTCCCCGCCGGCTTCTCGCAGGCCCTCGCCTCCGGCGCCACGACGGCGCCGGAGCGGGCGCGGATCTCGCTCAGCACGAGCGACGCGAACGGCTACCTGTCGTCGACGATCGCGAAGAGCGTCGCCACCGAGGTGCGGGACGCGGTCGCCGCGCAGGTCGGCCGCGCCGCTGCGACGCGGTTCCTCGGCTCGCTCTCGACGATCCGCTCGCGGCTCTCCGACGCGTCCTCGGGCGCCTCCGACCTCGCCGACGGCGCCGCCTCGGCCGAGCGCGGGGCGCAGGACCTCGCGTCCGGCTCCACCCGCCTCGCCGACGGGGCCGCGTCGGCCGCACGGGGTGCCCGGTCCGCCGCCGCGGGAGCGTCGTCGCTCGCGGCCGGGTCGACGGAGGCCGCGCACGGCGCGGAGCGGCTCCGGTCCGGCGCCGGGCAGGTCGCCGACGGCGCCGGCTCGCTCGCCACCGGCCTCGACGCGCTCGCCACCCGTTCCCGCGCGCTGCCGGACGGGGCCCGGCAGGTCGCGGACGGCGCCGCGCAGGTCGCGGACGGCGACCGGGCGCTCGGCGCGGCCCTGCGCCGCGCCGCCGGCTCCACCGCGACCGCCGACGCGCTCGCGCAGCGCCTCGCCGCGGACGGGCTCTCGCCCGCGCAGATCCAGCAGGCGGTCGCGGTGCTCGCGCCGTCGCGCGACGCGCTGCTGCAGGCGGCTGGGACGGCCGAGTCCCTCGCGGACGGCGCCGGCCGGGTCGCAGGCGGCGCCCGGACCGTCGCCTCGGGGGCGTCCACCGTCTCTTCGGCGGCCGCGAAGGCCTCCGCCGGCGCGGGACGCGTCGCCGACGGCGCCCGCGCGCTCCGCTCCGGCGCCTCGACCCTGGCGGGCGGCACGGACCGGCTCGCCTCCGGCGCCGCCTCGCTGCGGGCCGGCACCGAGGCGCTGGCCGACGGCACTGCGCAGGTGGCGTCCGGAGCGGGCACCGTCGCGAAGGGCAGCACCGGCCTGCAGGCGGGGACCCACCGGCTGGTCGACGGGGCGGGCTCGCTGCGCGACGGCCTCGAGCGGGGCACCGTCGCGATCCCGGCGACCACGGCCCGCGAGCGCGCAGCCCAGGCCGAGGCGATCGGCGACCCGGTCGCGGTCTCGACGCGGAACACCGCGAGCGCCGGCTCCTACGGCGCGGGCCTCGCCCCGCTGTTCCTCAGCCTCGCCGCCTGGATCGGCTCGTACGCGCTGTTCCTCATCCTCCGGCCGCTCTCGCGACGCGCGATCACCGCCGTCCGGCGGCCCGTGCGGATCGCGCTCGCCGGGTGGCTGACCCCGGCGCTGCTCGGCGCCGTGCAGATGGCGGTGCTGCTCCTCATCGCGACCGGGCCGCTCGGCATCCGCATCGTGCACCCGGTGCTCACCCTCGGGCTGCTGCTGCTCACCGCGGGCGCCTTCGCCGCGATCCTCCTGCTGCTGAACGCCGCGCTCGGCAGCGTCGGCCAGTTCCTCGGGCTGGTCCTGATGCTCGTGCAGCTGGTCACCGCGGGCGGCACGTTCCCATGGCAGACGCTGCCCGCGCCGCTCGCCGCGCTGCACCACGCGCTGCCGATGAGCTACGCCGTCGACGCGCTGCGACAGACGATGTACGGCGGCGACCTCGCGCTCGCCGCGGTCGACGCGGGCGTGCTCGGGGTCTGGCTCGTCGCGGCCGTCGCGCTGACCGCGGCCATCACGGCCCGGATGACGCGGCACCGGACGCTGCGGGACCTGCAGCCGAGCCTGCTCGGCGGCTGATCGGCGCTTGCGCGGGCGCAAGAAGAGGTTAGCCTGTCCTAACCTGACGGCTCCGGCGGAGGAGGGATCGTGTCGCTGCACGCAGCGCGCCTGCACGAGCGGGCCATCCCGTCCGCCGCGGCCCGCCACGAGGACGGCTCGCTGGCCGACCTGCCGTGCGGCCGCTGCTCGGTCGTCACCGGCCTGTCCGCCGCGGCGCCCGGCGCGGTCGTGCGCCGGCTGTTCGACCTCGGCTTCGTCCCCGGCGCCGAGGTCGAGGCGATCCGGCGGGCGCCCATGGGCGACCCCCTGATCGTGACCGTCGCCGGCTACGAGATCGCGCTGCGCCGCGAGCAGGCCCGACTGATCGACGTCAGCCCCGCGGCGTGAGCACCCGCACCGCGGGCCCCGCCTCCGCGGACGCCCCCGCACCCTCGCGCCGGCTCGCGCTGGTCGGCAGCCCGAACTCCGGCAAGAGCACGCTCTTCAACGGCCTCACGGGCCTCAGGGCGAAGACCGGCAACCACCCCGGGGTCACGGTGTCCCGCTACCAGGGCGTCGTCGGCACCGACCGCGGCCCGGTGCTGCTCGAGGACCTGCCCGGCACGTACAGCCTCGATCCCATCAGCCTCGACGAGCAGATCGTGGTGGACGTCCTCGATCCGGCGGCCGGTGCGCCCCGGCCCGACGGGATCGTGGTGACGCTCGACGCCACGGTGCTCGGACGCTCGCTCGGCCTGCTCGCCCAGGTGCTGCAGGCGGGGGCGCCGGTGTGCGTGGTCCTCACCTTCACCGACGAGCTGGCACGCCGCGGCGGCGGGGTCGAGGTCGCGGCCCTGGAGCGGGCGCTCGGGGTGCCGGTCGTGAGCGCCGTCGCCGGCTCGCGCCGCGACCTGCCGCGGCTGCGCGAGCTGCTCGCCGCGCCGAGCGAGTGGAGCGCGCCCGTCGTGCTGCCGCCCACCGCCCCGGAGGAGACCGCGCGCTGGACGGCGTCCGTGCTGCAGCGGGCGGGGTACCGCATGCCCGGCTTCGACCGCCGCACGCGGCGGGCCGACGCGGTGCTGCTCCACCCGGTCTGGGGCACGGCGATCTTCTTCGTCACGATGTTCGCGTTCTTCCAGGTGATCTTCACGGTCGCCGCCCCGGTGCAGGACGCGATCGAGACCGCGTTCGGCGCGCTCGGCGCGTTCGCGAGCGCGGCGATCCCGATCGACTGGCTGGCGAGCTTCGTCTCCGGCGCCCTCATCGGCGGCGTCGGCGGCGTGCTCGTCTTCCTGCCGCAGATCGCGCTGCTGTTCCTGATGATCTCGCTGCTCGAGGGCGTCGGCTACCTCGCCCGGGCCGCGTTCCTCATGGACCGGGTGATGGCGCGCGCGGGTCTCGAGGGCCGCGCGTTCGTGGCCCTGCTGTCGAGCCTCGCGTGCGCCGTGCCCGGCATCATGGCGACCCGCACGCTGCCGTCCGCGCGCGACCGCATCGCCACGATGATGGGCGCGCCGCTGATGACCTGCTCGGCCCGGCTGCCGGTCTACGTGCTGCTGATCGGGCTGCTCGTGCCGGCCGACGCGCGCTTCGGGCCGATCGGCCTGCAGGGCGTCGTGATGTTCGCGCTGTACCTGCTCGGCGCGGTCTCCGCGATGGTCGCGGCCTGGGCGTTCTCGCGGATCGGCCGCGGGCGCAGTGGGCCGCTGCTGCCCTTCTACATGGAGATGCCGCCGTTCCGCATCCCGTCGGCGCGGTCCGTCGCCCTCGCGGTCCGCGACTCGTGCCTCACCTTCCTGCGCAAGGTGGGGAAGATCATCCTCGTCACCACGGTGATCCTCTGGGTGCTGCTGAACGTGCCGTTCCGCGGGGACGCCGAGCTGCGGGCCGCCGGCGTCGACCCCGGCGACCAGGCCGCCTCGGCCTCCTACGTCATCGACCACAGCCTCGCCTCGGACGTCGGGCGCTTCGTCGAGCCCGTCTTCGAGCCGCTCGGGTTCGACTGGCGGATCGACGTGGCGGTGCTCGCGTCGCTGTCGGCCCGCGAGACCTTCGTCTCGACCCTCGGTCAGGTCGCGGCGGCGAAGGATCCGGCGGATCCGAGCAGCGCGCTGACCGGCCTGACCGTGCAGGACGGGCCGCGCGCGGGCGAGCCGCTGTTCACGCCGCCGGTGCTCGCGGCACTGCTCGTCTTCTTCCTCTACGCCCTGCAGTGCATGTCGACCGTCGGCGCGCTGCGGCGCGAGTCCGGCTCGTGGCGCTGGCCGGCGATCGCGTTCGGGTACATGTTCGCGCTCGCCTGGATCGCGGGCTTCGCCGCCTACCGGATCGCCTCGGCGGTGACGGGGTGACCGCCGCGGTCGCGCTGCACCCCGAGGCCGTGCCCGGAGCACCGCTCGAGGTGCGCTGGATCGTGCCGGCCGGGTCGCTGCCGTTCGTCGGCGCACCCGCCCGGGTGCCTGAGGCGCTCGCGACGCTGCTCGAGCGCGGCCTCCTCGCCGAGGTGGTCGTCGAGCCGGCCGCGGTGCGCACCGTCCTGGCAGCGGGCCGGGAGTGGCGGGCCGACGGCGCCGTCGTGCGTGCCGGGCTCGAGACCGCGCTCGCCGACCCCGACGGCTGGGCCCCGGCGACCGGCGCCGATGCGGGCGACGTGCTCCGCGCCGCCGTGCAGGAGGTCCTGGCGGGCGACGTCGGCGCCTACATCCGCTCCCACGGCGGCGCGCTCGAGCTGGTCGAGGTCGAGGACGCGCGGGTCCGCGTGCGCTTCAGCGGCACGTGCGCGCACTGCCCCGCCTCCGACGAGACGCTCACGGACCGCTTCGAGACCGCGGTCCGCGCGCTCGCCCCCGCGCTCGAGGCGGTCGACACCGACCGCGTGCCCGCGCCGCGCGCCGACGGCCCCCGCTTCCTCGGCATCCCAGTCCGCCGCCGCCGCTGAGCGGGCGCCCGCCCTACTGGTCGAGCGCCTCCACCAGGCTGCCCTGGAGCCAGGTCAGCCAGCCGTAGACGAGCGCCTGCGGGGTGCGGCCGCCCGTCAGGGCGTCGAAGCCGACGCGCTCCGCGAGCGCGAGGCGCAGGTCGCCGAGCGTCTTCAGCCAGACGACGGCGCCCTCCTCGTCGAGCCGGACCGTGCCGCCGGGCGCCGCCTCGAGGTCCGCGGTCACGCGGCGGGCGCCCGCCGACTTCGCCTCCGCCAGCCGACCCCGGGTCGCGGCGGCGAACTCCGCGGAGGCGTCCGGGTCGTCGGGCGCCGCCGCCGGCAGCAGGCGGCGCAGCACGGCGTCGTCGTAGGACTTCAGCTCGTCCGTCTGCGCGAGCGTGTCGACGAGGCCGCCGACGAGGTTGCCCATCATCCGACGCTCCGCCTTCGTGAAGCGGCGCTCGATCGCGCCGTCGTGCCGGCGGAACTCCCCGAGGATCTGCACGCTCAGTCGACCTGCTGCATCGTCGCGTGCAGCCCGTACCCGTGCATCGCCTCGACGTGCCGCTCGATCTCCTCGCGGCTCCCGGACGCGACCGCGGCCTTCCCCTCCACGTGCACCTGCATCATCAGCCGCTCCGCCTTCTCCCGCGCGAAGCCGAAGTAGCTGGTGAAGACCCAGGTGACGTAGGTCATCAGGTTCACCGGGTCGTCCCACACGACGAGGGTCCACGGCTGCCCGAGCCGCAGCCGCTCGTCGACGCGGACGTCCTCCAGCACGTCGCTCACCCCACCAGGGTCGCACGGGCGGGTACTCCCCGCGGCGTACGCGGCAGCGGCCGCCCGTCGCTACGGTCGGACGGTGGAGCACCGGGGAGCGCTGGGGCCGAGGCTCGGCGTGCTGCTGCCGCTCGCCGCCGTGCCGCAGGTGCTGCTCGCCGTCGGTGCGCTGAGCGGCGCCGGGCCGGCGCGGGGCCTCGCGGCGCCCTCGGCGGCGGTCTTCGGGCTGCTCGCGGTCGCGACGGTCGCCGCGGTGCTGCTGCTGCGGCGCCTGCCCGGGGCCGCCGTGCTCGTCGCGGGAGCCCTGCAGCTGATCGCGCTGCTGCTGGTGCCGGGGCCGCCGGTCGCGGTCCTGCCGCTCGCGGTCGCCGTCGCCTTCGCCGCGGCGCGCGACGCGAGGGCGGCCGCCGCGGCCGTGGTCGCCGCGGTCGTGCTCGTGCCGCTGACGCTGCTGCTCGTCACCTCGTCCCCGGCCGTCTGGGGGCGGGCGCTCGGCTCCGCCTTCCTGCTCGTGCTCGCCTTCGGCGCGGGCTCGTTCCGGAGCGCCCGCCGGCGCCGCGTCGAGGAGGAGCGGCGGCGCGCCGCCGACCGGCAGAGGATCGCGGTGGAGCAGGAGCGGGTGCGCATCGCCCGCGAGCTGCACGACGTGCTCGCGCACTCCCTCTCCTCCATCTCGGTGCAGGCGGGCGTGGGGCTGCACCTCGCGGACGACCGGCCCGCCGCCGCGACCGAGGCGCTGACCGCGATCCGGGACGCCAGCCGCTCCGCGCTCGACGAGGTGCGGGGCGTGCTCGGCGTGCTGCGCGGGGACGAGCGCGCGCCGCTCGCGCCGGAGCCCGGTCTCGCCGCCCTCCCCGCCCTGCTGGACGGCCTGCGCCGCGACGGCGCGCGCGTCGAGGTCGAGGACGGGCTGACCCGGCCGCTGCCGCAGCCGGTCCAGCTCGCGCTGTACCGGATCGTGCAGGAGTCGCTCACCAACGCGCGACGCCACGCTCCCGGCGCCTCGATCGCGGTCGCGCTGCGCGAGGAGCCGGGCGCGGTCGTCGCCGAGGTGCGCGACCGGCGCTCCGGCCACCGGCCCGACGAACCGCATGCCGGCAACGGCATGACCGGCATGCGGGAGCGCGCCGCCCAGCTCGGCGGCACGCTCGACGTGCGCGTCCACGACGACGGCCTGCAGGTCGTCGCCCGCATCCCGACCGAGGAGCCCCGATGATCCGCGTGCTGCTGGCCGACGACCAGGCGCTGGTGCGCGGCGGCTTCCGGGCGCTGCTCGACGCGCAGGAGGGGATCGAGGTCGTCGGCGAGGCCGCGACCGGCCGGGACGCGGTCGCCGCGGCGCAGCGGCTGCGCCCGGACGTGCTGCTGATGGACATCCGCATGCCCGACGGCGACGGGCTGTGGGCGACGGAGCGGATCGTCGGCACGGCGGGCCTCGAGCACGTGCACGTCGTCGTGGTCACGACGTTCGAGCTGGACGAGTACGTCGCCGAGGCCGTGCGGGCGGGGGCGAGCGGCTTCCTCGTGAAGGACACCGACCCCGCCGAGCTGATCCGGGCCGTGCGGGTCGCCGCGGAGGGCGACGCGCTGCTGAGCCCCGGCCCCACCCGCCGCCTGCTCGAGCGGGTGTCGCGGGGCCTGAAGCGCACGGAGCAGCCCGAGCGGCTGGCCGTGCTGACGGAGCGCGAGCGCGAGGTCCTCGAGCTGGTCGGCCGCGGGCTGACGAACGAGGAGATCGCGGCGCGGCTCTTCCTCAGCCCGCTGACGGCGAAGACGCACGTGTCGCGTGTGATGGGCAAGCTCGGCGCCCGCGACCGCGTGCAGCTGGTGGTCACCGCCTACGAGACCGGCCTGGTGGCACCCGGCTGGCAGGAGTAGCCCTCCTCGGCGCCTGCGCTGCTCCGCCGGGAGCAGCGCAGGTGCATCCCGTCGACGGACGCGCCGCGGGCCGCATCGGCGGAGTGTGGAGCCACGGTCCGACCCGGACCCGATCCACCGATGGAGGCACCATGCTCACCGCACTTGCGACCGCGCCCTGGCACTACGGCCCCGGCCCCGGCCCGTTCCCCTTCTTCTTCCTGATCCCGCTGCTCTGGCTCGCGGTGATCGTCGTGCTGGCGATCCTCTTCAGCCGCTCGCGCCGCCGCCGCTGGGCGGAGTACGGGGGACCTGCGGCCGGCCCGCACCGCTCCCCCGAGGCGACGCTGTCGGAGCGCTTCGCGCAGGGCGAGATCGACGAGGTCGAGTACCGCACCCGGCTGGAGGTGCTCCGCGCCAACCGCCCCGCGAAGCGCTGAGGCTTCGCGCGGGTGGTCTCGAGGCTCCTCCGTCGCACCTCGACCGACGGGGGGGTCGCACCGCTGGTCGAGGTGCGAGCGCAGCGAGCCTCGAGACCACCCCGGCCAGCGGCGGATCTACCGCCCCCAGCGACGGATCCACTCGTGCATCACGACCGCGGCCGCCGCGGCCGCGTTGATGGAGCGGGTCGAGCCGTACTGCGGGATCTCGACCACCGCGTCGGCGGCGGCGAGCGCCTCCGCGCTCAACCCCGGGCCCTCCTGCCCGAACACGAGCAGGCAGCGCTCCGGCATCGGGTACCTCTCGACGGGCACGGAGCCCGCCACGTTGTCGACCGCGACGACCGTCATCCCGGCCTCCCGCGCCCAGGCGAGGAGGCCGGGGACGTCGTCGTGGTGCACGACCCGCTGGTAGCGGTCGGTCACCATGGCGCCCCGCCGGTTCCAGCGCCTGCGACCCACGATGTGGACGCTGTCGGCGAGGAAGGCGTTCGCGCTCCGCACGATAGAGCCGATGTTCGCGTCGTGCTGCCAGTTCTCGATCGCGACCGCGAACGGGTGCCGGCGGGTGTCGAGGTCCGCGACGATCGCCTCGCGGCGCCAGTACCGGTAGCGGTCGACGACGTTGCGGCGGTCCCCGTCCCGCAGCAGCTCGGGGTCGTACCGGTCGTCCTCGGGCCACGGCAGCGGGTGCGGCCCGACCCCGACCTCGAGCTGCGGCTCCCCCTCGGTCTCGCGGATCCGCAATTCCTCCTCGGCGCGCCGAGGATCGGGCTCGAGGGGCGGCGTGTCGGGCGAGTTCTGCGGATCCGCGAGCGCCGCCAGCGGGCCCGGCGAATGCGTGGGCGGCGGCGGGGCGACGACGTAGCCGTGCTCCAGGTCGCCGTACACCCGGAGCGCGCCGGGGGTGCTCGCCCAGAGCCAGGCGAGGTGCGCGCAGAACACCGCGTCGACCTCGTCCTCCAGCCGGTCGAGGTCGACGGGACGCCGCGCCTCGGCGAAGCGCGCTCGGATCGAGGCCCACGCCGGCGACCGGGCCACCCGCAGCGGCTCCAGGCCCTCGATCAGGTCGAGCAGCAGCGCGAACGCTCGACGCCGCCCGTCGACCGCGCCCTTCTTGTACGGGATCACCCGCCCGAGCCGGAACAGCCCGACCATGCCCGGGTGGGGGTAGACCTCCAGCGCGGTCGGCGCAGCCGGGCTGCCGCGGTGCGCGGGATCCACGGACCAGCCGAAGCGCTGCGCGAGCCGCATGCCGCGAGGAGCATCCATGTACAGGGTGCCGCGGTTGGTCGGGTGCGCCCCTGCGTGGAACCTCGCGAACACCGCGCCCAGCTGCTGCTCCCCGAGGCGCGAGCCGCGCTCGTTCGGCACCACGAGCGGCGCGTCGATCGCCACTACCGCAGGTCGCCGCCCCTCGAGCCACACGGCGATCTCGTCGTCCGTCCGGACGCTCGTCGAGTCGAGCAGCCGGCCGTCCTCGCCGACCTCCGCGAGCCCGGTGCGGCCGTTCGGCCCCCAGGCGAGGTCGATGCCGATGAACACCGGTCGAGGCTAGGCGCAGCCGCACGGGCGAGACTGCCGCCCATGGCCGAGCGGATGCGGGTGGTGCGGGTCGAGCGGACGGGCGGGCCGGAGGTGCTCCTCCCTGCGGAGGAGGACGTGCCGACTCCCGGGGAGGGCGAGCTGCTCGTCGAGCTGGCCGCGACGGGCGTGAACTTCGTCGACGTCTACCGCCGCAGCGGCGCCTACCCCATCGACCTGCCCCACGTGCCGGGCACGGAGGGCGCGGGCCGCGTGGCCGCGGTGGGGCCAGGCGTGACCGGGTTCCGCGCGGGCGACGCCGTCGCGACCGCCGAGGGCCGGCGCACGTACGCCGGGTCGGCGATCGTGCCCGCCGCGGCCGCGGCGCACGTGCCCGCCGGCGTCGACCTCGAGACGGCCGCCGCGCTGCCGCTGCAGGGGCTGACGGCGCACTACCTGGTCACCTCGGTGCACGCCGTCGCGGACGGCACGACCCTGCTCGTGCACGCGGGTGCGGGCGGCGTCGGCCTGCTGCTGATCCAGCTGGCGAAGGCCCGCGGCGCCACCGTGCTCGCGACGGTCGGCGGCGCGGAGAAGGCGGAGCTCGCCCGCGGCGCGGGTGCCGACGTCGTGCTCGACTACGACGGCTTCGCCGACCGGGTCCGCGAGCGCACGGGCGGCCGGGGCGTCGACGTCGTCTACGACGGCGTCGGGGCGGCGACCTGGGAGGGGTCGCTCGCGGCGCTGCGCCCGCGCGGCCTCCTGGCGCTGTTCGGCGCGGCGAGCGGCCCCGTGCCGCCGATCGACCCCGCGGCCCTGCAGCGAGGGGGCAGCCTCGTGCTCACCCGGCCGACCATGGGCGACTTCCTCCAGACCCCCGAGGAGCGGTCGTGGCGCTACGGCGAGCTGTTCGACGCGCTCGCCTCGGGAGCGCTCGACGTCCGCATCGGCGCCCGCTTTCCCCTCGACGAGGCGGCGGACGCGCACCGCGCCCTCGAGGGCCGCCGCACGACGGGCAAGGTGCTGCTGCTCCCCTGACCCGGCTACTGCACGGCGGAGGTGAGGCGGGCGATGTTGTCGACGACCTCGTGCAGGACGCCGCGTCCGCGCCACTCGTCCAGCGTCAGCTCGGTCGAGCTGGCGCGGTACTCGTCCTCCACCGCCTTCAGCTCGTCGACGAACGCGCGGCCCGCGACGAGCATCATCACCTCGAGGTCGAGCTGGAACGAGCGGATGTCCATGTTCGAG
Source organism: Amnibacterium endophyticum (assembly GCF_042680685.1). NCBI lineage: Bacteria > Bacillati > Actinomycetota > Actinomycetes > Micrococcales > Microbacteriaceae > Amnibacterium > Amnibacterium endophyticum. Next base: position 183,346 of record NZ_JBHUEA010000003.1, on the reverse strand, counting down.
GACCCGACCAGCCCGACCTCGTCGTCGATCGAGACGTGCTTGGAGTGGAGGACCGTCGGCGCCGCGTACTGGTAGATCCGCACCCCGCCGCCGAGCAGCGCCTCGTAGTACGAGTGCTGGGCGTGGTGGACGAAGAACTGGTCGCCGATAGCGCTGACGAACAGCTCCACCTCGACGCCGCGCTGCACCGCGGTGAGGATCGCGGCGAGCAGCGACTCGTCGGGCACGAAGTAGGGGCTCGTGATCGAGATGCGGCGCTCCGCGGCGTAGATCAGGGAGTTGAACAGCGCGAGGTTGTTCTCCGACTCGAACGCGGGCCCCGACGGGACGATCTGCGCCAGCAGCGTGCCCGGGTCCTCGTCCTCGGCGACCGCGTCGATCGGGACTGCGACCGGCGGCAGCTCGTCGGTCTCGCTGAACCAGTCGGTGATGAAGATCGCCTCGATCTCCGCCACGACCGGGCCCTGCACCTCCGCCATCAGGTCGCGCCACCTGAGGTGCCGGCGCCGGTTCGACCACGTCTGGTAGCCCGGGTCGATCATGTTCATCGACCCGACGAAGCCGATGAGCCCGTCGACGACCAGCAGCTTGCGGTGGTTGCGGAGGTCCGGCCGCTGGTAGCGGCCCTTCCACGGCTGCACGGGCAGCATCAGGTGCCACCGCACGCCGGTGCGGGTCAGCTCCCTCAGCCCCTTCTTGAACCCGGGGTACTTCAGCGACCCGAGGTGGTCCACGAGCACGCGGACCTCGACGCCCCGCTCCACCGCGCGGGCGAGCGCCGCGTAGAAGGGGCGGGTCGTGTCGTCGAGGGCGAGGATGTAGAACTCGACGTGCACGAAGCGCTCGGCCCGGTCGACGGCGGCGACGATCGCGGCGAGCTGGTCGTCCAGGTGCGGCAGCAGGTGCACGACGTTGCCGTCCACGAGCGGCAGGGAGCCGGTCTCGCGGTTCAGCCGGGCGATGGGCGGCAGCCAGGCCGGGGCGCCGCTGCCGGTCACGCGGTGCGCGACCGCACGGGTGCGCTCCTCGATGCGCTGGTCCATCGTCCGCTGCTTGTCGCGGCGGGCCTTCGGCAGCTCGGGCGACCCGATGACCGCGAAGAGCAGCAGCCCGAGCAGCGGCAGCGTGACGATGAGCAGGATCCAGGCGAGGCCGGAGGACGGGCGGCGGTTCCGCGGCGCGACGACCAGGGCGAGGACGAGCAGCCCCACCTCCAGCAGGAGCAGGGCCGCAGTCGGGACGTAGTCCGAGAGCCAGTCGACCATCGTCCATGGATAGCGCACCCGGCCCCGTCGGCTCCGCCGCCTACCCTCGACGGATGGCGGTGGAGCGGCGGCTGGTCGGCGTCGACGTCGCCCGCGCGCTCGCCGTCCTCGGCATGCTGTGGGCGCACTTCGCGCCGGACGGCACGAGCGACGGCCTCGCCGACGGCCGCTCGTCCGTGCTCTTCGCCACGCTCGCGGGCGTCTCGCTCGGGCTCATCACGGGCGGCGCGACGCCGGTGGAGGACCGCACCCGGGCGCGCATCACGGTGGCCCTGCGCGGGGTCTGGCTGATCGTGCTCGGCCGCGGCCTCTGGGCGCTCGGGACGCCGATCGCGGTGATCCTCGACTACTACGGCGTGCTGTTCCTGCTGCTGCTGCCCGTGCTCTTCGCGCCGCGCTGGGTGCTCGCCGTCGTGGCCGGCGTCGCTGCGACCGCGGGCGCCGCGCTCGTGCAGGCGGTCGACGCCGACCGGTACGCCGCATTCGTGGGGACGAACCCGTTGCTCTGGCCGAGCCAGTGGCTCGTCACCGGCTACTACCCGGACGTCGTCTGGGCCGCCTACGTCGCCGTCGGGCTGCTGCTCGCACGCTCGGACCTCACCCGCCGCGGCACGCGCCTCGCGATGGTCGCGGGTGGCGCCGCGGCGAGCGTCGTCGGCTACGGGGGCGCGGCCATGCTGCGCCAGGACGCGACCGCGCACTCGGACACGACCTGGGAGGTGCTCGGCTCGGGCGGCGTCGCGGTCACGGCGATCGGCGCCCTCCTGGTGCTCGGCTCGGTGCCCGCGGTCGCCCGCGTGCTGTCCCCGCTCGCGGACGCCGGCGCGATGCCGCTCACCATCTACACGGGGCAGCTGATCGCCCTCGCGGTCTTCCTCGCGATCCCCCGCGACGACGCCGGCGCCTTCCAGTACTGGGGGCTGCTCGTCGGGATCGCCGCGGCCTCGATCGTCTTCGCCGTGCTGTGGCGCCGGTTCGTCGGCCGGGGGCCCATGGAGCAGCTGATGGCGACGCTCACGAACCGGTCGACGACGGGGTCCCGCCCCGTACGCTGACCCGGGTGAGCACCTCCCGGTCCGACGTCGAGTGCTGGCTGACCGACATGGACGGCGTGCTCGTGCACGAGAACCAGGCGGTCCCGGGCGCCGCCGAGCTGATCCGGCAGTGGACCGACCAGGGGTCGCCGTTCCTCGTGCTGACGAACAACTCGATCTTCACGCCGCGGGACCTCGCGGCGCGGCTGCGCGCGTCCGGGCTGGACGTGCCGGAGCGCGCGATCTGGACCTCCGCGATGGCGACCGCCGACTTCCTCGCCTCGCAGATCCCGGGCGGCAGCGCCTTCGTGATCGGGGAGGCGGGGCTCACCACCGCGCTGCACGAGGCCGGCTACATCCTCACGGAGACCGACCCCGACTACGTCGTGGTGGGCGAGACCCGCAACTACTCGTTCGAGGCGATCACGAAGGCGATCCGGCTGATCGGCGGCGGCGCCCGCTTCATCGTGACGAACCCGGACGCGACCGGCCCGTCGAGCGAGGGGCCGCTGCCTGCGACCGGCGCGATCGCGGCGCTCATCACGCGGGCGACCGGCCGGACGCCGTACGTGGTGGGCAAGCCGAACCCGATGATGTTCCGCAGCGCGATGAACCGCATCGGTGCGCACAGCGAGTCGACCGCGATGATCGGCGACCGGATGGACACCGACATCGTCGCGGGCATCGAGGCCGGGCTCCACACGATCCTCGTGATGACCGGCATCAGCGACCGGGCCGAGATCGACCGCTACCCGTTCCGCCCGGACGAGGTCCTCGGCTCCGTCGCGGACCTGCTCGACGCGGGCCCGGTCCTCTCCTCCGGCCCGGAGGACTGAGGGGGCCGGACGCCCTCGCGGAAGCGCGAGCGGCCTCCATGCTCGTTCGGGCATGGAGGAGCCGGGCGGCCTCCTCGGGGGAAGGGCGACCGCCCGGCGATGTCCTCGAACCGTGATCGACGGATGGAGGTCCGCCGGTCGTCCGCGGATGGGGGTCCGCGGTCAGGTGGTCCGCGTCGTGCTGGGGACTGACGCGAGGTCGTGCGGCACCGGGGTGACGGTGCGGGCGGCTGGGTGACCGCCCGAGGAAGAACCTACGGACAGAACGCCCGGTCTGTCCCCTCCCCCTTCGAGGGTCGCCGCCCCTGCTCGAGCGGGCACGACGGGCCCGGTGAGCGCCGCCGCCCGCCGGACCCGGTCGACCAGTTCAGTCCTGCACGATGCGATAGATGCCGTAGATCACGCCGGGCACGTGGCCGAGCAGCTGGAGCAGGAACGCCCAGAGGACGCTGATGCTCGGGCCCTCCGCGATGAGCACGGCGACGAAGGGGAAGAAGAAGCAGAGGATGATCAACAGGGTCTTGCGCACGGGGCGGGGTCCTTCCGACACGGGGCCGGGAGCTCCGGCCGCACTGCGCGAGTGTCGGTCAGGCGAGGCTGAACGTCCCCTCCCGCCGCCCGCAGGCGTCTCGCATCGGCGAGCGACAGGTGCGACCCGGGACACTTCCCGGACGAGATGACGAGAGGCGGCGGATGAGCGACGAGCCCGGTGCGACCCGGCGGTTCGAGCCGTCGGAGCAGGACGCCCGCGCCTTCTCGTCCCTGCTGAAGGCGGTCGTCGTGCCGCGGCCCATCGCCTGGGTGAGCACCGTCGGCGCCGACGGAACCCGCAACCTCGCGCCGCACTCCTTCTTCACCATCGCCTCGGTGGACCCGCCCGTCGTGCAGTTCACCTCGGTGGGCGAGAAGGACACCCTGCGCAACGTGCTCGCCACCGGCGAGTTCGTGGTGAACCTCGCACCCGCCGACCTGACCGAGCAGGTGAACGCCACGAGCGCACCCGTGCCGAGCGACGTCGACGAGTTCGCCCTGGCGGGCGTCGAGGCGGCGCCGTCGACGGCCGTGGCCCCGCCCCGGGTCGCCGAGTCCCCCGTCGCCCTGGAGTGCGTCCTCCACGGGACGGTGCCGGTCGGCGACTGCACCCTCGTGCTCGGCCGGGTGGTGGCCGCGGAGGTCCACGAGTCGGTCCTCGCCGACGACGACCTGCCGGCGATCGCGGACCTCGCGCCCCTCGCACGGCTCGGTCGCGACGAATGGAGCCGCATCGGCGAGGTGTTCACCCTCCGGCGACCTGCTCGACCGGCGCCGCCGGCCTGAGCCCGACCGGCGGCGACGGGGCTCCTACGCTGCTCGGGTGACCGAGCAGGCGATCGCGGTCCGGGACGTGTCCCCCGGCGACCTCCGCAGGTGGGCGGAGCTCTACCGCGGCTACCGCGAGTTCTACCGGCTGCCGCCCGACGAGCAGGTGGTCGAGCGCGTCTGGACCTGGCTGCACGACGACGAGGTCGAGGTCCGCGGGCTGGTGGCCGAGCGGGAGGGCGAGGTCGTCGGCCTCGCGCACTGGCGGCGGTTCCACCGCCCCTCGTCCGGCACGGTGGGGCTCTACCTCGACGACCTCTTCACCGACCCCGCCGCTCGTGGCGCGGGCGTCGGTCGCGCCCTGGTGACCGCGCTCGCCTCCCGCGCGGCGAGCGAAGGCTGCTCCGTGGTGCGCTGGATCACCGCCGAGGACAACGCCGCGGCGCGCCGTCTGTACGACGGGGTCGCACGTGCGACCCCGTGGGTCACCTACGACCTCTCGCCGGAGCGGTAGCGCGGCCGAGGTCGATCCGGCTCCGCGACCCGGCCCTCAGAAGTCCTGACGGACCCAGCACTCGCCCGCTGGCGCCGGCTCCGGCCGGACGGGGCGCGAGACGGAATCGAGGTACCAGCGGACCGCCGCGACCCGGAGCTGCACGCCGATGACCACGGAACGAGGACGCCTCGGTGCGAGGCCTCCTCGTCCGGCATCGCACCGCCCTCGGCGTCGTCCGCACCGTCCGCACCCCGACCGACCTCGTCACCCGGGTCCGCGGCTGCGGGTGAGCCGGGGCCGCGACTCCGGCGACCAGGCGCAGGGGTACGAGCGCTGTCGCGCGTCGGGGCGCTTCCCCGGGTCGGCGGACCCGAGAAGCCGGGTCGCACACGGCCCCCCTGTGCGCGACGGCGGCGACGGAGAGGCTCAGGGAACCTTACTGGCGGTCTCCGGAATCACTTCGGCAGGGGTGTACACCTCGGCGGTCGAGACCTCGAGGTCCGCCGTGTGACGGAACTGCTCGATCAGGCGCGCGTTCGGGCCGTCGACCTCCTCGGCCCACTGCGCGGCGTCCCGCTCGTTGCGGCCGAAGCGCATGTGCCGGGCGACGAGCCGTCGCATCCGCAGCTCGTCGGGCAGGACGCAGAACCACACCTCGCTGAACGCGGCACGCGCCCTGGACCACGGACGGTCGGGCAGCAGCAGGTAGTTGCCCTCTGACACCACGACCCGAGCGGTGCCGGGAACTTCGATGGAGCCCGCGATCGGCTCCTCGAGGTCTCGCTCGAAGTCGGGCGCGTAGACCGGGTCCTCACCGCCCTCCCCGAGGCGCTCGAGCAGTGCGGCGTATCCCCACCCGTCGAAGGTGTCCGGCGCACCCTTCCGCTCCCGACGACCGAGACGCTCCAGGGTGCTGTCTGCGAGGTGGAACCCGTCCATCGGCACGTGCGCCGCGGAACCGGGACGACGTCGATTCAATCCCGCGACGAGTCGCTCGGCCAGCAGGGTCTTGCCGGCGCCGGGGGAACCGCAGATGCCCAGGACCACGCGCCGCTCGGACTGCGCGGCCAGCTCCTCCGCGCGGAGCAGTGCCTCCGGGAAGCCGAGCGTCACGCCGGGACCCGGGCGAGGCGCTCGGCCAGGAATCGGTGAGCGGCCGCGGCGAGGTCGTCGGAGTCGGTCCAGAGGTTGCGCCAGATGGACAGGTCGTTGGAGAGGGTCGGGGACACCACGGCGGAGGAGAACGACTCGAAGGTGATGCCGCCGCGGTAGTCGACCTCGCGCAGGGCGTCGAAGAAGGCGTCGAAGTCGAGGTGCCCGGAGCCGAGGTATCCCCGGTCGTTCTCCCCGACGTGGACGTAGCCGAGCCGGTCCCCGAGCAGCAGCACGGGGTCGCGGAAGTTCTTCTCCTCGATGTTCATGTGGTAGATGTCCAGATGGACGTCGACGTTGTCCTCGCCGATCTCGTCGGCGAGCCGCAGCGCCTCTCCGGCCGTGTTCACGACGTTGGTCTCATAACGGTTGCAGACCTCCAGCCCGAGGACGACGTCGAGCCGGCGGGCCTCGACGGCGAGGTCCTTCAGCACGGCGATGACGTTCCGGCGGCCCGCCCCGGTGAGCGGTGCAGCGGCTTTGCCGAACGCTGAGTAGAGGGCGCCGGTGAGGCGGATCCCTCCGATGGCGGCGGTCGCCTGCAACGACTCGTGCAGCAGCTCTGCGCCGCGCTGCACGACGGCGAGATCGTCGCTGGACACGTCCGCGTCCGGCGCCAGCCCGCGCGAGCAGATCGCAGTCAGGCCGCGGTCCTCGAGCATCGCTCGGGTCGCGGTGGTGTCGAGATCCGCGAGGCCGTGGAGGGAGAACTCGATGATGTCGTAGCCGGCGCGATGCGCGCCGGAGGTGATCGTGTCCACCTCGTCCGTGGTGGTCCCGCCTGCGAAGACGAGGGCGTGGATGCCGAGAGGATTGTTCACGGTGTTCCGATCGAGGTCGTGGCGAGGCCGCGCAGCGCGGCGAGGTGGAGGGACAGGAAGGTTCGGGCGTCGGTCGCGACGGCGTCCGCCGAGGTCCATGGGGCCCGCCAGAGCCCCACTTCGACGGTCATCTCAGGACTCACCACGGTCGGCGAGAAGGACTCGAAGGTGATCGGGCCGCGGTACCCGATGCGCTGGAGTGCCTCGAAGAAGCCGTTCCAGTCCAGGGAGCCGCTGCCGAGCGCACCGCGGTGGCTCTCCGAGGCGTGGATGTAGGCCAGACGGTGACCGGCGGTCTCTACCGCGGCCGCCACGGACGGGTCCTCGCTGTTGGCGTGGAAGGTGTCGAGGTGCAGCACCGCGTTGGGCTCGTCCAGCTCGTCGAGGAATGCGACGGTCTGCTCCGCCGTGTTGAGCAGGTTGCTCTCGTAGCGGTTGACGTACTCCACCCCGACGGTGACGCCGTCCTCCGCCGCGAGGCGGGCGACCCGGCCCAGCACCGCCAGCGCGTTGCGGCGGGCGGGCGCGGTCGGAAGGCTCCGGTAGCGCCCGAGCTGGGAGAAGGTCACCCCGCCCACGTAGGTGGCGCCGATGGCAGCAGCGAACCGCACCGCAGAGATCAGCGCCTCCTCGCCGCGACGGGAGGACGCCTCGTCCGTCGAGTTGATGTCCTGCTCAGGAGTCAGCGCCAGCGAGACCGTGGCGTCGAGGTCGTTGAACTCCAGCAGGCGCCGCGTGGCGACCGCATCCAGCTCTCCGACGACCGGAGCCGGGATCTCGAGGAAGTCGAACCCGGCGTTGAGCGTGCGGCGCACCGCCAGCTCGGCCCCCTCCCTGGTCCAGTCGCGCGAGAGGGTGCGAGCGTGCACCCCGAGCGGGTTTGTGGTGGCGCTCATCGCTGGTCAGGCCGCCTTCGCGCCGGTGATGAGCGCGACCAGCTCGTCACCGTTCGTGTCGACGGCGCGACGGCCGGCGACCGCGGTGCCGCTGCGCATCACCCAGACCTGCTGGGACAGGCGCAGCACCTGATCGAAGTTGTGGCTGATGAGCAGGACGGCGACACCGCTGTCCTGCAGCCGCTTGATCACGCCTTCGACTCGAGCGGTCTCCTGCACCCCGAGCGCGGCGGTCGGCTCGTCCATGATGACGATCGGGCTGCCCCAGCCGGCGGCTCGGGCGATCGCGACGGCCTGCCGCTGTCCACCGGAGAGCCGCCGGACCTTGCTGGTGACCGGAGGGACGTTCACGGCGAGGCCGCCGAGCATCTCGTCCGCCTTGCTGCGCATCGCCTTGCTGTCGAGGAAGCGGAACGGCCCGAACCCGCGAGTCCGCTCCCGTCCGAGGAAGAAGTTCTGCCAGACCGACAGGTCCTCGATCAGCGCGAGGTTCTGCTGCACCGTCTCGACCCCAGCGTTGCGGGCTTCCAGAGGCGTGTGGAAGTCGACGAGGCTGCCGTTGATCGTGATGGAGCCTTCGTCCGGGCGGTGGATCCCGGACAGGCAGCGCACCAGGGTGGACTTGCCGGCGCCGTTGTCACCGATCAGCGCGGTGACCTCGCCCCGGCGCATCGAGATGGAGGCGCCGCGGAGGGCGTGGACGCTGCCGAAGCTCTTGGTGATGCCCTCGGCGGACAGGACGAGGTCGAGGTCGGTGTCGGTGGTCGTCGTGCTGGTCATCGCTTCTGGAACCTCGTGAGCAGGGCTGCGAGCACGACCACGAGGCCGACCGCGAGCGGCTGGTAGAACTGGGACACCCCGAGCAGCGTGAGTCCGTTGCTGAGGGCGGTCAGCAGCAGGGCGCCGAGGATCGGGCCGACGATCTTCGCCTTGCCGCCGGTGAGGCTCACTCCGCCCAGCACGACGGCGGCGATCGAGTTGAGCAGGTAGGACGTGTTGATCGCCGGCTCGGCAGCGCCGACGCGAGCGACCAGCAGCAGCGCGGCGATGCCGGCCAGGACGGCGGAGATCAGGTAGACGGCGATGCGCACCCGGTTCGCGCTGAGCCCGTTGGCGACCGCGGCCTCCTCGCTGCCGCCGACGGCCTGCACGTGCAGGCCGAAGCGGGTGCGGAACATCACGACCCAGGCGATGATGCCGATGACGACGGCGATGATGAACGGGTAGCCGACGATCCCGATCCGCCCGGTCGTCAGCTGCAGCAGTTCGGGGCTGAGCACCGAGATCGGGCGGCCGTTGCTGAAGATGAGCGCCAGGCCGGTGGCCACCGAGAGCGTGCCGAGGGTGGCGATGAAGTCGGTGACCTTGCCGGAGGCGATGAGCAGGCCGTTGACGATGCCGATGACCGCTGCACCGAGGACTCCGACCAGAGCCGACAGCCAGAAGCCGAGCCCTCCGCTGAACGCGAGGCCGAAGCAGATCGCGCCGAAGGTCATGGTGGCCGAGATCGACAGGTCGATGCCGCCTGTCGTGATCACGTAGGACTGGGCGACCGCCAGGATCACCAGGATCGCGGCCGCGGTCAGCATCGCCGAGATGTTCCCCAGCGTGAGGAAGCTCGGCGACAGGATCGAGAAGACGATGATCAGGGCGACGAGCCCGATCGGGGCCGCGTGCTCGGCCCAGAAGCTCAGGTGGCGGGCATCGCGCAGCACGTCGGCGGGTGTGGTGCGCTGCACATCGGGGGCGGTGGCAGTTGTCGTGGTGTTCACGGGCTCGGACGGGCTCTCTTCGTCGGGAGATCGGACGTGAAGGGTCGGTGCGCCCTGCGCGGCAGTGCGCACCGACCCGAGCGGTTACTTGCCGAGCAGGCTCGTCAGCGGGTTGTCGAACTCCTCGAACGGCTGCGGGAACTTCGAGATCGCCGTGTCGGCGTCGTCCTTCGTCACCAGCGCGGTCGGGGACTCGATGTTCGACGGGAGGGTCTTGCCGTCGGCGACGACCTCGCACGCCTGCACGCCCAGGGATCCCACCGCGTAGGGGTACTGCGCGACCGTGGCGCTGAGCCCGCCGTCCTTCACGGACTGCAGGGCGTCCTTGTTGCCGTCGACGCTGACCACGGTGATGTCACCGGTCTTGCCGGCGTTCTGCACCGCCTTCACGATGCCCAGCCCCATGTCGTCGTTCGCGGCGAAGAACGCCTTGACGTCCGGGTGCGCCTCCATGATGTCGGTGGCACGGGTCAGCGCGAGCTCGCGCTTCCAGTCGGCGGCCGCCTCCTGCACGACCTTCACCTTCGACCCGACCGCTGCCTTGAACCCGTCGATGCGGGCCGCACTCGTGACGTCGCCCGCGATGCCGCCGATGATGGCGACCTCCGAACCCGCGGGCACGGCCTTGGTGACGAAGTCCCCGGCCTTCCCGCCGGCCTTCTTGTTGTCGGTGCCGATGTAGGTCGCGACCTTCAGGTTCGCGGCCTTCGCCGCGGTGGCGTCGATCGGCTGGTCGATGTTCACGATCGTCTTCCCCGCCGCCCCGACCGGAGCGAGAGCCTGCACGAGGTTCGTGCCGCTGATCGGGTTGACGACGAAGCAGCTGAAGTCCTGCCCCGCCAGCGTCGTGAGCTTGTCGGCCTGACCCGTCGTGTCCCCGATGTCGGCTGCCGCCTGCACCGTCGCCGAGACTCCGTCGGCCTTCGCCGTGCCCTCGATCCCGTTCTGCATGGCCTGGAAGAAGGGGTTGTCGAGCCCCTTGATGACCGCCGCGACCTTCGGCTTGGCGGAGCCGTCCGCGCCTGCGGCGGCACTCGGTGCGGTGCTGTTCCCCGAGCAGCCGGCGAGCAGGAGCCCCAGCGTGGCCACCGGCGCGATCAGGAGGGCGGCTCGGCGCCGAGAAGCAACGTTGCTGTGCATGCGGTTCCTTGCTGTGGGAGGGCACCACCGTGTGCCGATGACCCGAAAGTAACCAGACTTTCGTGTGGTGTCAAACCGAAAGATGGCCAGGTTTCGGTTGGTGTTCTCTGTAGGATCGAGTCAAGGGGGTACTGATGCAGACGACCCGTGGACTCAGCGGTGACGTGCTCGACCTCTTCCGTCATCGCGGGGAGCTCAGTCGGATCGACGTCATCGACGCATCGGGCCTGTCCCGCTCGACGGTGAACCAGCGACTGGCGCAGCTGCTCGACGTCGGCCTCATCGAGCCGATCGGCGGTGGCGAGTCCACCGGTGGACGCCCCTCGAGCAAGTTCCGGTTCAACACCGAGCGGGCCTGCGTGCTCGCGGCGGACATCGGAGCCTCCGGCTTCACCGCCGCGGTCTGCGACCTCACCGGACGGCCGCTCGCGACCGCGAGCCGGACCATCGAGGTGTCCGAGGGGCCGGAGGTGGTGCTGACCGCGGTGATCGAGGCCTTCGCCGGCCTCCGACCGACGCTCGAGGTATGGGGCATCGGCATCGGTGTGCCCGGCCCTGTCGAGTACGCCGCACGACGGGTCGTCAATCCCCCCATCATGAGCGGCTGGGACCGCTTCGACATCGCCGGATGGTTCGCACCCCACTACGACGCACCCGTCGTCGTCGAGAACGATGCCAACGCCAGAGCCGTCGCCGAAGCCCGCTCGCTCGGACTCGACAACGTCATCGCGCTCAAGCTCGGCAGCGGGGTCGGAGCCGGCCTCGTCTCCAACGGTCGGCTCATCCGTGGTGACAAGGGCGCGGCCGGCGACATCGGGCACACGCGGTCGGTCAGCCGCGACCCGGAGGCGCGACAGTGCCGCTGCGGCAACCTCGACTGCGTCGAGGCCTACGCCGGCGGCTGGGCGCTCCGACGGGACCTCGAACGCGTCGGCATCCCGACCAGCAGCACCCGCGACGTCGTCACGCTTCTCGAGCGCGGGGACGAGGTCGCACTGGCACGAGTGCGCGCAGCGGGGCGTGTCGTCGGGGACGCCGTCGCCACACTCGTCGGCGTCCTCAACCCGCGCGCCGTCGTCGTCTCCGGACAGCTGGCCGACAGCGGCGAGGTCCTCTTCTCCGGCATCCGCGAGCGGGTCTATCAGCAGGCCGCACCGCTGCTCACCGGTGACCTCTTCATCACGAAGACGAGGCTCGGTGACGCCGCTGGCGTCATCGGTCTCGCCCTGCAGACCGTCGACGTCATCTTCAGCGGCGAGGAGGTGGCGCCTCCGCGCCCCGTCGAAGCGAGCGCCTGAATCGGCTCCGACACATCCGCTGCCGAACGATGGCGCCGATGTGCTGGGCCCGCGACCGGGGGTGCGCGAACGCACCTCGCCAGGGGAGCGACGAAGCGTGCGACCGGCCGAGAACGTGAGCCCCCTCGCACGATCCGATGAATGCGCCATGAGGCGCTCGACCGGTCCGCGCGGTCTCGATTTCTGCGCGAATTCTTGCCGCCCCGCCGAGACGGTGCGTCCATGTCCGCTGCCACGTCGCTCCTTCCCGGAGCGACCCCGACGCCGCCGCGGAGGCGGTCGTTCCGGCCCGCATTCGGCGTCGCCCTGCCGATCGCGGTGGGCGTGCTCGCGTTCGTCGTGCGGATCGGCTTCCTGCTGCGCGGCGGCGGACTGACCGGGATCGGCTCCTACGACGACGGGGTCTACTACTCCGCCGCCGACGCGCTCGTGCACGGCCGGGTGCCCTACGCCGACTTCCTGCTGCTGCACCCGCCCGGCATCGTGCTGGCCGCGGCGCCGTTCGCCGCGCTCGGCGCGGTCACGAACGACACCACCGGCTACGTCGTCGCACGCATCGCCTTCGAGCTCGTCGGCGCGCTGAACGCGGCGCTCGTCGTCCTGATCCTCAAGCGCTTCGGCACCACCGCCGCGGTCGTCGGCGGCCTGCTCTACGCGGTGCTGCTGCCCGCGGCGTGGGTGGAGCGGTCGGTGCTGCTCGAGGCGCTCGGCAGCCTCGGGATCCTCGCCGCCCTGCTCCTGCTGCGGCGCGAGCGGCCCTCCGACGCCCGGGTGCTGGCCGCCGGCCTCGCCGCGGGCGCGGCGGCCGACGTGAAGATCTGGTACGTCGTCCCGGTCCTCGTCATCGCCGTCTTCGGCACGGACCGGCGGGGCCGCTTCCTGCTCGGCGCCGCCATCGCGATCGTGGCGGTCTGCCTGCCGTTCTTCGCGCTCGACCCCGGCGCCATGTTCCGGGAGGTGGTGCTCGACCAGCTGGGTCGGCCGCGGGACCCCGCGATGCTGCCCCGCGTCGCCGGGATGCTCGGCGTGCAGCGGCTGCACGGCCTGCCGCTGCGCGGGATCGTCGAGGTCGCGGTCGTCCTCGCCGCCGCGGCCGCCGCGCTCGCGCTCGTCACCCGCGGCGCCCGCGTCTTCGCGCTGCTGCTCGCCGCCGACGCGGCCGTGCTGATCGCCTCCCCCTCCTGGTTCGAGCACTACGGCTCGCTGACCGCCCCGCCGCTCGCCCTCTGCGCCGGGGTCGGCGCGCAGCGCCTGCTCGGGCTCGTGCCCGCCCGGTACGGCGCCCGCGCCGCGCTCGTCGCGCTCGTCGGCGCCGCCGTGGTGATCGGCGGGACGCACATCGACGCCCGCAGCAGGTCGGGGGTCGCCGTCCCCGCGGCGTTCGTCCGCGCCGTGCAGGCGGACGACGTCTGCATCACGACCGACGACCCCTCGGTGCTGATCGTCACGGACTCCCTCAGCCGCGACCTCTCCATGCCGCGCTGCCCGGTCTGGCCCGACGTCACCGGCTGGACGTACGACCCCGCGACGCTGCCGGCGGGCGACACCGTGCAGCCGCCGCGGCGGGAGGACCCGGCCTGGCAGCAGCTCGTCCTGCGGTTCCTGCGGGCCGGCGACGCGACGATCCTCGTCCGCCGCGACACCGGCCTCGACCGTACGTCCCTGGCCGCCCTCCACGCGGCCCCGCCCCTCGCCCGCGACGGGCGCTGGGTCCTCCGCCCCACCACCTGACTCCTGACCGATCGGAGCCGCATGTCCACCCTGATCTGCATCCCCACCTACGACGAGGCGGCGAACATCGCCCGCGTCGTCGGCGCTGTGCGCGCCGCCGAACCCGAGGCCGACGTCCTCGTCATCGACGACGCGAGCCCCGACGGCACCGGCCGGATCGCCGACGGCCTCGCCGCCGAGGACCCGGCGGTCCACGTGCTGCACCGGGCCGGAAAGGACGGGCTCGGCCGCGCCTACCTGGCCGGCTTCGAGTGGGCGCTGGCGCTCGGGTACGACGCCGTGGTCGAGATGGACGCCGACGGGTCCCACCGCGCCCTCGACCTGCCCGCCCTGCTCGCCGCCTCCGAGCGCGGCGCGGACCTCGTGCTCGGCTCCCGCTGGATCCCGGGCGGCCGCGTCCGCAACTGGGCGTGGCACCGGGTCCTGCTGTCGCGCGCCGGCAACGCCTACGCGCGGGCGATGCTCTCGCTGCCCTACGGGGACGTGACGGGCGGCTTCCGGGTCTTCCGCACCGACGCGCTCCGCCGCCTCGACCTCGCGCAGGTGCGCAGCGAGGGGTACTGCTTCCAGATCGACCTCGTGCGCCGCGCCCACCAGCGGGGCCTCGAGGTGGTCGAGGTGCCGATCACCTTCGTCGAGCGGCAGCACGGCGCCTCGAAGATGTCGCGGCGCATCGTGCTGGAGGCCCTCTGGAGCACGACGCGCTGGTCCCTGGAGCGCCTCCGCCCCGCGCGGGCCGCCGCCGGTGGCGGCGCCCGGGTGCGGACATGAGCGCGCACGCCTCCGCCCGGGTCGACGACGGCCGGTCGGTCGTGGTGGTGGTCGAGGACGACCCGGCCGTCCGCGCGGCGCTGCGGCCGGCGCTCGTCGCGGCGGGGTTCGAGGTCGTCGACGGCCCCGCGACCTGCGCGCCGGACCTGGTGCTGCTCGATCCCGGCAGCCTCGACGTCGACGGGACCGGGTTCAGCGCGCACCTGCGGGAGCTGCTGCCGGGCTCGGTGGTCGTGCTGACCGACCGCCGCGCCCACGCCGCTCCCCCGCCGCCCGAGCGCCTGCCGATGATGCTCGACCGGCTGCGGGCGGGACGGCGACGCCGTCGCTGAGGGCGCCTCAGACGAGCGGCCGCACCCGCCCCACCTCGGCGCCGCCGCCCCGCACCGCCAGCGACGGGTCGGCCAGCCAGGCCTCCGCCGCGCCCGCGTCGACGGCCCCCGTCCCCGCGAGCAGCGCGACCGCCGCAGCGGCCGCCGCCCGCGGCGAGCCGTCGAGCACCTTCACCGCGACCGCGACGCCGTCCGGGGTGACGGCGCACCACACGCCCTCGGCCCCCGACTTGGCGGCGACGCCGAGCCGCTCGACCGCGCGGGTGGTGCCGGCCTCCCCGCCCGCGCCCTCGATCAGCTCGGGGTGTGCGCGGATCGCGTCCGCGAGCGCCGGCTCCGCCTGCAGCAGCGAGCCGTACCCGCGGGCCAGCGCGACGAGCGGCACCGCCCAGACGGGTCCGCCGCAGCCGTCCGTGCCGGGATGCAGCGGCTCCGCGCCGCCGTGCTCCCGCAGCACCTCGACCGCGAGCGCGTGCACGGGCCCCGTCGGGTCGAGGTAGTCCGCCACCGGCAGCCCGAGCGCGGCGGTCGCGCGGACCATCCCGGCGTGGTTGCCCGAGCAGGTCATCGCGATGCGGCTGGCGCCCAGCCCCCGCCGCACGAGGTCCGCGGCCTCGCGGCGGGAGGACGGCCAGGCGACCGGGCACCGCAGGTCGTCCTCCGTCAGCCCGCCGTCCGCGAGCACGTGCCGCACGGCGTCGACGTGGTGCGCGGCGCCCGCGTGGCTCGACGTGACGATCACGAGGTCCCGCTCGTCGAGCACCGCGCCGGCGCGCAGGGCGGCGACCGTCTGGAAGGGCTTGAGCGCGCTGCGGGGGTAGATCAGGGAGTCCGCCGAGCCGACCGAGGCCAGCACGGCGCCGTCCGGATCGACGACGACGGCGGCGCCGGAGTGCTGCGCCTCCACGAAGCCGCTGCGCTCGACCTCGGCGAGCAGCGCGGCTCCGCCCGCGTCCAGCGGACCGGTCACGCGAGACCGAGGTCGGCGAGGTCGAGCGCGGCGAGGTAGCGGTGCCCCGCGCCCTCGATCACCTCGCGGGCACCCGTGCTGCGGTCGACGACGACCGCGACGGCGGCGATCTCGGCGCCCGCCTTCTGCAGCGCCTCGATCGCCTTCAGCGGCGAGCCGCCCGTGGTCGACGTGTCCTCGACCACGACGACCCGCTTGCCGGCCACGTCCGGGCCCTCAACCTGGCGACCGCGGCCGTGGTCCTTCGGCTCCTTGCGCACGACGAACGCGTCGACGGGCACGCCGCGGGCGGCGCCGGCGTGCAGGATCGAGGTCGCGATCGGGTCCGCGCCCATGGTCAGCCCGCCGACGGCGGCGACGTCCGGCACGTCGGCGATCAGGTCGAGCATCACCTGCCCGATCAGCGGCGCGACCCGGTGGTCGAGACTGACGCGGCGCAGGTCGACGTAGAACGACGCCTTCTTGCCGGAGGTCAGCGTGAAGTCGCCGTGGAACACGGCGTCGGCCTTGATGTGCTCGATCAGCTGGTCGCGCGCGGAGGTCACGAGCCTCCATCGTAGAGAGCCGCCGCCGGCCTCAGCGGAGGGCGTCGACGAACGCCCGGACCGCGGGCCGGGCCTCCGGGACCGGCAGCAGCGGGTAGTTGTGGATCAGTCCCTCCCCCACGAGCAGCCGCACGGGTCCGGGCGCGCGCTGCCGCACCCGCCGGGCGTCCTCGTGCAGCAGGTCGCGGGTACCGCTCGCGACGACGACGGGGCCGATGCCGCCCAGGTCCGCGAGCAGCGGGCTGACGAACGGGTGGTCGACGGGCAGGTCGCCGCGCCAGCGGTCCGCCGCGACCTCGAAGCCCGGCCGCGCGAGCCACGGATCGCGCTGCAGCCGCCACGGCCGCCGCATCGTCGCGTCGAGCCACGGCGCGGAGAGCAGCAGGGGCGGCCGGAGGCCCTCCTCCCGCAGCACGAGCGCGGCGGCGAGCGCCAGCCCGCCCCCGGCGGAGTCGCCGAGCAGCGCGACGGGCCCCGCCGACCGCCGCACGAGCCCCGCGACCCAGGGCACGGCGACGGCGGCCGTGCCCTCGGGCGCGAGGCGGTACAGGGGGACGACGACCTCCCGCCGGCTCGCCACCGCGATCCGGCGCCAGAGCGTCCAGTGCTGCGGCTCGGGCCCGAAGACGTACCCGCCGCCGTGCAGCGCGACGACCGAACCGGTCGCGGCGCGCGGCGTGAGGCGGACCACGCGCCCCTCGGGCTCGTCCCGCTGCGCGATCGAGACGCCGGGCAGCGCGGCCGGCGGTCGCGCCGGCCAGGCCGGACGTCGGGCGAGGGCGCGTTCGAAGGCCTCGGTGGAGCGCCAGGGGCGGCCGCGCCCGGACAGGGTGATGTAGGCGCGGACGACGTCGTGCTCCAGGCTCACGGGTGCTCCCCTCCGGCCTCTCGCGAGGCCTTCGGTAGCGTCGCATCCCGTGCGTGTGGCGACCTGGAACGTGAACTCGATCCGGGCCCGGGTGGGCCGGGTCACCGACTGGCTGCAGCGGGCGGACGTCGACGTCCTCGCGATGCAGGAGATCAAGTGCAAGGACGCGCAGTTCCCGCACGAGCCGTTCGAGGCCGCCGGCTACGAGGTGGCGACGCACGGGCTCTCCCAGTGGAACGGCGTCGCGTTCGCGAGCCGCATCGGCCTCGCCGACGTCGAGCTCGACTTCCCCGGCATGCCGGGCTTCGGCAAGCCGCTGCCCGACGGCTCGCTGCCGCTCGAGGCGCGCGCGATGGCGGTGACGGTCGGCGACGACGTGCGGCTCTGGAGCCTCTACGTGCCGAACGGCCGTGAGCTCGACAACCCCCACTACCCCTACAAGCTCGAGTGGCTCGACCGGCTGGCGGACGTGGCGCAGCGCTGGCTCGGGGACCACGAGGGCGGCGCGCTCGCGATGATGGGCGACTGGAACATCGCGCCGCTCGACGAGGACGTGTGGGACCTGCGCGCGTTCGAGGGCGCGACCCACGTCTCCGAGCCGGAGCGGGAGGCGTTCCGCCGCTTCGAGGGCCTCGGTCTCGCCGACGTCGTGCGCCCGCTCGTCCCGACGGGGTACACGTACTGGGACTACAAGCAGCTGCGCTTCCCGCGCAACGAGGGCATGCGCATCGACTTCGTGCTCGGTTCGCCCGGCTTCCAGGACGCGGTGACCGGCGCCGCGATCGAGCGGGACGAGCGGAAGGGCGACGCGCCGAGCGACCACGTGCCCGTCGTGGTCGACCTGGAGCTCGACAGCCCGCTCGACGACGACCGCCCGATGATCTTCTGATGCCCGACGCACCGCTCCGGCACCCGAGCACGCCCTACCGCGTGATGACGGTCTGCACCGGGAACATCTGCCGCTCCCCGATCGCGGAGGTCGTGCTGCGCGACCGGTTCGAGGCGGCCGGGCTCGGCGACGCGGTCGAGGTCGACTCGGGCGGGACCTCGTCCGAGGAGCTCGGCAACCCGATCGACCCGCGGGCGGCGCGCGTGCTGCGGGAGGCGGGCTACGCGGTGCCGGACCGCACCGCGCACCAGGTGACCCGCGCGGACCTCGCGGACCGCGACCTCGTGCTCGCCATGACGGCGCAGCACGCCCGCCGGCTCCGCACGCTGGCGCCGGAGGACGCTGCGGACGTCCGCATGTACCGCTCGTTCGACCCGGCCGCGCCCTCGCTCGAGACCGTGAGCGAGGCCGAGCTGGACGTCGAGGACCCCTGGTACGGCGGCCACGACGACTTCCTCGCGACGCTCGAGCAGGTCGAGGCCGCCGCCGACGCGATCGTGGAGCACGTCCGCCGCGCCCTCCGGTGACCCCTTGGTCAGTCTTCGTGCTGCTCCGACGCCTTGAGAGCAGCACGAACACCGACCGAGCGGACCTCAGCGGACCTCGCGGGCGATGGCGCTGAGGCGGTCGAACTCGGGGCCGGCCGTGGGGACGTCGACGTGGAACACCTCGCGGACGGCCTGCAGCCAGCCGTGCACGAAGTAGGTCCAGCCGTCCTCGATGCGCACGCCGCGGTCGGCCTGGCCACCCGCGGTGCCGAGGAACTCGAGGTCGCCGCGGTAGTTGAGGTCCCACGCGATCGCGCGCTCCGGCAGCACGGCGTCGGCGCCGAGCGGCGAACCCGGCAGGTCCTTGCCGAGACCCGTCGCGTTCACGACGAGCGAGCCGACGGGCTGGCCCGCGACCACCTCGTCGGCATCCGCCGCGGCCTCGACGTGGACGAGGCGCAGGGGCACGTCCGACCCGATCGCCCGCACGAGCTCGGCCAGGTGCTGCAGCCGGCGCTCGTCGCGGTCCGTCACGACGAGCTCGGCGGGCCGCTGCGACCCGCGCTCCGGTCGGGCCAGGCACCACGCGAGCGCCGTGCCCGCACCGCCGGCGCCGAGCAGCACGGCGGACGCGCCCGTCTCGGCCCAGTAGCCGTCGGGGACGATCGCGTCGAGCGCCAGCTCGCCGGTCAGGGGGTCCTTCGCGAAGCCGTGGAGGCCGTCCTCCTCCTTCGTCACGAGGCTGATCTCGTCCATCAGCGTCGCGAGCGGGCGGCGGACGGCGAACAGGTCGCCCGCCGCCTGGGACACGGCGACCTTGTGGCTCGTGATCTGCATGCCCGCGGCGAGCGGGTCGCCGGCGACGAACTCGACGAGCCGCCGCACGTCCGCGGCCGGGGCGCCGACGGGCAGGTCGACGCCCTGCAGCACCGCGTCGTCGAGGCCGAGCGCCGCGGCCCAGGCCGGGAAGACGCGCTGGATCGAGGAGGAGCCGGTTGAGACGCCGAGGAAGTGGATCGTCGGCTGCTCGGCGGGCACCAGGTGCTGCGGGGTCAGGACGGGCAGCGGGGTGGTGCGGGGTGCGACGGCGGTCATGGATCCTCCGAGGTGGGCAGCCGGCCACATTAGAGGAGTCCGGTGACGTGTCAGCGTCTTCCCAGCCCTCGGGGTCCGGCGCGGCCGCCGCGGTCGCTGGTAGCACTCCCGGCCACGGTATTTGCGCTTATGCAACAATATTCGGTCGTGCCCTGCACGGGCGCGCCCCGCACCGATCGCCTGGAGGGTCTCCATGTCCGACGTCGCCACGTCCGCCGCGCCGCGCCGATCGCGGCTCGCGCCCGGAGCCGTGGTGCGGGAGACACGGCTCGGCCTGCTCGCCCTCGCGCTCGTCGTCGGCGCCGGCGCCGGGCTCGGCGCGGTGGTCTTCCGGCTGCTCGTGAACGGCATCACCTGGGTCTTCACCGGGCAGGCGGAGTTCGGGCAGGACGGCTGGGTCGGCAGCGCCCACGCCCCCTGGCTCGGCCTCGGCTTCCTCGTGCTCGCCCCCGTCGTCGGCGGGCTGGTGGTCGGCCCGCTGGTCAGCCGGTTCGCCCCCGAGGCGCGGGGGCACGGCGTCCCCGAGGTGATGATCGCGGTCGCCGAGCAGGGCGGACGGATCCGGCCGCGGGTGGCCGCGGTCAAGGCGCTGGCGTCCGCCGTCACGATCGGGTCCGGCGGCTCGGTGGGCCGCGAGGGGCCGATCGTGCAGATCGGCTCCGCACTCGCGTCGAGCTTCGGCCAGTGGGTGCGCCTGCCGGAGAGCCGCCTCCGCATCCTGGTCGCCTGCGGCGCCGGCGGCGGCATCGCCGCGACCTTCAACGCACCGATCACCGGTGTCTTCTTCGGCGCGGAGATCATCCTGCGCGAGCTCTCCGCGGAGGCGCTCTTCTCGGTCATGCTCTCCGCGATGGTCGCGGACGCGATCGCGATCCCGTTCCTCGGCGGGCGGCCGTTCCTCGAGCAGTACCCCGTGACGACGGTGCTGCAGCACCCGCAGGACTACCTGCTCGTCGCCGTGCTCGCGGTGATCGCCGCGTTCCTCGGGCAGGGCTTCTCGAAGGCCCTGTACGCGGTCGAGGACCTCGCGGACCGCCTGTGGGCGGGACGACCGGAGTGGGCGCGGCCGGTCGTCGGCGGGGTCGCGGTCGGTCTGGTCCTGCTGGCGCTGCCGCAGATGTACGGCGTCGGCTACCCCGTGATGTTCAAGGCGCTCGCGGGCGACTACGCCCTCTGGTTCCTGCTGCTGCTCGTGATCGGCAAGGTGGTGGCGACGAGCCTCACGCTGGCCGTCGGCGGCTCCGGCGGCGTCTTCGCCCCCTCCCTCTTCATCGGGCTGATGACCGGCACCGCCTTCGGCCTGGTCGTCGACCAGCTGTTCGGCCCGGCCGCGGGCGATCCGGCGCTGTATGCCGCGATGGGCATGGCGGGCGTCTTCAGCTCCGCCACGCGCGCCCCGCTCACGGCGCTGGCGAGCGTCGTGGAGATGACGGGCGACTTCCTGCTCGCCCTGCCGGTGATGCTGACCGTCGGCATCGCGACCGCGGTGTCGCGCGAGCTGTCCTACGGCACCGTCTACACGACGAAGCTGCTGCGGCGGGGGCAGGACCTGGAGCGGTCCGCCCCCTGGCAGGCGTTCGCCCGGCTGACGGCGCAGCAGACGATGCGGCCGCTGCCCGAGGCGCCGCGCATCCCGGACCGCGCGGAGGACACGGAGGCCGTCGCCCCCGACCTCGACCTCGGGGCCATCGGGCGCGTGCGGCAGGAGCGGGCGCCGCAGGCGGTCTTCGAGGACGAGCCGGTCGCCGAGGTCGTGCGCCAGCTCGACGCCTACGGCCGGGAGGGCATGCCGGTCGTGTCCGGGGACGGCTCGCGCATCCTCGGCTGGATCACGGCGTCGAGCGTCGTGCGCGCCGTGCGCCGGGCCCTGCTGCCCGAGAGCCGGCACGACCTCCCGCCCCAGACGAGTGACACCCCGCTGCCGGGGTTCCGCGTGGTCGAGGTCGAGGTGTCGCCGTCCGGCGCCGCGGCGGGCCGGGCGGTGGCCGACGTCGCCTGGCCCGAGGGCGCGTCGCCGGTGTCCTACACGCGGGGCGACCTCGTCCACGCGGTCGAGCCCGCGACGGTCCTGGAGCCCGGCGACATCGTCAACCTCCTCGTCCGCACCTGATCCGCCGCCCGCGGCCTCACGGCACGAGCAGCACGGAGGCGAGCACGAGCACCGGCAGCGCGCCGACGGTCGTGATCAGCCCGGCGTCGCGGGCCAGCACGACGCCGGCGCCGTACCGGGTGGCGTAGACCAGCACGTTCTGCGCCGTCGGCAGGGCGGCGAGGACCACGGCCACGTGCAGCGCGGCCGTGTCGAGGTGGAGGACGAGCGCGCCGATCGCGAGCGCGACGGCCGGCATCACGAGCAGCTTCATCAGGGAGGCGAGCACGACCTCGCGCCGCTGCTCGCCGGCGGCCAGCGGCCGGGCGCCGACGAGCGACATCCCGAACCCGACCAGCATCAGCGGCACGGAGGCCCCCGCCAGCAGGCGCAGCGGCTCCAGCACGAGGGGCGGCACGGGCACGCGGCCGACCGCCACGACGAGGCCGAGGAGGGCCGCGCCGATCAGCGGGTTGCGCAGCGAGGCCAGCACC
This sequence comes from Amnibacterium endophyticum, assembly GCF_042680685.1. Classification (NCBI taxonomy): domain Bacteria; kingdom Bacillati; phylum Actinomycetota; class Actinomycetes; order Micrococcales; family Microbacteriaceae; genus Amnibacterium; species Amnibacterium endophyticum. The sequence goes on along the minus strand of NZ_JBHUEA010000003.1, from coordinate 161,065 downwards.
GCCGCGCGGGCGGTGCGACGGCCGGTCGCGGTCGAGGCGTCGAGCACGACCAGCGCAGCCGGGGCGAACACGGCCAGCTGCAGCAGGATCACCGGTGCCGTGTAGGCGGGGCTGCCCAGCACGTACACGGCGACCGGCAGCCCGATGTTGTTGGCGTTGACGTACCCCGACGACAGCGCACCGACCGTGACCGACGCGACGGGCCGCCGCCAGAGCAGCCGGGCGATCAGGGCGTAGGCCGTCGCGGCGACGATCGCCGCGAGCGCCGAGACGGCGGTGACGGCGGAGAAGAGGACGTCGGGGCGGGCGGTCGCCACGACCGTGAAGAGCAGGCTGGGCGCCGCGACGAAGAAGACGAAGCGGCTGAGGACCAGCTGCCCGCCCTCGCCGAGCACCCCGCTGCGCCCCAGCACGAACCCGACGCCGATGATGACGGCGATGACGGCGAACCCCTGCAGCACGCCCGTCACTTCCCCATTCTGGTGGCGCAGCACTGCATCACTCGGCCTCCGCGCGTTCATGCGAACACTCGATCCATACACCCCTCTCCTGCTCTTGCTTTTATAGAACACATGTACTATTGTCGGAGCATGGCCGATCCAGCCGATGTCCTGCGCGAGCACCTAGCCGCGGTCGTCGCGCTCGGCCGGCGGACCCCTTCGGGCCTCGGTGCGTTGAGCGCCGCAGAGGACACGGACCTCGTCGCTCTGCTGCCCGCGGTGCAGTCGCTCGTGCAGGCCGGTCAGGGACTGGCCGCGCTCGTCTCAGGCGAGATCGCGCGTCGCGACGGAGGTCGGACGGGACCCTCCCTGGCGCAGCGACTCGGCGCCCGGAGCGCCCGTGGACTCGTCGCGGCAGCGGCGGGGATGCCCTTCGGACAGGCGTCGGCGCACGTCGCGGCGAGCGAGATCATCCGGCGAGGAACCGGTCGGACCGGTGCCAAGGGGGCGCCGGAGCGCCCCCACGTGGCCGAGGCGGTGCTCGCGGGCGACCTGTCGCTGTCCCTCGCCCTGCTGATCGACGACACCCTCGAGGCCCTTCGCGACGCGCTCACCTCGCCCGAGCTCGACGCCCTCGAGGCAGCCCTCGTCGAGCGGGCCGTCTCGGGCGACTGCTCGGTCGCGACCTTCACGAAGGAGTGCCGTCGTCTGGTCGAGAAGGCCGATCCGGCAGGGGCGGACGACCGAGACGAGGCACTGAAGGCGAAGGCGTCCATCCGGGAGACCAGGCTGCGGAACGGCCTGCTCCGGGTCGTCGCCGAGCTCGACCCGGAGCGCGCGGCCTACTGGCTGGCCGCCGTGCGCACGAAGACGAACCCTCGGCGTGAGCCGTCGCAAGCGGAGGGTTCGGACCCGACGGCACCACGGCCCGGTGGCGCGCAGCCGGATCCGATGGTCACGCGGCTCGACGCCTTCACGTCGATCTGCAAGGACTCGCTGCGGGCCGACGAGGGCGACCAGGCCGGAGTCGACACGACGGTGCTGGTCCGGATCGACCTCACCGACCTGCTGACCGGCGAGGGGAGCGCGACGCTCGACGGGATCGACACCCCGATCTCCGCGGCGAGCGCCCGGCGGCTGGCCGTGAACGCCGACCTCATCCCCCAGGTGTTCGGCGGGGCGTCGCAGCTGCTCGACCAGGGCACGTCACGGCGGCTCTTCACGAAGGCGCAGCGCTACGCGATCTACGCCGGGTACGACGGCTGCGCTTTCCCGTCCTGCGATCTGCCGCTCGCCATGACCGAGATCCATCACCTCGGCAGGTGGGCGACCCGGCACGAGCACGGGCGCGGCACCGACCTCGCCAACGGTCTCCCGCTCTGCGCCTTCCCTCCCCGTCGGCACGGCCGTCACGCCGCTGACGCGTCGCGCCGGAACCGGCTCCGTGGGCCCAACCGCCTCATGGAGCGGGGATGGGACGCCGAGCTCGACCCCGACGGCACCCCGTGGTTCACGCCACCGATCCACGTCGATCGGCAGCGCCGACGCCGACGCGGCTCTCGCCGGGAGCAGACGCTCGCGGCCTGACTCGGCCGTCCCACGCCGACTGGGGACGCAACATCGTTGCGCAAGTGGCAGATCCGTGCACCGCGGGCGCATGATCGCGCTCCCGCGCAGGTCGTACCGTCGCTTGCCGACCCTGGAGGCGACATGACGCTGCTCGACACCCCTGCGACGACCGTCGGCCGGGAACACCCGGCATGGCTGCGCCTCAAGGACGCGGTCGGCGCCTTCCGACCGCTGCAGCGCAAGGACGGCGCGCTGGCCGAGGGCGCCGACGCGGACGAGGCCGCCCGCCTCATGACCGCCGTGCGCGACGCCGTGCGCGACCTGGCGCCCGCCTTCCCGCACGACGCCGCCTACCTCGCGGCGCTCGACGAGGACCTCGCCGCCTGGGCCTCGGGCGGTTTCGCGGTCCCCGACTTCCGCGCCTCCCTCGGCGCCTTCCAGCCGCAGCGGGACCGGGTCGACGGCCTGCGCCACCTCGTCGTCTTCCCCATGACCACGCAGAACGGCTCGCCCGACCGGCTGCTCGAGGCCGTGCTCGTCGACGTGCTCTGGCCCGACTTCATCGCCGCGCTCGAGCGCGACGCCTACTCGAACGCGCTCTTCGTGCCGATCCGCTTCGTCGACTTCACGGGCGGCTACGACACCGACTCGGCAGTGCTGTTCCCCGAGACCGTCGCGATGCCCGAGCTGATCCCCTTCACCTGGGGGGCGATCTTCGCCGACCGCGAGGCCGCGCGCTTCCGCCGCGTCGTCGCCGAGGCGACCGCGATCACCCGGCTCGACCTGCCGGAGGACGCCGCCCGCCTGCTCGACGACCAGGCGCTGACCGAGCGCACCTTCGTGCTCTGGGACCTGATCCATGACCGCACGCACATGCGCGGCGACCTGCCGTTCGACCCGTTCATGATCAAGCAGCGGATGCCGTTCTTCCTCTACTCGCTGGAGGAGCTGCGGTGCGACCTGACGGCGTTCCGCGAGTGCGTCCGGCTGGTCCGCGCGGAGGGCACGGACGCCGTGACCCGCGAGCACGCCGCGCTCGCCCAGTACGTGATCCTCTTCGACCGGATCTTCCGCTTCCCGCTGACGGGGTCGCGCGTGCGCAACTACGACGGCCTCGGCGGCCAGCTGCTGTTCGCCTGGCTGCACCGCCGGGGCGTGCTGCACTGGACCGACACGAGCCTCGCGATCGAGTGGGACCGCCTGCCCGACACCGTCGTCGCCCTGTCCGACGCGATCAACGAGCTGTACTGGGCGTCCATCGACCGGCCCAAGACCGCGCACTGGCTCGCCGCCTACGACCTCGTCCGCAGCACCCTCACCCCGCACCCGGCCAGCCGCTGGGCCCGCGGCCTCCCCGACGAGGTGCTCGTCGGGCCGCCGAAGGGCTGGACGGACCAGGTGCTCGACGACGAGTTCCCGCTGTCGATGTTCTACGAGGCGCTCGGCAAGAAGCTGCGGCCGACGATCGAGTCGACCGCCGGGATCACCGGCGACACCGCGTCCTCCGCCGCTGCCTGACCGAACGCCGGGACTCCGCGGCTCGACTTGCCGCGGGCGCCTCCGCGGCGCCATCCTCGCAAGATGAGCGGTCCTGGCGCATGGGGCCGGCTCATCGCCCTCCTCGCCCTGGTCGTCGCCGTGGTCACCGGGCGGGCGCTGCTGGCCCGGAGGCCCCCGCGACGCACCTCGCCGCAGCCGCTCGGCCGGCGCTGGTCCGAGGTGCGGCCGCCGGCGCCCGAGGCACCGCCGCCGCCCGACCCGTCGCTGTCCGCCGCTGCCCGCCGCGGGCCCCGGGCGTTCCTCGCCGCGCTCGGGCGCAGGGTCGGTGCGGCGGTCGGCCACGCCCACCGCACCTCCGTCGTGCGCGGACGCTGGGTCGTGCTCGTCGCCTGGGCGCTCATCGGCCTGTTCGTCTTCACCGCGCTGCCGGTCGGGCGCGCGCTCGGCGGCGACGCCGGCTTCTCGAACCTGCTGCCCGCGGACAGCCCCGCGCTGCAGGTCGAGGAGCGGGCGCTCCAGTCGTTCCGCGTCCCCGTGCTCTCCGGCACCACCATCGTCGCGCACGCCCCGGACGGGCTCTCGCTGAACACCAGGGCGGTCCTCGCCGGGCAGGCGTACAAGACGACCAGGCCGTCGGTGCTCGACGGACCGGCGACGGAGCCGGGCTCGATCATCGCGGCCGTCCCGGTGCCGTTCGTCTCGGCGGACACCGCGGTGACCTACCTCTTCCTGTCGCCCGGCACCTCGATCTGGCAGACCATGACGCTCGCCCGGCAGTACAAGCGGGAGGTGGTGCAGGGCCTCGCCCAGCCCGGGGTCGACGTGTCGATCACGGGATTCGTGCCCGCGCAGGTGGCGCAGGGCGAGCAGCTGGCCGCCGCCCTGCCGCGCTTCGAGCTGGCGAGCCTGCTCGTCATCACGCTCATCGTCGGCTTCACGTTCCGGTCCCTGCTCGCGCCGCTGATGGTGCTGGTCAGCGGCGGCGCGGGCTACCTGATCTTCTACCGCGTGCTGTCCGGCACGGCAGGGCAGTTCGGGCTCTCCGTGCCGCAGCAGCTGGAGCCCGTGCTCGCGGCCCTCTTCATCGGCGTCATCACCGACTACTGCGTGCTGCTCTTCTCGTCCTTCCGGATGTATGTCGAGCAGGGCATGGACCGGTTCGCGGCCGCGGACGCGGCGCTGCGGGACGACGGCCCGGTGATCGGGATCGCGGGCGTCACCGTCGCGGGCGGCATCATCGCGCTGCTGGTCAGCCCCTTCGAGTTCTTCCGCTCCCTCGGCCCCTCGCTCGCGGTGACGGTCGTGGCGGCGGTGCTCGTCGCCCTCACGCTGGCGCCCGCGCTGATGACGCTCGTCGGCACGCGGATGTTCTCGCTGCGCGGGTCCGCGGCCGTCGTCCGGCGCGCCGAGCGGCACCGGGCGAAGCGCGCCGGGCGCGTGGGGCTGTTCGGGCGCGGGCTGCGGGTCATCACGACCAAGCCGGGGGCCGGCGGCGCGCTCGTCGTCGCGGTGATCGTCCTCACCCTCGCCGCCCTGCCGGTGCTGCACGCGCGGCTGTCGCTCTCCTTCACCTCGGGCCTGCCCGAGGGCGACCCGGTCCAGGTGAGCGCTCGGGTGCTCGACCGCGCCGGGATCCGCGGCATCACCGCCCCGGTCGAGGTGCTCGTGGAGGGCGACGGCGTCGCGGAGACGCAGCGGGTGCAGCTCGTCGCGCTGCAGCTCGCGCTCCAGCTGCAGCCCGGCGTCGCCCGCGTGCTCGGCCCCGCGGAGAACCCGCTGCGCGCGAACCTCGGCGTCGTCTACTCGGCGGACGGGAACGCCGCCCGCTACATCGTCGTGTTCGACAGCGACCCGCTCGGCGCGAACGCCGTGCGGGACCTGCGGACCCTGCAGCGGAACCTGCCGCAACTCGTGTCCGCGGCGGGCCTGAAGGACGTCCGCGTCGACGTGACCGGGCAGACCCGCATCGCGTCCGAGGTGGCGAGCCTCACGAACGAGTCCCTGCGCGACACGTTGATCGCGGCCGTGCTCATCGAGTTCCTCATCCTGGCGCTCTACCTGCGGTCCCTGCTCACGCCGCTCGTGGTGCTGCTCGCCGGGCTGCTCAGCATGGGTTCCGCGCTCGGGCTGACCGTGCTGCTGTTCCAGGACGTGCTGCGCCAGCCCGGTCTCACCTTCTACGCGCCGTTCTCGACCGCGGTGCTGCTGCTCGCCCTCGGGGCCGACTACACCGTCTTCACGGTCGGGGCGATCTGGCGGCGGGCCCGGCAGCTGCCGCTCCGCGAGTCGATCCTCGAGACCCTGCCCGGCACCGCCCGAGCGGTCACCGCGGCCGGCGTCATCCTCGCCTCCACCTTCGCGGCGGTCGGGATCGTCCCGCTCACCGCGTTCCAGCAGATCGCCTTCACGATGGCGGTGGGCCTGCTGATCGACACCCTGATCGTGCGGCCGGTGATGACGCCCGCGATGCTCACGCTGCTGGGACGGGCGGCGCTGTGGCCCCGCCGTCCCGCCGGCGCGCCGGCCCGTGCGGCGGCCGCACCGCCGCCCGCACACGCGGAGCGGCCGCTCTCGCGGACCTGAGCGCGGCGGCTCCTCCGACCGCGTCCCGCAACCGGAGATCGCGGGAGAAGCACCTGACAGGTCCCTCCGATCCCGAGTCTCCTCGGGCCCGCCCGACCATGATGGGGCGATGGGGATGAGGACGCGGGCCGCAGCCGTCGCCGTGGCCCTGGCGGCGGTGCTGCCGCTGTCGGCCTGCACGATCGTCGCCGGCCCCGCCCCGGTGGCCAGGCCCTCCACCGCCGCGAGCGCTCCGACCGCCGGCGCCACCCCGGCCGGGGAGGTGACCGTGCCGCTGCAGATCGTGCGGCAGGACGGCGCGACGCTCGCGATCGTGCCGGTCATGATCGACGGGAAGGGGCCCTACCCCTTCGTGCTCGACACGGGCGCCGCGACGTCGGGCATCAACCAGCAGCTGGCGCAGCAGCTCGACCTGCCGGAGACCGGGCAGCAGGCGCAGGTGAGCGGCGTCACGGGCTCCGACCGCGTGCCGCTCGTGCGCATCGAGCAGTGGTCGACGCACGGCGTCGACCTGCAGCCCACCTCGATCGGCGCCCTGCCGTTCTCGATGGGCTCGGGCGGGAACTCGCGGATCGCGGGGCTGCTCGGCTCCGACCAGCTGAGCCGGTTCGGCAGCATCACCCTCGACTACGCGAACGAGCAGCTGCGGTTCACGACGCGGTCCTGACCGGTGCCGGCGCGCACCAGGATGGTGCGGTGAGACTGCACGATCCGAACATCCGCACCTTCGCCTCCGACAACTACGCCGGCGCCCTCCCCGAGGTGCTCGCCGCGATCACCGACGCGAACGGCGGCCACCAGATCGCCTACGGCGAGGACGACTACACCGCGCGGCTCGGCGAGGTCGTCCGGGCCGAGCTCGGCGAGCGCGCCGAGGTCTTCCCCGTGTTCAACGGCACCGGCGCGAACGTCACCGCTCTGACCGCGCTGCTGCCGCGCTGGGGTGCCGTGATCGCGACGGGCTCCGCGCACATCCACACGGACGAGGGCGGCGCACCCGAGCGCGTGAGCGGCCTGAAGCTGCTCGTCGTGCCCGGCGAGGACGGCCGGCTGACGCCCGCCGCGATCGAGACGGAGGCCTGGGGCTGGGGCGACGAGCACCGCCCGCAGCCGCTCGCGGTCTCCATCACGCAGTCGACCGAGCTCGGCACCGTCTACACCCCCGAGCAGGTGCGGGCGGTCGCGGACTTCGCGCACGAGCGCGGCATGGCGGTGCACATGGACGGCGCGCGGATCTGGAACGCCGCGGCGGCCCTCGGGCTGCCGCTGCGCGACTTCACCGCGGACGCCGGCGTCGACGTCCTCAGCCTCGGCGGCACGAAGAACGGCCTGCTCGGCGCCGAGGCGATCGTCGTGCTCGACCCGGACCGGGTCGACGGGCTCGTCTACCTGCGCAAGCTGAACATGCAGCTCTCCAGCAAGATGCGCTTCGCCTCCGCGCAGCTGCTCGCGCTGTTCGAGGACGGCCTGGGCGTCCGCACGGCCGCGCACGCGAACGCGATGGCCGCCCGCCTGCGCGCCGCGCTCGAGCCTCTCGACGGCGTCGGGTTCGCCTACCCGACCCAGGCGAACGCCGTCTTCGCCCGCATCGACCCCGCCGCGGCGGACCGGGTGCGCGAGCGCTACCGGTTCTACGACTGGGACCGCGCGCACCACGAGGTGCGCTGGATGTGCGCCTTCGACACCACGGAGCAGGACGTGGACGACTTCGTCGCCGCCGTCCGCGCCGCCCTCTAGGACGCTCCTCCCGCGGACTCTCGCGGATCCGCGCGGGAGCTGCGGATCCGCGAGACCCCCGCGCGGCGGCGGGCCGCCGGTTGCGGCGCCGATGACGATGGTCGGCGTGATGGGGGTCAACCACGCCACGAGCGGTGCCGCGGTCTGGCTCGCGGCGACCGCGGCGCTGCCCGCGTTCGGCACGGACGTCTACCCCCTCGCGCCCGCGGGCGTGCTGGCCGGCGCGGTCGTCTGCGCGGGCGCGGCGCTGCTGCCGGACGCGGACCACCACAGCGGCACGATCGCGCACTCCGTCCCCGTGCTCGGCAAGCTGGTCGCCCGCGGCATCGGCGAGGCCAGCGGCGGCCACCGGCACGGCTTCCACTCGGTGCTCGCGGCGGCGCTCGTCACCCTGCTCGCGGTCCTGGCCGGCCGCTTCACGGCGGTCGTGCCCCTGCTCGGACTCGTGCCGATCGGCCCCGCGATCGCGACGATCCCGCTGATCTGCTTCGCGGTGAAGGCGCGCGACCTCGTGAAGCGCTGGTCGACGGCCTGGGCGGTCGGACTCGCGGCGGCGGTCGCGGTCGTGCTGTTCTCGCCCGACAACGCGGTCTGGTTCCCGATCGCGGTCGGGCTCGGGTTCCTCACCCACATCGCGGGCGACCTGCTCACCATCGAGGGCGTGCCCTCCCCCACCTGGCCGGTCGCCCTGCGGCCGCCCGACTTCTGGACGCGCATCCCGGTGCTCAGCGCCATCTGGAAGGGCAACGGCTACATCGCGGTGCCGGTGCTCGGCCACGCCGGCAGCGTGCGCGAGCACGTCCTCGGCACGGCGCTCGGCCTCTACGTCGTCTACGGCGTCGTGGTGGTCGCGGCCCGCGTGCTGCACCTGCCGCTCGACCTCGCCTGAGCGCCCACGCCGCGAGTGTTCGGCGCGCAGTGACGTCCTCGGCGCTCAGCAGCGGCGAATCCGTCACCCACGGGCGAATTCGCGACAGGGGCGGGTCAGGGCAGGGGGCGGTGCATCACGTGCAGGCCGACGAGTCCGTGGCGCCTGCTGTCGAACGCCTCGGGCACCGTGCCGACGATGCGGAAGCCGAGGGAGCGCCAGAGGTGCACGGCTCCGGTGTTCGACTCGACGACCGCGTTGAACTGCATCGCCCGGAACCCCTGCTCCGCCGCCCAGCGCAGCACGTGCTCGCCGAGCGCACGACCGACGCCCGCGCCGCGCGCGGCCGGGTCGACCATGAAGCTCGCCGTCGCCACGTGGGCGCCGCGCCCCGGCCGGTTCGGGCCCGCCTTCGCCGAGCCGACCACCCGGCCGTCGACCTCCGCCACGACCACGTGCGATCCGTCGTGCCACAGCGCCCGCGCCTCGTCCGACGACAGGCCGTCCGGGTAGACGTAGGTCTCGCCGTCCGCCACGATCGCGGAGAAGAACGGGAAGACGGCGGCCCAGTCCTCGGCGGTGGCGTCCCGGATCAGCACGCGGCGCACCCTACCGGCGCCGCGCTAGCGTGAGCGGCCGGATGACCCCCTCTGCCGCTCCCCTCCTGCTCGGCGTGCTGAACACGACGCCGGACTCCTTCAGCGACGGCGGCCTGCACCAGGCCCCGGACGCGGCCGTCGCGCACGGCCTCGCGCTCGTGGCGGCCGGTGCGGACGTCGTCGACGTCGGCGGGGAGTCGACCCGGCCCGGTGCGACGCCCGTCGACCCCGAGGAGGAGGCCCGGCGGGTGCTGCCCGTCGTCCGCGGACTCGTCGCCGCCGGCGTCCGCGTGAGCATCGACACGCGCCGGGCCTCCGTCGCGGCCGCGGCGCTGGCGGCCGGCGCGACGATCGTGAACGACGTGGAGGGCGGCGCCGGCGACCCGGACATGCTCGCTGTCGTGGCGGGATCGCAGGCGGACTACGTGGTGATGCACTCCCGCGGGCAGGCCGCCGCGGACGGCGGCTACGGGGACGTGGTGGCGGACGTCGTGACGGACCTCGAGCTGCGGGTCGCGGCGGCGGAGGCCGCGGGCGTGCCCGCGCACCGGCTGGTCGTCGACCCCGGCATCGGCTTCGCCAAGACGGCCGACGAGAGCTGGGCCCTGCTGCGGAGCCTCGACGTGCTCGCCGCGGCCTTCCCGGACACGCGCCTGCTCGTCGGCGCGTCCCGCAAGCGGTTCCTCGGCGCTGTGCTGCCCGAGGGCGCGACCGCGGTGGAGCGGGACCTGCCGACCGCGGTGCTGTCCGCCCTCGTCGGCGACCGCGTCTGGGGCCTGCGCGTCCACGACGTCGCCGCGACGCGGGCCGCGCTGGCCGTCGCGGCCCGCATGCGCGGTGCCGCATGAACCCGGTGCCGGGCGGCGACCGCATCCTGCTCACCGGGGTGCGCGCCTCCGGACGGCACGGCGTGCTCCCCGAGGAGCGCGAGCGGGGCCAGGAGTTCGTCGTCGACCTGGAGCTGACGCTGCCGTTCGCCGTCGCGGCGGCGACGGACGACGTGACGGCGACCGTGCACTACGGGGAGCTCGCGGAGCGCGTCGTCGCGGAGGTGGGCGCGGACCCCGTCGACCTGATCGAGACGCTGGCGGACCGGATCGCCGCGCTCGTGCTCGCCGACGCCCGCGTGGAGCGCGTCGTGGTCACGGTGCACAAGCCGTCCGCGCCGATCCCCGTCCCCTTCGGCGGCGTCGCGGTGCGGGTGGAGCGGGTCCGCGCGGCGGCGGACGTCCCCGTCGTGATCGCGCTCGGCGCCAACCTCGGCGACGCGGAGCGCACCCTCGACGACGCCGTGCACGCCCTCCGCCGACTGCGCGGGCTCGTCGTCGACCGGGTCTCGTCCTCGCACGAGACCGTGGCGGTGACGCCGCAGGGACCGGATCCGTCGCGCCCGCGGTACCGCAACCAGGTGCTCGTCGGCCGCACCTCTCTGCCGCCGAGGGAGCTGCTGCACGCGCTGCTCGGCATCGAGACCGTCTTCGGCCGCGTGCGGGCGGAGCGGTGGGGCGACCGCACCCTCGACCTCGACCTCGTCGCGATGGGCGACCTGCGGGTCGACGAGCCCGGTCTCGTGCTCCCCCATCCCCGGGCGCACGAGCGCGGCTTCGTGCTGCGGCCCTGGCTCGAGGCCGACCCCGACGCCGAGCTGCCCGGGCGCGGACGCGTCCGCCACCTCGTCGCGGCGCTGCCGGAGGAGGGCTGATGCCGGACCTGGAGCGCGCCGAGCGCGCGGTCGCCGAGTACCTGGCCGCCTACGGGCTCGACCCCGCCTCCCCCGTGCTCGAGCGGACCCCGCACCGCGTCGCGCGGCTCGGCGCCGAGCTGTTCGCCGGGGTCGGCGTCGACCCGGTGCCGGCGCTGCAGGCGGCCGGCGTGCCGGAGGTCGTCGCGCGGGGCCCGGTCGCGTTCCGCGACATCCCGTTCCGCTCCACCTGCGAGCACCACCTGCTCCGCTTCGCCGGCGAGATGTCGATCGCCTACCTGCCGGGCGAGCGCGTCGCCGGGCTCGGGGCCCTGGTCGCCGCGATCGAGACGGTGTCCGCCCGGCCGCAGCTGCAGGAGCGGGTGACCGACGAGGTCGCCGCCGCGATCGAGGCCGGGCTGGGCGCCGCCGGCGTGCTCGTGACCGCGAGCGCCGAGCACGACTGCGTGGCGCTCCGCGGGCCGCGGATCGTCGGGTCGCGGGTCGTCACCCTCGCCGTGCGCGGCGTCTACGCCGCCGAGCCGGCCGCCGCCGAGGCCCGCGCGCTCGTCGGCCTCGGCTGAGCGGGAATGCCGGCGCCCCCGCGGGCGCTGGACCCCTCGGCCCGATGGCGTGCCGCCGAGCACGAGGAGGACCGATGACCACCACCGACCTGGACGACCGCCGCGCCGAGACCACCGCGCCCATCGAGGAGCTGCTGGCGATGCGCTGGTCGCCGCGCGCGTTCGACCCGACCGCCGAGGTGACCGACGAGCAGCTGACGAGCCTGCTCGAGGCGGCGCGCTGGGCGGCCTCGGCGCAGAACTCGCAGCCCGCCCGGTTCATCGCCGGGCGCCGCGGCACGACGACCTTCGACCGGATCGAGCGGCACCTGATGGGGTTCAACCGCGCGTGGGCGCCGAACGCCTCCGCCCTCGTGCTCGCCGTCGTGAGCACCGAGGACGCCGAGGGCAGGACGCTGCGCTGGGCGGAGTACGACACCGGTCAGGCGATGGCGAACCTCGCGGTGCAGGCGCACGCGCTCGGGCTGCACGTGCACCCGATGGGCGGGATCGAGGTCGCGGCCCTGCAGGCGGAGTTCGACCTGCCGCAGCAGCTCGTGCCGATCACGGCGACCGCCGTCGGGACGATCGGCGACCCCGTCACGCTGCCGGAGCGCTACCGCGAGCGCGAGACCGCCCCGCGCACGCGCCGCCCCCTGGACGAGCTGGTCCTCGCCCGCGACTGACCCCTTACCCGCTGGTCGAGCCCGTCGAGACCACCCGCTTCACGCGAGGGGCAGGCGGCGGAGGGCGACGCCAGCGGCGACGAGCAGCAGTCCCGCCGCGCCGAGGCCCACCAGCCCCGCCGTCAGCGGGACGCCGCCGAGCAGCCGGCCGATCGAGAACAGCACCGCGAGCACCCCGAGCACGAGCGCGGAGGTCGACGCCCGTCGACCGAAGACGACGACGAGGTCGGGCTGCCGCCGCCGTCGCGCGACGAGCGCGGCGACCAGCCACGGCCCGACGGCGAGCCCGCCCAGCACGGCGACGACGAGCAGCGCGACCCCGACGACCTCCAGCACGCCTCCTCCGCGGCTCAGGAGCCGACGGCGACCTCGAAGCGACCCACCGACAGCTCGTCGCCGAGCGGGGCGACGTCGACCCGGACGGTGTCGCCGTCGCGCACCTCGCCGGCGAGCAGCGCCCGTGCAAGGCGGTCGTCGATCTCGCGCTGCATGAGCCGCCGCAGCGGGCGGGCGCCGTACAGCGGGTCGAACCCGCGCTCGGCGAGCCACGCCCGTGCCTCCGGGGTCACCGCGAGCGACAGGCGCCGGTCCGCGAGGCGCCGCCCCAGCCGGTCGATGTACAGCTCGACGATCTGCCCCAGGTCCTCCTCCGTCAGCGCCTGGAACACGACGATGTCGTCCAGCCGGTTCACGAACTCGGGCTTGAAGGCCTGCCGCACCATCGCCTGCACCGTCTCCTCCTTCTGCGACTCGGAGAGGGAGGGGTCGGTCAGGTACTGGCTACCGAGGTTCGAGGTGAGGATCAGGATCGTGTTCCGGAAGTCGACGGTGCGGCCCTGCCCGTCGGTGAGGCGCCCGTCGTCGAGCACCTGCAGCAGGATGTCGAACACCTCCGGGTGCGCCTTCTCGACCTCGTCGAGCAGGATCACGCTGTAGGGGCGGCGGCGAACCGCCTCCGTCAGCTGGCCGCCCTGCTCGTAGCCGACGTACCCGGGAGGGGCGCCGACCAGCCGCGAGACCGCGAACTTCTCGCCGTACTCGCTCATGTCGATGCGCACCATCGCGCGCTCGTCGTCGAAGAGGAACTCCGCGAGCGCCCGTGCCAGCTCGGTCTTGCCGACCCCCGTCGGGCCGAGGAACAGGAAGGAGCCCTGCGGTCGCGCGCCGTCCGCGATGCCCGCGCGCGTGCGCCGCACCGCGTCGGCGACGGCACGGACCGCGGGCTTCTGCCCGATCAGCCGCCGGCCGAGCTCGGTCTCGAGGTTCAGCAGCTTCTGGGTCTCGCCCTGCAGCAGACGCCCCACCGGGATGCCGGTCCACTGCGCGACGACGTTCGCGATGTCCTCGTCGGTGACCTGCTCGTTCACCATGCGGGGCTGGTCCTCGCGCTCCTCCGCCTGCTCGGCGGCGGCGAGCTCCCGCTCGATCACCGGGATCTCCCCGTAGAGCAGGCGGGACGCCTCCTCCAGGTTGCCCTCGCGCTGCGCCCGCTCGGCGCGCATGCGCAGCGCGTCGACCTTCTCCTTCAGGTTCCCGACCCGGTTGAGGTCGGCGCGCTCGCGCTCCCACCTGGCCTGCAGCTCCTTCAGGTTCGACTCCCGCTTCGCGAGGTCCTCCCGCAGCCGCTCGAGCCGGGCGCGGGAGGCGTCGTCCTTCTCGCGCTTGAGGGCCAGCTCCTCGAGCTTCAACCGGTCGACGGAGCGCCGCAGCTCGTCGATCTCGACCGGTGCGCTGTCGATCTCCATCCGCAGCCGGCTCGCGGCCTCGTCGATCAGGTCGATGGCCTTGTCGGGCAGCTGCCGGGCGGTGATGTAGCGGTTCGACAGCGCCGCGGAGGCGACGAGCGCCGAGTCCGCGATGGCGACCTTGTGGTGCGCCTCGTAGCGCTCCTTCAGGCCGCGGAGGATCGCGACGGTGTCGTCGACGGTCGGCTCACCCACGAAGACCTGCTGGAAGCGCCGCTCGAGCGCGGCGTCCTTCTCGATGTACTCGCGGTACTCGTTGAGGGTCGTCGCGCCGATCATCCGCAGCTCGCCGCGCGCCAGCATCGGCTTCAGCATGTTCGCGGCCGCCACGCTGCCCTCGCCGCCGCCCGCGCCCATCAGGGTGTGCAGCTCGTCGATGAAGGTGATGATGCGCCCGTCGGAGGCGTCGATCTCGCCGAGCACGGCCTTCAACCGCTCCTCGAACTCGCCCCGGTACTTCGCGCCGGCCACGAGCGCCGAGAGGTCGAGCGAGACGAGCCGCTTGTCCTTCAGGCTGTCGGCGACGTCGCCCGCGACGATGCGCTGGGCGAGCCCCTCGACCACCGCGGTCTTGCCGACGCCGGGCTCGCCGATGAGCACCGGGTTGTTCTTCGTGCGGCGGGTGAGCACCTGGCTGACCCGTCGGATCTCGGCGTCCCGCCCGATCACCGGGTCCAGCTTGCCGGCCCGCGCGATCGCCGTCAGGTCGATCCCGTACTGCTCGAGCGCGGTCTTCGCCTTCTCCTGGGGCGGCTGCGCCCCTCGCATGTTCGCCATGTGGACTCCTTCGACGTGCTCGGACAGGTCTTCGTGAAGTTGAGCGCATGGCGCTCAGGTGCTATTCCTGCGGCCGCCAGACGACCAGCTCGGTGCGGCGCTGCGCCCGCACGCCCTGGCGCAGCGGCACGACGTCGCCCTGCGCGGAGGACGCGAAGACGCGGTTCCCCGGGCGGTTCAGCAGCTCGTTCGCGAGCGCCTGCTCGAGCCGGCGGACGCGGTCCCGCAGCGCGACGACCTCGTTCTCGAGGTCGAGCACGCGCCGGATCCCCTCGAGGGACACGCCCTCGCCGGAGAGCCGCTGCACCTCGCGCAGCTGCGCCACGTCGCGCAGCGAGTAGCGGCGCGAGCGCCCGGCCGTGCGCTGCGGGACGACCAGCCCGAGCCGGTCGTACTGCCGCAGCGTCTGCGGGTGCATCCCGGCCAGCTCCGCGGCCGCGGCGATCGGGAAGACGGGGTCGTCCGCGTCCATCAGCGCCTCCCCCGACCCGTCCGCTGGTCGAGGTGCGAGCGCAGCTGCGCTCCGCACCTCGACCGACGGTGCAGCATCATCCGCGGGCCTTCGCCAGGAGGTCGCCGCGGGGGTTCTCGCCGGTGCCCGCCGCGACGAAGGCGTCGAGCGCCTCCCGCTGCGCACCCGACAGGTGCGAGGGCACCGCCACCTCGATCCGCGCCAGCAGGTCGCCGGAGCCCTTCGACGTCGTGACGCCGCGCCCCTTCACCCGCAGCACGCGGCCGCTCGAGGTGCCGGGCGCGACCTTCAGCCGCACCGGGTCCCCGCCGAGGGTCGGCACCTCGATCGTCGCCCCGAGCGCCGCCTCCGCGAACGTCACCGGCACGTTCACCCTCAGGTTCAGGCCGTCCCGCTCGAAGACCGGGTGCTTGTCGACCCGCACCGTCAGCACCAGGTCGCCCGCCTGGCCGCCGTCGGGGCTCGGCTCGCCCTTGCCCCGCAGCTTCAGCTTCTTACCGTCGGTCACGCCGGCCGGGATGCGGACCTGGATCGGCCGCCCCTCCCCGCCGGACAGCGTGACGGTGTCGCCCCGCGTCGCGGTCAGGAAGTCGATGGAGGTCGTCGCGGTCACGTCCCGGCCGGGCGTCGGGCCGCCGAAGCCCCGGAACCCGCCCGACGGCTGGCCGTAGCCGCCCCCGCCGCCGAACAGCCCTCCGAAGACGTCCTCGAAGCCCCCGCCGCGGGTCTGCTGCCCGCGACGGGCGCCCTGGCCGAACAGGCCGCCGAACACGTCCTCGAACCCCTGGCCGCCGCCCGAGCCCCCGCCGCCCGCCGTGAAGCGGGCGCCGGAGCCCATGGCGCGGATCTGGTCGTACTCCTGCCGCTGCTGCTCGTCCGACAGCACGCTGTAGGCCTCGGAGATCTCCTTGAAGCGGGCCTCCGCGGCCGTGTCCCCCGGGTTGGAGTCCGGGTGGTACTGCCGCGCGAGCTTCCGGTAGGCCTTCTTCAGGTCCGCCTGCGAGATGGACTTGTCCACGCCGAGGACCCGGTAGAAGTCCTTCTCGAACCAGTCCTGACTCGCCACGGGTCAGCCCGCCGGGGTCTCGACGACGACCTTGGCCGCCCGGATCACGGTGTCGCCGATGCGGTAGCCGCGCTCCACGACGTCCGAGATCGTCGGCGCCGTCGCGTCCGCGCTCTCCCGCTGGAAGATCGCGTCGTGCTGGTGCGGGTCGAACGCCTCGCCCTTCTCGCCGAACGGCACGAGGCCGAGCCGGCCGCCCGCGGCGCGCAGCTTCTGCGCGATCGCGGTCAGCGGGCCGCCCTCGGCGAGGTCGCCGTGCGCCTCCGCCCGGTCGAGGTCGTCGAGCACCGGCAGGATCGCGCGCGCGGCGTCGCCGGTCGCGCGCTCCTTGATGGCCTCGCGCTCCCGCTCCGTGCGGCGGCGGTAGTTCGCGTACTCGGCGCTCACGCGACGCAGGTCGGCGAGGTGCTCGTCCTCCTGCTGCGCGCCCGCCGACTCCGCCGGCATGTCGCCGGCGCCGTCCAGGAAGGCCTCGTCCGCGTCCGTCAGCGACGTCTCGACGTCCGGCCCCTCGGCGGCGATGAACTCCGACTCGGGCTGCTGCCCCTCGGGGGCGCCGTCGCCCGGCGCCCCCTCCGGCTCGCGGTTCTCGTCGGTCATCGCTTGTCGTCCTCGTCCACGACCTCGGCGTCCACCACGTCCTCGTCGTCCGCGGACGACTCCGACGCGGTCGGCTGGTCGCCCTCGGGCGCGCCCGGCTCCTGCTGCGACTGCGCGTAGATCGCCTGGCCCAGCTTGGTCTGGCTCTCGTTCAGCTTGTCGAACGCGGTCTTCACGGCCGCGTCGTCGTCGCCGGCCAGCGCGCTCTTCAGCGCGTCGACGTCGGCCTGCACCTCGTCCTTGACGTCGGCGGGCAGCTTGTCGTCGTTGTCCTTGATCAGCTTCTCGATCGAGTAGACGAGCTGCTCGCCGGAGTTGCGGACCTCGGCGGCCTCGCGGCGGCGCTTGTCCTCGGCGGCGTGCTCCTCCGCCTCGCGGACCATGCGCTCGATGTCCTCCTTCGGCAGGCTGGACCCGCCGGTGATGGTCATCGACTGCTCCTTGCCGGTGCCCTTGTCCTTCGCGGACACGTGCACGATGCCGTTCGCGTCGATGTCGAAGGTGACCTCGACCTGCGGCACGCCCCGGGGCGCCGGGGCGATGCCCGTCAGCTCGAAGGTGCCGAGGTTCTTGTTGTCTCGGGTGAACTCGCGCTCGCCCTGGAACACCTGGATCGCCACCGACGGCTGGTTGTCGTCGGCCGTCGTGAAGGTCTCGCTGCGCTTGGTCGGGATCGCCGTGTTGCGCTCGATCAGCTTCGTCATGATGCCGCCCTTGGTCTCGATGCCGAGGGACAGCGGGGTGACGTCGATCAGCAGGACGTCCTTGCGCTCGCCGCGCAGCACGCCGGCCTGCAGGGCGGCCCCCACGGCGACGACCTCGTCCGGGTTCACGCCCTTGTTCGGCTCCTTGCCGCCGGTCAGCTTCTTGACCAGCTCGGAGACCGCGGGCATGCGGGTCGAGCCGCCGACCAGCACGACGTGCGCGATGTCGCCCACCTTGACGCCGGCCTCGCGGATGACGTCCTCGAACGGCTTGCGGGTGCGGTCGAGCAGGTCGCCCGTCATGTTCTCGAACTGGGCGCGGGTCAGCGTCTCGTCGAGGTTCGCCGGGCCGTTCTCCGTGAGGGAGAGGTAGGGCAGCGTGATGGAGGTCGAGGTGGAGCTGGAGAGCTCCTTCTTCGCCTGCTCCGCGGCCTCCTTGAGGCGCTGCAGCGCGATCTTGTCCTTCGAGACGTCGACGCCCGTCGACTCCTTGAAGCGCTTGATGAGGTGGTCGACGACCCGCTGGTCCCAGTCGTCGCCGCCCAGGCGGTTGTCGCCGGCGGTCGAGCGGACCTGGATGGTCGAGAAGCCCTCATCCTTGCCGACCTCGAGCAGGGACACGTCGAAGGTGCCGCCGCCGAGGTCGAAGACCAGGATCAGCTCGTCCTCGCGACCCTTGTCGAGGCCGTAGGCGAGCGCCGCGGCGGTCGGCTCGTTGATGATGCGGAGCACGTTGAGGCCCGCGATCTCGCCCGCGTCCTTCGTCGACTGGCGCTCCGCGTCGTTGAAGTAGGCGGGGACGGTGATGACCGCGTCCGTCACGGTGTCGCCCAGGTACTGCTCGGCGTCGCGCTTCAGCTTGCCGAGGATGCGCGCCGAGATCTCCTGCGGCGTGTACGACTTGCCGTCGACCTGGGTCGTCCAGGACGTGCCCATGTGGCGCTTGACGGACGAGATGGTGCGGTCGACGTTCGTGACGGCCTGGCGCTTGGCGGTCTCGCCGACCAGCACGTCGCCGTCCTTCGTGAACGCGACGACCGACGGGGTGGTGCGCAGGCCCTCCGCGTTGGCGATGACCGTCGGGTCGCCGCCCTCGAGGACGGACACGACCGAGTTGGTGGTGCCGAGGTCGATTCCGACGGCACGTGCCATGGGGTGCTCCTTCTGTTGCGGGTGAAGTCTCCACACGACTTGCGTCGTGATGACTCAACCCTACGACGCGTCACCTGAGAGGTCCAGTCGACGCACCTTCAAGTTGAGCCACTGGTGCTCAACTCGAAGCGGGCTCGGGCATTCCCACGGTCCCCGGGTGGTCCCTTCGAGGACCTCAGGACATCGCTCGAGGCTCCTTCGGCGCACCTCGACCGGCGGGGTGGAGGTGCGACCGGCGGAGCCGGGTCAGCCGAGCACGCCGCCGCGGAGCGCCGCGACCAGGATCAGCCCGGCGCACGTCGCGCCGATGATCAGCGCCGGGGTGCGGGGCTTCCAGTGGCTCGGCGCGCTGCGCAGCAGGTAGAGGGCCCCGGCGCCGCCGACGATGCCGCCGACGAGCCCGGGCAGCGAGAGCCCGCCGGAGAGCACGATCGACAGCAGCAGGTTGACCGCGATCATGATCAGGATCTGGCTGCGCACCTGCCGGTCGTCCCAGACCGCCACGAGCAGCGCGCCGAACGAGCCGAACAGGATCGTGTACAGGCCGAGGCCCGGCTGGCCCGAGATCACGGTGGCGGCGTTGCCGACCACGCTGGCGACGCCGACGACGATCAGGAACGTGCGCGTGCCGAGCATGCGGTCCAGCTGCGGCGCGCTCAACCAGAAGAACACGGCGGACAGCGCGAAGAAGATGATCGACCCGAAGCCGATCGAGCCCGCGGAGCTGACGAACGGGGCGGTCACGTAGCGCCACAGCTGCAGCTCGGGGAACGGCAGCAGCGACCCGAAGCCCGAGGGCAGCGCCGCGAGCAGGCGGAACGGCAGGTCGGTGAAGGCGCCGATCAGGAACAGCGCGATCGCGGTGCCGAGCATCGCGGTCGGCGCGTTCCAGGTGATGCCCGCGGGCTGCAGCAGCGTGCGCACCCGCTGCGCCTGCCGGCGTCGGCGCTGGGGCTTGATCGGCGCGACGTTGTTCGGGCGCCAGGTGACGGCGCCGGAGGTCTCGGCGACGCACTCGGGGCAGTGCACCCCGACGGGCGCCTGGATCTGGCACTCCGGGCACACCGTCCTGCCGCACCGCTGGCACAGCACCCAGCTCTGCCGACCGGGATGCCGGTAGCAGACGGAGGGATCGGTCTCCACAGCACCCCGTGTGTCGCTCACGAGCGAGGATTCTCCCTCCTCGCGGCGCTCCGGTGGCGCCTCGGCTCCCTGACTGGGGCCGAGCGCGCGCCGAGGCGCCCCGCTGGAGGGGTGCCGCCGGCCGCGCCCGCTCCCTAGCCTGGCGCCATGACGGCTGTCGTCCCCCGGCGCTCGACCGACCGGCGCGTGCTCGCCTGGGCCGCGTGGGACTGGGGCAGCGCCGCGTTCAACGCCGTCATCACCACCTTCGTCTTCACCGTCTACCTGACGAGCGGGTACTTCGTGGACCCGGCGCTGCAGGAGGGCTCCGCCGCCTACGTGCGCGCGCAGGCCGGGCTGACGAGCGGCCTCAGCCTCGGCATCGCGATCGCCGGGATCGCGGTCGCGCTGCTCGCCCCGGCGCTCGGCGGCCTCGCCGACGCGGCAGGCGCGAGACGGCGATGGCTCGCCGGGACCACCCTCGTCGTCGTCCTCGCCATGGCGGCGATGTCGCTCGTCGTCGGGGCCCCGGAGTACTTCGTGCTCGGCGTCGTGCTCGTGTCGGTCGGCACGCTCGTGTTCGAGATCGCGTCGGTCAACTACAACGCGATGCTGCCGCGCGTGGCGCCGCCCGCCGCCCGCGGGCGGGTCTCGGCGCTCGGCTGGGCCGCCGGGTACTTCGGCGGGATCGTGCTGCTGGTGCTCGTCTACACGACCCTGATCGCGGGCGGGACCCACCTGTTCGGCGTGACCGAGGAGGGCGGGCTGAACATCCGGGTCGTCGCGCTGGTGTGCGCCGTCTGGATGGCGGTGTTCAGCGTGCCGGTGCTGCTCGCCGTCCCGGAGATCCCCGCGGTCGCCGAGCGCCGGCCGGCCGTGCTCGACGCCTACCGCGCCGTCTTCCGGCTGATCGGCGCGCTCTGGCGGGACCGCCGGACCGTGCTCGGCTTCCTCGTCGCGTCCGCGGTCTTCCGGGACGGCCTGACCGGCGTCTTCACCTTCGGCGGCATCGTCGCGGCGCAGGTGTTCGGGTTCACGAGCGGCGAGGTGATCGTCTTCGCCATCGCCGCGAACGTGGTCGCGGGGGTGAGCACCCTGCTGTCCGGCCGCCTCGACGACGCGTGGGGCCCGAAGCGGGTGATCGTCGTCGCCCTGATCGGGCTCGTCGTCGCCGGCCTCGCCGTCTTCCTGCTGCGGGACGGCGGACCGACGGTGTTCTGGATCGCCGGGCTCGCGCTCACGGCCTTCGTGGGGCCGGCGCAGTCCGCGAGCCGCTCGCTGCTGTCACGCTGGACGACGCCGGAGACGGAGGGCGAGCTGTTCGGCCTCTACCAGACGACCGGTCGCGCCGCCTCGTTCCTCGCGCCCGCGATGTTCGGCCTCTTCGCCGCGGTCTTCGGCGCCACCGCCTTCGGCATGCTCGGCATCGTGGTCGTGCTGCTGGTCGGCCTGCTGCTCCTGCTGCCGCTCCGGGTCGGCCGCCCCGCCTGACCCGGTCGGTCGGTGTTCGTGCTGCTCTGCGCGCGTCAGAGCAGCACGAACAGTGACCGACGGCTACCAGCCGAGGGTGCCGGGGGCGCCCTTGAACGGACCGACGACCTTCGAGGTGATCCAGCCGCCGTAGAAGTCGCCCTCCTGCGGCGCGACGACCTCGCCCGCGACCTCGCAGCGGTCCATCCTCGAGGGGTAGACGGCGACCATGCCGGCGAGGTCCTCGTACCCCGGCCACGGCTCCGGGTAGGTCCAGGCGGAGCGCACCGCGATGCGGTCGCCCGCCGCGATCGTCAGGTACCGCGCCATCCCCTTGAACTCGCAGAGGCTCATGCCCTGCGCGATGTGCACGTCGGCCCGGATCGCCTCCGCCGGCACGTAGTAGACCGGCGGATGGCTCGTCTCGAGCACCCGCACCGCCTCCGTCGTGTCGACGATCGTCCGGCCGCCGAGCACGACGACGACCCGGTCGCCCGTCGGCTCGACCGCGGGCGGTCGCGGGTAGTCCCACACCGACTCCTGGCCGTCCCCCGGCTCGATCCGATGGACCTGCTTGCGCCGCACGGGACGATCCTCCCCCGCGGCGGCGGTCAGGCGAGCGCGGAGGCCGCGATCGCCAGCATCGTCACACCGAAGCCCGCCCCGAAGTTGATGGCGAGGAAGCGGCGCCAGCCGCGGTTCGCGGTCTCCGCCGTCCCGTCCGTGATCCGGAGGAAGGGCGCGACCATCGCCAGGTAGGGCAGGGCGAGGAGGCCCGCGAGCGCGGTCGGCCAGCCGGAGAGGCCGGCGAGCACGCCCCCGGCGAGGTAGAGGGCGGCGGCGATCCCCACCGTGGCGCGAGCGCCGAGCGCGGTGGCGATGGACCCGATGCCGGCCTCGCGGTCGGCCGGCACGTCCTGCACCGCGCCGAAGGCGTGGCTCGCCATCCCCCAGCAGAAGAAGGCGGCGAGCAGCAGCACGGTGCGCGCATCGACGGCGGCACCCGCGAGCGCGACGCCGTAGACGGCCGGGCTGACGAAGTGGGTGCTGGAGGTGACGGAGTCGAGCACGGGCCGCTCCTTGAACCGCAGCCCCTTGGAGCTGTACGCGATCACGGCGAAGACGCTGATCGCGAGCACGAGCCACGACGCCGGGTTCCCGAGCACCACCAGCACGACGAGGAACGGGATGTTCGTCACCGCGGCCGCGATGAGCGTCGGCCGGTGCAGCGCGGGGGCGAGCACGGAACCCTCGACCCCGCCCTTGCGCGGGTTCCGCAGGTCGGACTCGTAGTCGAAGACGTCGTTCACCCCGTACATCGCGAGGTTGTAGGGGATCAGGAAGTAGAGGGTGCCGACGACGAGCAGCACGGGGTCGACCGGCCGCGCGAGCAGCAGGTACGCGAGCGCGAAGGGGTACGCCGTGTTGATCCACGACAGCGGCCGGGAGGACCAGAACAGGTGCCGGATCATCGCGGCCGCCGCTCCAGCGCGAGCCACAGGGCCGGCAGCGCGAGCACGGCGGCGATCGCGTACGAGAAGTCCTCGATCGGCGCGACGCCGAGCCGCACCCCGAGGATCCGTGCGTCGTCGTACGCGACGATCCCGGTGCCGACGATGACGTTGTCGAACACGGCGGTGAGGACGAGCAGCACCGCGAGCCCGAGCAGGGCGGGCGCGAGCGCGCGCCGCCGGACGAGCACGACGAGGGCCAGCGCGCACACCGGCACGAGCACCGCGAGCGACAGCAGCAGGTACGTCGTCACGCGCGCTCACCGCCGGACCGGACGGTGCCGCGCCCGAGCAGGCGCTGCGCCAGGAGGAAGGCGTGCATGGCGGACAGGCAGAGCAGGATCAGGAAGAAGAGCTCCTCGAGCGGGATGTCCGGCGCGAGGTCGACGCCGACCAGCCAGGTGCTCGGGCCCTCGAAGAAGATGCCGAGCCCGACGCCGGCCGCGTCCCACGCGAGGAAGCCCGCGACCCCGGCGACGAGCACGACCGCGGCGCGCGCCGGAGCGGCGAAGAGGAACAGCCTCAACCTCAGGTCGAGGGTGACGAGCCCGGCGATCGAGACCAGCAGCGCCCCGAGGTAGAGCCCCGTCACGGGCGCAGCGGCTCGGGCAGCGGACCGGTGGAGGTGTCGCCGCGCAGCCGCTTGATCACGAGCTCCGCGCTGATCACGCACATCGGCAGGCCGATGCCCGGGATGGTGGAGCCGCCCGCGTAGAGCAGCCCGTCGACCCGCTTCGACACGTTCCCCGCGCGGAAGAGTGCGCTCTGGGCGAGCGTGTGCGCGGGGCCGAGCGCGGTGCCGTGCCAGGCCGCGAGGTCCTCGGCGAAGTCCGCCGGGCCGATCGTGCGCCGCACCTCGATGCGCTCCGCCAGGTCCGGCACCTCGAGCCACCGCGACAGCTGCGCGATCGCGCGGTCGGCGATCGCCTCCACCGCCGGTGCGCCCGCGCCGTCGACACCTCCGCGCCCGATCGTCGTGTCGGCGGTCATCGGCACGAGCACGAAGAGGTTCTCGTGCCCGTCCGGCGCGACCTGGTCGGTGGCGCTCGGGCGGCAGACGTACAGCGACAGCTCGTCGGGCAGCGGTGCCGGGGGGCGCCCCTTCGGCGGCATCACGGCCGAGAAGTTCGCGTGCCAGTCCTCCGTGAACAGCAGCGTGTGGTGCAGCAGCTCCGGCAGCTCGCCGCGCACGCCGAGCAGGACCAGCACCGCCGACGGTCCCGGCTCGCGGTCGGCCCACCACTCGGGGCCGTAGGTGCGCAGCGCCGGGGGCAGCAGCGCGCGCTCCGACGCCTCGAGGTCCATGGCGCTCACGACGAGGTCCGCCGGCACGTCGCCGCCCGGGGTGCGGACCCCGGTCACGTGCGGCCGGGTCGCGGCGGTGCCCTCCGTGAGGATCCGGGTCGCCGGCGTGCTCGTGCGGATCTCGACGCCGCGCTCGACCGCAACCCGGCGGACCGCCTCGATCAGGGCGCTGATGCCGCCCTTCGGGTAGAGCACGCCGCCCTCGAGGTCGAGGGTGCTCATCAGGTGGTACATGCCGGGCGTGCGGAACGGCGAGCTGCCGAGGAAGACCGCCGGGTACTCGAGGATCTGCCCGAGCCGTCGGTCCCGGAACCGGCGGGAGACGTACCGGTGCAACGACTCCGTCAGCATCGGCACGAGGCGCGGCAGCCCGCGCAGCACCTCGGGCACGAGCAGCGGGCGCAGCGACGCGAAGGTCGTGTAGAGGAAGCGGCGCAGCGCGGTGTCGTACACCCAGCGCGCGCTGTCGAGGTAGGCCGCGAGCCGCGGCCCGGCCCCGGGCTCCAGCCGCTCGGCGAGCGCGAGGTTGCCGGCCCGGTCGGCGGCGATGTCGACGACCTCGGCGGGCTCGCCGCCCTTCGGCTCGAACACCACGCGGTAGCCGGGCGACAGCCGCTGCAGCTCGAGCTGCTCGTCGGCGCTCGTGCCGAGCAGCCGGAAGAAGTGGTCGAAGACCTCGGGCATCAGGTACCAGGACGGTCCGGTCTCGAAGCGGTAGCCGGCGTGGTCCCACTCCCCCGCCCGCCCGCCGAGCACGTCCCGCGCCTCGAGCAGCACGACCTGCCAGCCCTCCTCCGCCAGCAGCGCCGCGGAGGACAGGCCGGCGATGCCGCCGCCGATGACGACCGCGCGCCCGGGCTCCCGCCCGCCGGAGGGCGCGCTCACGACCGCCTCGGCAGCCGGTCGGCGACGGCGAGCGCGGCGAGCTGCGCCTTCACGGGGTCGGGCACCCGCACCCGCGTCGTCTTCAGCGCCGCCGCGGGGGTGGCGCGGAGGCGGCGGGAGAGCTCGGCGAAGAGCCCGTGCGCGAGCGCGACCGCGCGCCTGGGGCCGCGCTCGAGCAGCGGCAGCGTGCGCGCGGCGGCCTCGAGGTCGGCGTCGATGTCATCGAGCAGCCGCGTCTTCGTCCCCTCGTCGAGGTGCTGCACGTCGACGCCGGGGAAGTACGCGCGGCCGAGGCCGTCGGCGTCCGCCGCGAGGTCGCGCAGGAAGTTCACCTTCTGGAACGCCGCGCCGAGCCGCCTCGCGCCGGTCTCCAGCACCTCGAGCTGCGCCGGGCTGCGGGAAGGCCCCGCGGCGACGAACGCGCGCAGGCACATCAGGCCGACGACCTCCGCGGACCCGTCGACGTACTCCGCGAAGCTGTCGCCCGTGTGCGCGGCCCGGGTGAGGTCCATCCGCATCGAGGCGAAGAACGGGGCGACGATCTCCCGCTCGATCCGCACCTCGCGGGCGGTCTGCGCGAACGCGTGCACCACGAGGTTCGTCGAGTAGCCGGTCGACATCGCGCGGTAGGTGTCCGCCTCGAGCGCGTCGAGCGCTTCGGCGATCTGCTCCTGCCGCAGCCCCGCGGCGGACGCGACGCCGTCGACGACCTCGTCGGCGAGGCGCACGAGCGCGTAGACGTCGCGGATGTGGCCCCGCGTCGCGCGCGGCAGCAGGCGGACGGCGAGGCCGAAGGACGTCGAGTACTCGCCGATGACGACCGCCGCGCTGCGGCTCGCGGCGCGGTCGTAGCGCTGCAGGGAGGTGAGCGCCGCCATCACCGCATCCCGCGGCCGGCCGCTACGCTGACGCCCCGGCGCCCCCGCGCGGGGGCGTCGCTGGCGGGCACGAGGCAAGGGTACAGCGGAGCGGATGACGGAACCGGACGAGCAGGTCGTGCTGGTGGACGAGGACGGCGAGCCGATCGGAACCGCCCCGAAGGCCACCGTCCACGACGCGGACACCCCGCTGCACCTCGCCTTCAGCTGCCACGTGGTCGATGGCGCCGGGCGCCTCCTCGTGACCCGCAGGGCGCTGTCCAAGCGCACCTGGCCCGGGGTGTGGACGAACTCCTTCTGCGGCCACCCGGCGCCCGGCGAGTCCATGGAGTCGGCGATCGCGCGTCGCGCGCTCGACGAGCTGGGCGTCGTGCTCGTCGACGTCGCGCCGCTGCTGCCCGACTTCCGCTACCGCGCGACCGACGCGTCCGGCGTGGTCGAGAACGAGGTGTGCCCCGTCTTCTCGGCGCGGACGGACGACGACGTGCTGCCGGACCCGGACGAGGTCGTCGAGTTCCGCTGGATCGACCGCGCCGACCTCGAGGCCGCGACCGCCGCGGCGCCCTGGGCGTTCAGCCCGTGGCTGAACCTGCAGCTCGAGGCGATGGCGGCGCAGCGCGCCTGAGGCTCAGGCGCCGGCCGCACCCGCGTCGCTCGACGTCACGTCGGTCCGCATGAAGTTCAGGTAGGACCGGGACGCCGTCGGCCCCCGCTGCCCCTGGTACCGGCTCGCGTACTCCCCCGACCCGTAGGGCTTCTCGGCGGGCGAGCTGAGGCGGAAGAAGCAGAGCTGCCCGATCTTCATGCCGGGCCACAGCTTGATCGGCAGCGTCGCGACGTTCGAGAGCTCGAGCGTGATGTGGCCGGTGAACCCGGGGTCGACGAAGCCCGCCGTGGAGTGCGTCAGCAGGCCGAGCCGCCCGAGGGAGCTCTTGCCCTCGAGCCGGGCCGCGATGTCGTCCGGCAGCGTGACCGACTCGAAGGTCGCGCCGAGAACGAACTCCCCGGGGTGCAGGATGAACGGCTCCCCCGGCTTCGTCTCGACCAGCCGGGTCAGCTCCGGCTGGTGCTCGGCGGGGTCGATGACCGCGTACTTGTGGTTGTCGAACAGCCGGAACCAGCGGTCGAGCCGCACGTCGAAGCTGGAGGGCTGCAGCAGCCCGGCGTCGTAGGGGTCGAGTCGCACCCGTCCAGAGTCGAGCTGGGCGGCGATGTCGCGGTCCGACAGGAGCACGCCCCGACCCTATTGCTACAGTGGGCCCGCGCCCTCCGGGGTGCGTCGCGGGTGTAGTTCAATGGCAGAACTCCAGCTTCCCAAGCTGGTAGCGCGGGTTCGATTCCCGTCACCCGCTCCAGATCGGCCCTCTCGCCCCGTTCGGGGACGCCTCGGGAAACGAGGCGTGGGAAACCTGTTCCCGCGGGTTCCCAGCGTCGCTCGCCACGATCGGCACCGTGCGGCGCTACGGAGTCCTGACCTCGATCGGCTACGACGTGCTGTCGGGCGAGCGCCCCCTCTACCGTCCCGCGCGGCTCGAGGCGATCGCGCGGCTGCGCCTCCGGCGCGGGGACTCGGTGGTCGTCCTCGGCGCCGGCACCGGGCTCGACCTGCCGCCGCTCGCGCGGGCGCTCGGCCCCTCGGGCCTCGTCGTCGCCGTCGACGACTCCCCCGCCATGCTGCGCAGGTCGGCGGGGCGGCAGCGGCGCGGCTGGCCCGAGGTGCGCCTGGTGCAGGCGGACCTCACCCGCGCGCGCTCCGTGCTGCCGCCCGATGTCGGCCCGGTCGACGCGGTGCTCGCGGTGAACACGCTGTCCCTCATCCCGGACTGGCGCGCCGCCTGGGCGCGCGGCGTCGCGGCGGCGCGGCCGGGCGCCCGAATCGCGGTGGCGGACATCGGCCGGCCCGACGGCGGCACGGCGATCCGCGCCTGGGCCCCGCTGATCTCCGCGGTCGGCCTCGGCCGGCTCGACGCGCACCCGTGGCAGGCGGTCGAGGAGGACGCGACCGACGTCTCCGCGGCCTCCTGGCACCACGGCCACGTGCAGCTGCGCGCCGGCACCCTCCCCTGACCCGTTCCCTGCGGCAGGACATCCGCCGCTCAGCAGGAGAAGCGACGGGCGGATGTCCTGCTGCAGGGCGGATGTCCTGCTCGAGGGCTCGCGTTTCCCGCAGCGTCCGGCGCGGGTGGGTAGGGGAGTCAGACGGCGGGGAGCCAGGACTCCGGGGGCTCGGAGCGGCCGGTCTCCGCCAGCCACTGGTCCGCCTGCTCCTGCAGGGCGCGGATCAGCTGGAAGACCTGGTCGGCGGGGATCCGGACGCGCGCGCCGACCCGCGCCGGCAGCACGCCCACGACCGCGCCGTCCGGGCCCTGCTGGGCCTGCGGCCCCGGACCGGTCAACGACAGGAAGTCGAGCACGAAGGTGTTCGGCGTGTGCCAGATGGCTGCGAAGTCGGCGAACACGCCCTGCTCGACGTCCTCCGGCAGGGTCACCGCGATCGTGGGCTGGGGAGTCGGCTCGTCGCTCATCCCGTCACGCTACGGCGCGGCGGGCGAGCGTCCCGGCACGCCGGCGGTGGCGAACACTCGACTTGGCCTGCCACAGTGGACGCGTCCCGCCCAGGGACCGGTCAGGAGGCGTTCGGTCGTGCAGGTGAACCAGATCAACCCGGGGACGGCGTTCCACCAGTCCCCGAACCGGATCGTCGCCGTCGGGTTCGGCACGGTCTACCTGCTGGTCGGGCTGCTCGGCTTCTTCTGGACCAACGGCGTCCCCTTCGCCGGCCCCGGCGACGGCTCGAACGCGATCCTCGGCATCTTCGAGGTGAACCCGCTGCACAACGTGGTGCACCTGCTGATCGGCGTGGCGCTGATCATCGCGGGCACGGGCACCGCCGCCTCGGCCAAGGCGGCGAACGGCGTGATCGGCGCCGCCTACCTGCTGCTGGGGATCGTCGGCTTCTTCCTCGCTGCGCCCGACGACGGCCGCTCGGCGATCAACTTCCTGTCGCTGAACACCCCGGACCACATCCTGCACCTCGCGAGCGCGCTGCTGCTGCTCGCGACCTCGCTGGGCGCCGACAAGGGCGCGACCCGCGACCGGGAGCAGCCGGAGCCCGAGGGCGCCTCGGTCGTCTGACCCCGTGCGCTCCTGGGCCGGCCTCGCCGCGATCGGAGCCGGCCTGGTCCACCTCGGGATCGCCGCCGGGTCCGACCCGCTGGCACTCGTGCTGCTGACGGCCGCGGGCGCCGCCGAGGTGCTGTGGGGGATCGTCGACCTCGCCCGACCGGAGGCCTCCCGGGGTGCCGCAGCGCTCGGCGTGCTGGCGCTGCTCGTCGGGGCGCAGGTCGTGCTGCTCGTCGCCGTCGGGCACGCTCACGCGACGGGCGCCGTCACCGCCGCACCCGTCGCACCCGCCGCACCCGTGCGATCCGTGCTGCCGCCCGCAGGGGCGACGGCGGGCGCCGCGGTGCTCGACCTGATCGCGACCGCGGCGCTGGCGCTGCGCCTGCGGCGGGGGAGCGGGGCCGAACCGGGCCCGGCGCGGTTCCTCGTCGGCACCGCCGCGGCCGCGCTCGTCGTCGCCGCGATCGCGGCGACGAGCCTCGCCGGCACCGCGGTCGGGGCGGGCCACGTGCACTGAGGGGCGGGCCGATCGCCTCAGGCGGTGGCGGCGGCCGCCCGTCGCTCCTGCACCCAGCGCCGCACGTCGGGGTCGACGATGACGTCGCCGGGGATCAGCGGCCGGGTGAGGTAGAGCCCCTCCAGCGAGGTCAGCCGGCTGAGCGCCACGTACGTCTGGCCGGGGGAGAACGCCTTCCGCCCGAGGTCGATGCGCGCCGCGTCGAGGGTCGCGCCCTGGGCCTTGTGGATGGTGACGGCCCAGCCGAGGCGCACCGGCAGCTGCCGGAACTCCGCGACCACCTCGCGCTCCAGCTCGTCCGACCCGGCCGCGTAGGTGTAGCGGTGCCGCTCCCAGGTGACGGCCTCGACCTCGTGGCTCACCCCGTCGATCTCGACCTCGAGGTTCCCGCGCGCCAGCTTCGACACGATCCCCATCGAGCCGTTCACCCACCGGCCCTCGCTGTCGTTCCGGAGCATCATCACGTGGGCGCCGACCTTCAGGCGCAGCTCCTCGTCCGCGGGGAACGCGCGACCGCCGAACTCGCCCTCGACCTCGGCCAGCGCCACCGCCTCGCGGCCCGGCAGCGCGTCGAGCGCCACCCGGTTGATCGCCGTGACGGTGTCGTTGCGCGTCGCGAGGGTCAGCGGGGCGTCGGCGGGCACGGCGCGGGCGCCCACCTCGTTGAGCCTCGCGGCCATCTCGCGGGTCACCGACCCGTGCCGCACGGCGGTGAGCAGGCGGCGGAACTCCTCGTCCTGCTGCCGGTGGATGAGGTCCAGGTGGAGCGTCCGCAGCCCCACCTGCTCCCAGACGTGCGCGTCGAAGAACCAGAGCGAGCGGTACCGCTGCTCGTACCAGGCGCGCTCCTCCGGTCCCCCCGGGACGGGGGCCAGCTGGAACGGGTCGCCGAACAGCACCACCTGCACTCCCCCGAACGGGTCACGCCGTCCGCGGGCCTCCTTCAGGGCCCGGTCGATCCCGTCGAGCAGGTCGGCGCTGACCATCGACACCTCGTCCACGATCAGCACGTCGAGGGCCTGCAGCAGCTTCCGCTGCTCGCGGTCGTGGTGCAGCCGCGAGGTGCCGATCAGCCCCACCGGCAGCCGCAGCAGGGAGTGGATCGTCTGGCCGCCGACGTTCAGCGCCGCGACGCCGGTCGGGGCGCACACCGCCACCTTGCGCCGCTCGGCCGCGACGATCCGGTGGAGCACCGTGGACTTGCCCGTCCCGGCCCGCCCGGTCACGAGCAGCGGGGTCGGGTCGTCGCCGCCGACCGCGTCGAGCACGGCCTGCTGCGCGGGGGTGAGCGCGACGTCGAGGGCTGCGCCCGCGCCGCTCACGCTCCGCCGCCGAGACGGCCGAGCATCGCGTTGTAGGCGGCGAGGTCCGCGTCCCCGGTGCGGTCCGCGTGGCGGTCCCGGCGCCTCG
Organism: Amnibacterium endophyticum; assembly: GCF_042680685.1. NCBI lineage: Bacteria > Bacillati > Actinomycetota > Actinomycetes > Micrococcales > Microbacteriaceae > Amnibacterium > Amnibacterium endophyticum. The sequence continues at coordinate 130,102 of NZ_JBHUEA010000003.1, read as the reverse complement.
CCTCCCGGTCGTCGCTCCGCGCCCAGGACACCGCGACGACGATCGCGAGCACGAGCGTCGGGATCTCCCCGACGCTCCACGCGATGCCGCCGCCCAGCCGCTGGTCCGCCAGCGCGCTCGTGCCCCAGCCCATCGCGCCGTACCAGTCCGGCAGCAGCAGCCCGGTGCCGAGGATCAGCGCCAGCCCGAAGAACGCGTGGAACGCCATCGTCGCGAGCAGCACGAGCAGCCGGATCGGATAGGGGAAGCGGAACGGCACCGGGTCGATCCCGATCAGGGACTGCACGAACAGGAAGCCGGTGATCAGGAAGTGCACCGTCATCCACTCGTGCCCGAGGTGGTCCGTGGTCGCCCAGGAGAACAGCGGCGACCAGTAGAAGGCCACCAGGGAGCCGGCGAAGAGCACGGCCGCGACGACGGGGTTCGCGACGACGGTGGCGAAGCGGGAGTGGACGCCGAGCAGCAGCCACTCGCGACCGCCGCGGGTGCCGTCGGTGCGGCGGGGGATCGCGCGCAGCGCGAGGGTGACCGGCGCGGCCGGCACGAGCAGCAGCGGCACGAGCATCGTCAGCGCCATGTGCAGCAGCATGTGGGCGCTGAACAGCACCTCCTGGTAGCGGTTCAGGCCGCCGTTGGTCAGCCAGAACAGCACGGCGGTGCCCGCCAGCCAGCACACGGTCCGGCCGACCGGCCAGGCGTCGCCGCGCAGGCGCAGGCGGCGGACGCCGACGAGGTAGAAGGCCGCCATCAGCAGGCAGCCCACGACCCAGAGCGGGTCGAAGCGCCACTCCGTCAGCAGCGAGCCGACGGTGAGGGGCGGCGGCAGTGGCGACTCGGTCAGCACCTCGGCGGGCGTGGTGACCGGGGCGAGGTCCTGGTCGGGAGGCGCCGTCGCGCCGAGCCCCGCGGCGAAGCCCGCCGCGATGCCGAGGACCAGCAGCTCGACGCCGATCAGCCGCAGGAACGGCGCCCGTCCCGGCCCCGACTTCAGGCGGGGGATGGTGACGGTGCGGTGCAGCGCGCCGAAGAGCCCCGCGGCGATCAGCGCGGCCGACTTCACGAGGATCAGCTGGCCGTAGGGCGTCAGCAGCATCGCTGGCTCCGGCGTCCGGATCGAGGCGGACACGATCCCCGAGTAGCCGACCACGACGAACGCCACGAGCGCGATCGCCGAGTAGCGCTCGGCGAGGTCGGCGAGCGGCGCTCCCCGCAGCCCGAGCCCGACCACGAGCAGCACGCCGAGCCCGCCGAGCCACGCGGCGGCGCCCACGACGTGCAGCGCGAGCGCCGTGATGGCGGTGTTGTGGTCGCCCGCGGCGGTGGCCGCGTGGCCGAGCAGGGCGAGCGGCACGAGGCCGGCGGCGGTGAGCGGCACCATCAGGCCCACGCCGGTGTGCGAGCGCACCACGATCAGCAGCGTCGTCAGCAGCGCGGCGCCGATGGTGCCGCCGAGCCAGATGCGCCCCTCGTCGACCGTGGTCAGGTAGAGCATGAGGTTCGGCCCGAAGGTGGGGGAGCCGATGCGCGGGCCGATCGCGAGGTAGCCGAGCAGGAGGCTGCTGCCGGACGCCACCGTCCACACGCCCGCCGCCGCCGCCGCGCCGTCCAGCAGCCGGGACCAGCCCGGCCGCTCGGGGGACCAGGCGAAGGCGGCGAGCAGCACCGCGCCGAGCGTGACGCTGGCGGCGAGGGTGAGGACCAGCGAGGCGAGCGGACGCGCCGCCTCGAGCAGCGCGTCCGGCCCGGCGGCCCCGCCGCCGATCGCGAGCGAGGCGGCGAGGGCGAGCACCGCCACGAGCAGGACGGCCGCGGGCCAGCCGATCCGCACGGCGCGGGCTCCGGACCCGACGGGGGCCGCGTCCCGGCGGCTGGAGGAGCGCGTGAGGACCATCGTCCCCCGAGGGTACGCGCGCCGGGGGAGCGGCTCCGCCCCGGGGACGACGAAGGGCCCGTCCTCCGCGAGGAGGACGGGCCCTTCGTGCTCGTCGTGGACGAGGGCTACTTGACGGCGGCCTTCAGCTTGCTGCCGGCGCTGATCTTGACCGACTTCGACGCGGCGATCTCGATCGGCTCACCCGTCTGCGGGTTGCGGCCCGTGCGGGCGGCGCGCTCGGTCTGCTCCACCGCGAGCCAGCCGGGGATCGTCACCTTCTTGCCGTCGGCGACGGACTTCGCGACCGTCGAGAAGAACGCGTCGAGCACGCCGCTCACGGCGCTCTGCGACTGGTCGGACTCGCTGGCGATCGCCGCCACCAGGTCGGTGCGGTTCACGGTGTTGTCTGCCATCTGAAAGTCGTCCTCCTCGTGTCGGACGGTCCGGCCGCATGGGTGCGGCGTGAGTCGGTACCGGTCGGGCCTCCGGCGTGTCGGCGTGAAGCCGCTCGGCAACCTACCAGGAGGACTTCGTGATGCCCGGGAGCTCGCCCCGATGCGCCATGTCGCGGAAGCGGACGCGGGAGATCCCGAACTTCGACAGCACGCCGCGCGGACGGCCGTCGACGGCGTCGCGGCTGCGGAGGCGCACCGGCGACGCGTCGCGCGGCAGCTTCTGCAGGGCCACGCGGGCCTCCTCGCGGGACTCGTCCGTCCCGTTCGGGTCCACGAGCTGCTTCTTCAGCTCGAGGCGCTTCGTGCGGTAGCGCTCCACCACCACGGCGCGCTGCTCGTTGCGCGCGATCTTGCTCTTCTTGGCCATTAGCGCTCCTCGCGGAAGTCGACGTGCTTTCGGATCACCGGGTCGTACTTCTTCAGCACGATGCGGTCGGGGTTGTTGCGGCGGTTCTTCCGGGTCACGTACGTGTAGCCCGTGCCGGCCGTCGACTTCAGCTTGATGATGGGACGGACGTCCTGCTGCCTGGCCATCTCAGATCTTCTCCCCGCGCGCGATGATGCTCGCGACCACGCTCTCGATGCCGCGGGCGTCGATCACCTTGATGCCCTTGGCCGAGACGGTCAGCGTGACGTTCCGCTTGAGGGACGGCACGTAGTAGGTCTTCTTCTGGACGTTGACGTCGAACCGGCGGCGGTTGCGCCGGTGCGAGTGCGAGATGGTGTTGCCGAAGCCGGGGCCGGCGCCGGTCACCTGGCAGGTTCCTGCCATGGGTTCCTCCTTGTACCGTGCGCGTGCGTCGGCACGCGCACCCAAGATCACTTGTCTGCAGCCCCGCCGGGTGCGACGGGACCACTGCCGCGACGCGGCCGATCGGAGAGTCTAGCCCAGATCCGCGGCGCGCCGCCGCTGAGCCGTCAGCGCGGAGGGGCTCAGGCCCTCGCGTGGCAGGCCTCGCAGGTGCCGAAGACGTCGACGACGTGCTGCGGGTCGCGGAAGCCGTGGGCGGCTGCGGTCCGCGCGGCCCACTCCTCGATGTCGTCCGCCTCGATCTCGACGGTGCGGCCGCAGGACCGGCAGATCAGGTGGTGGTGGTGCCCCGGCGAGGTGCAGGCGCGGTACAGCTGCTCGCCCTCGGCCTGCAGCGAGTCCGCCTCGCCCTCCTCGGCGAGGTCCGCGAGCGCGCGGTACACCGTGGCGAGCCCGATGGGGGAGCCGCCCTCGCGCAGCTGCGAGTGCAGGCTCTGCGCGCTCACGAAGTGCTCGCGCTCGGCGAGGGCCTCCCGCACCGCGGTGCGCTGCCAGGTCCGCCGCTTCATGCGTCGGAGCGTACGCGTCCCGACCGGCTCCTCCCGGCGAGACGGCACACGAGGTAGATGAGGAACGAGATCGTCGTCACGTAGGGGCTGATCGGGATCGCGGCGCCGAGCGCGAGCAGGATGCCGCCGACGATCGACACGGTCGCGAAGACCATGCTGAGCAGGCTCACCGCGAGCGGGCCGGACGCGATCCGGAGCGCGGCGGCTGCGGGCGTGACGAGCAGGGCGAGCACGAGCAGGGCGCCGACCGTCTGCACGGCCACCGAGACGGTCAGGGCGAGCAGCACCATGAAGACGATCCCGAGCGCACGGACCGGCACGCCGCGGGCGATGGCGACGTCCTCGTCGACGCTCGCGAACAGCAGGGGGCGCCAGACGACCAGCAGCGCCACGAGGACCACGGCGAGCACGGCGATCAGCTCGACGACCTGCCCGCCGTCGACGGAGACGACCTGCCCGGTGAGCAGCCCGAAGCGGTTCGCGGACCGTCCCGGGTAGATCGCGAGGAAGAGGATCCCGAGCCCCAGGCCGAACGGCATCAGCACGCCGATCACGGAGTTGCGCTCCCGAGCCCGGGGGCCGAGCACCCCGATCAGCAGGGCCGCGATGATCGCGCCGACGGTCGAGCCGGCGACGACGTCGAACCCGATCAGCAGCGCCCCCGCCGCGCCGGCGAACGAGAGCTCGCTCACCCCGTGCACCGCGAACGGCAGGTCCCGCGCCATCACGAAGAAGCCGATCAGCCCGCCCACGATCCCGAGCAGCGCTCCGGCGATGAGGGAGTTGGTGACGAGCCCGAGCAGCGCCCCGTAGTCGCTGAAGTCGAAGATGGCGCTCATCGGGGCGGCTCCGCGTGGTGGTGGTCCTCGTGCTCGCGGCCGGCGCCCACGACGAGGATGCGGTCCTGCACGTGGACCACGTCGACGCGCGTGCGGTACAGGTCGCTCAGCACCTCGGTCGTGAGCACCTCGTCCGGCGGGCCGATGCGCACCCGGCCGCCGACGACGTACAGCACCCGGTCGACGTGGTCGAGCACCGGGTTCACGTCGTGGGTGACGAACAGCACGGCGGCCCCGTGCTCGACCCGCTGCCGCTCGATGAGCGCGCTGACGGCGGCCTGGTTCGCGAGGTCGAGCGAGATCAGCGGCTCGTCGCAGAGCAGCAGCGCCGGGTCGGCGGCGATCGCCTGCCCGACGCGGAGGCGCTGCTGCTCGCCGCCGGAGAGCCGCCAGGCCGCGCGGTCCGCGAAGCCCTCGGCGCCGACGTCCGCGACGATCCGGTCGATGCGCTGCCGGTCCGCGCGCCGGCGGAGCGGCAGCCCGAAGCGTGCGCCGTCGACGCCGAAGCCGACGAGGTCGCGGCCGCGCACCGGGGTCGACGAGTCGAGCAGCCGCTGCTGCGGGATGTAGCCGATGCGCCGGTCGCCCCGAGCAGGGCGTCGGCCGAAGACGCGCACCGAGCCGGCCGACAGCGGCTGCAGCCCGAGCACCGCCTTGAGGAAGGTGGTCTTGCCCGAGCCGTTCGGGCCGAGCACGGCGATGAACTCGCCCGGTCGGACCTCGAGGTCGACGTCGCGCCAGAGGGTGCGGGCCCCGAACGCGAGACCCGCACCCTCCAGCTGCAGCGGAGCGGTCACGCGACCGCGCTGCGGAACTGCTGCAGGTCGTCCTGCATCCAGGCCAGGTAGTCCTTGCCGGACGGCAGCGTCTCGCGCACGCCGACCACGGGCACGCCCGCGCGCTTCGCGGCGGCGAGCACCTGCTCGGTCGTGCTGTCGGACGTCTGCTCGTTGTAGGCGAGCACGGCCACCTGCTGCTCGCGCAGCAGGTCGAGCTCCTCCTTCAGCACGGCGGGAGCGACGTCGTCGCCCTCCTCGACGGCCTCGCTGAACGCCTCCGGCGTCTTGTTCACGAGCCCGAGCGCCTCCGTCATGTACAGCGGCACGGGCTCGGTGATCGCCACGCCCTTGCCCTCCGCGGTCCTCCTGATGTCGGCCGCCGTGGCCTCCAGGTCCTTCAGCCTGCCCTGGAAGGTCTGCAGGTTCGACTCGAAGGTCGCGGCGCCGCTCGGATCGATGCGGCTCAGCTCCGCCGAGACGGCGGCGGCGACCTTCGACACGGCGGGCAGGTCGTACCAGACGTGCTCGTTGAACTCCCCGTCCGCGGGCTCGGTGTCGAGGCCGGACGCGTCGACGGCGTTCAGGGTCTTCGTCGAGCCCGGCGCGTTCTTCAGCAGCTGCGAGAGGAAGTCGTCGTACCCGCCGCCGTTCACGACGACCAGCCCGGCGCGGCTCACCGCGAGCTGGTCGCGGGTCGTGGCCTGGTACTCGTGCGGGTCCTGCGTCGGGTCGTCGATGATCGAGGTGACGGCGACGTCCGAGCCGCCGACCTGCTTCACGACGTCCCCCCACACGTCGGTCGACGCCACGACGGACACCCGGCCGTCGCTCGCCGACGACGACGCGGCGGGCGAGCCGGCGGTGCCGGAGCACCCCGCGAGGACGAGCGCGGGCAGCAGGGCGAGGGGGAGCAGGCGGCGCATGCTCCGACCCTAGCGGTACTGAGAACCGTTATCGAATCCGCTCCTCCGCCGGCCGCCGTGCCACGAAGGAGCCTCCACCGCCGGTCGAGGCACGACCAGGGAGCCGCCACCGCCGGTCGAGGTGCGACGAAGGAGCCGCCACCGCCGGTCGAGGTGCGACGAAGGAGCCTCGAGACCACCCGCGCTCGCGGATGCGGGTGGTCTCGAGGCTCGTTGCGCTCGCACCTCGACCGACGGCGCCGCTTCGACTCGACCGGCGGCGCATGCTGCGGCTCAGTCGAGCAGCAGCGCCGGCTCCTCCACGACGCTCGCGAGGTCCGCGACGAAGCGGCTCGCCACGTCGCCGTCGACGACGCGGTGGTCGAAGCTCGCGGCGACCGTGGTGACGTAGCGGGGGACCACCTGCCCGTCGACGACCCAGGGCTTCTGCCGGATCGTGCCCAGCGCGACGATCGACACCTCCCCCGGGTTCAGGATCGGCGTGCCGGTGTCGACGCCGAAGCTGCCGAGGTTCGTGATGGTGATCGTGCCGTCCGCCATGTCCGCCGGCGTCGACCGGCCGTCGCGGGCGGTGATCGTCAGCTGCTCCAGCGAGCCCGCGAGCGCCCGCATCGAGAGCGACTGCGCGTCCTTCACGTTCGGCACGATGAGCCCCCGCGGCGTCGCGGCCGCGATCCCGAGGTTCACGTAGTGGTGGACGACGATCTCGCTGTCCGTCCAGGTCGAGTTGACCGTCGGGTTGCGCTGCACCGCCCAGATCACGGCCTTCGCCATGACGAGCAGCGGCGAGATCTTCACGTTCGCGAAGTCCGGCGACGCCTTCAGGCGGCGCACGTACTCCATCGTCCGGGTCGCGTCCACGTCGACGAAGACGCTGACGTGCGGCGCGGTGAAGGCGCTCCGCACCATGGCGGCCGCGGTGGCCTTGCGCACGCCCTTCACGGGGATGCGCTCCTCGCGGTCCTCCGGCCACTCCGGGGTCTCGACGTTCCGGAAGACGCTGACCTGCTGCTTGGCGCGCAGCACGTCGTCCCGGGTGACCTCCCCCGACGGGCCGGACGGCGCGACGCGGGCGAGGTCGACGCCCAGGTCCTTCGCGAGCTTCCGGATCGGGGGCTTCACCGGGGCGGCGACGGCCTCCTTCGGCGGCACCTGCGAGCCGTGCGAGGCGGTCCGCTGTGAGCGGCGGCTCTTCGCGCGTGCGTCCACGCCGTAGCCGACGAGGACGGCGCCGCTGCGCTCCTCCGTCTGCTCCTCGGGCTCGCGCACCTGCACCTCGTTCGGCGCCGCGGCCTGCGCGGGGGTGCGCAGCGGCGCCGCGAGCTGCTCGGGGGTGCCGGAGGCGACGGCGATGATGTCCGTGCCGACCGCGACGGTGTCGCCCTCGGCCACGAGCAGCGCGTCGACGGTGCCGGCGTAGGGCGACGGCAGCTCGACGAGCGACTTCGCGGTCTCGATCTCGACGATCACCTGGTCCACGCCGACCTGGTCGCCGGGCGCGACCTTCCAGCTGACGATCTCGGCCTCGGTCAGGCCCTCGCCGACGTCGGGCAGGGCGAATCGGGAGGTGGTCACGGCGGTTCCTCCTAGTACGCGAAGGCGCGGTCCACGGCGTCGAGCACGCGGTCCGCGTCGGGCAGGTGCAGCTTCTCGAGCCGCGCCGGCGGGAAGGGGATGTCGAACCCGGCGACCCGCAGCACCGGGGCCTCCAGGGCGTAGAAGGCGCGCTCGGTCACGGTGGCGGCGATCTCCGCGCCGATCCCGAGGAACTCCGACGCCTCGTGGGCGACGACCGCGCGGCCCGTCTTCTCGACGCTGCCGACGACGGGGCCCCAGTCGATCGGGGAGAGGGAGCGGACGTCGACGACCTCGAGGCTGCGCCCCTCCTCGGCCGCGATCTCCGCCGCGGTGAGCAGCACGCTGACCATCGGCCCGTAGCCGATCAGCGTCGCGTCGGTGCCGGTGCGCACGACCCGGCTCGCGTGCAGCGGCACGGCGGGGGATTCGGTGTCGACCTCGCCCTTCGGCCAGTACCGGCCCTTCGGCTCGAAGAACAGCACCGGGTCGTCCGAGGCGATCGCCTGCTGGATCATCCAGTAGGCGTCGTTCGGGGTGGACGGCGAGACGACGCGGAGGCCGGCGGTGTGCGCGAACAGCGTCTCCGGGCTCTCCTGGTGGTGCTCGACAGCGCCGATGTGGCCGCCGTAGGGCACCCGGATCACGACCGGCATCGTCAGGGCGCCCTCGTGCCGGTTCGTGACCTTCGCGAGCTGCGAGGTGATCTGGTCGAAGCCCGGGTAGATGAAGCCGTCGAACTGGATCTCGCAGACCGGCCGGTAGCCGCGCATCGCGAGCCCGATCGCCGCCCCGACGATGCCTGACTCGGCGAGCGGGGTGTCGAAGACCCGCTTGTCGCCGAACTCCGCCTGCAGGCCCTCCGTGACGCGGAACACGCCGCCGAGCGTGCCGACGTCCTCCCCCATCATGAGCACCCGGTCGTCCTCGGCCAGCGCGCGGCGGAGCCCCGCGTTCAGCGCCTTCACCATCGGCATCGAGGTCATGCGCCACCTCCGAACGAGGACTCGTAGCGCTCGAGCCACGCCTGCTGCTCCCGCATGCGCGGGTGCTCCTCGCTGTAGACGTGCTCGAACATCAGGCTGAGCGGGGGGTCCGTCAGCTCGAGCGCCCGCCGCCGTACGTCCGCGGCGACGTCCTGGGCGCGCGCGTCGATCTCGTCGAGCACCTCGGCGCCGACGCCGTCGTGCTCGAGGTGGCGGCGCAGCCGGAGGATCGGGTCGCGCAGCGTCCAGCGCTGCAGCTCCTCCTCCGACCGGTACTTCGTCGGGTCGTCGCTGCTCGTGTGCGCGCCGATGCGGTACGTCAGCGCCTCGATCAGCGCGGGGCCGCGGCCGGCCCGCGCGTCGTCGAGCAGCGCGCCCGTCACCGCGTGCACGGCGAGCACGTCGTTGCCGTCGACCCGGACGCCCGGGATGCCGAAGCCCGAGGCGCGGCGGTAGAGCGGGACCCGGGACTGGCGCTCGACGGGGACCGAGATCGCCCAGTGGTTGTTCTGGATGAAGAAGACCTGCGGGGTCGCGTAGCTCGCCGCGAAGACCAGCGCCTCGTTGGTGTCGCCCTGCGCGGTCGCGCCGTCGCCGAAGTAGACGAGCACCGCCTCGTCGCGCTCGGGGTCGCCGGTGCCGGCCAGCCCGTCGAGCTGCACGCCCATCGCGTACCCGGTCGCGTGCAGGGTCTGGGAGCCGATCACCAGGCAGTAGACGCGGAAGTTCCCGTTCGCCGCCGGGTCCCAGCCGCCGTGGGTCGCGCCCCGGTAGAGCCGGATGATCGCGAGGGGGTCGAGGCCGCGGACCATCGCGACGGCGTGCTCGCGGTACGCGGGGAACAAGGTGTCCTGCGGTCGGGCGGCCCGGCCCGAGCCGACCTGCGCCGCCTCCTGGCCGTAGCTCGGCACCCAGAGCGCGAGGTGGCCCTGGCGCTGCAGGTTCGCCGCCGCGACGTCGAAGGCGCGCGTCGTCACCATGTCCTCGAGGAACCGCAGCTTCGTCTCGGTCGGCACCCCCAGCGCCCGCTCCGCATAGGGCTCCGCCGCCGCCGTCGGCTGCAGGGCCCCGTGCTCGTCGAGCACGGACACCGTCTCGGGATCCGCTGCCATGCCGCTCCTCTCCCCCGCGGGGCGCGACCCGGGTCGGGGCACCTGGCGCGGGGCGCTCCGGCCCGGCCGTCACTGTATCCGCAGGGCGCGCGATCGCCCTCCTGCATGCCGCGGCGGGCATGCAGGAGGGCGGGCGCAGGGTCCGGTGCGCCATAGTGGGGGGATGCGCCGCTTCGTCGTGCGGGTGATCGTGAACGCCATCGCCCTCTGGCTGACGACGCTGCTGTTCGCCGCCGTCGGCTGGAGCAGCGGGGTCCGGGTGGTCGCCTACGACCGCGGGGACGCTGTCGCGAGCGTGCTGACGTTCCTGCTGCTCGGGCTGCTGTTCGGCGTGGTGAACGGCGTGCTCGGCACCGCGATCCGCATCGTCGCGTTCCCGCTGTACCTCCTCACCCTCGGGCTGATCTCGCTCGTGGTGAACGGGCTGCTGTTCCTGCTCGTCGCCTGGCTGAGCGACGCCATCGGCTTCGGGCTGGTCGTGGACGGGTTCTGGTGGGGCGTGCTCGGCGCGCTGGTGCTGGGCGTCATCGGCTGGCTGGTGGGGCTGGTGCTGCGCCCGCTGAGCGGGGACGACCGGGAGCGCTGACCGGCTCCCCGCCGTCCGGGACGATCCGTCGCGCGGCGTAGCGGGTCGCGGTGCCCTCCTCGCCGCCGAGGAAGCCCGTCCACCGCGTCCGCAGCGCCGCGATCCGGGTGGAGCCGGACGCCTCCGCAGCGGCGACGGTGCGGCGGTACTCGACCATGTCGTGCGCGGGGAACGCCGCGGCCGCCCCGCTGCCGTAGACGGGCCGCAGGGCGGCGTCCGGCAGCGATCGCCGCACCACCACCGTGCCCGCGCCCGCCGCCGCGGGCACGCCGCCGAGCGCCGGCACGAGGTCCTGGTCGTGCGTCACCTGCAGCACGTCGACGCCGGGCGGCGCCGGGATCTGCTCCGTCGGGCCGCCGAACTGCACCACGCCCTCGACCGCGTAGTCGCCGCGCTCCGCGATGCGCAGCACGTTCAGCGCGCCCTGCGAGTGCCCGACGAGCAGGACGGGGTCGTCCGGCCCGACGCCCGCCTGCCGCATCGCGTCCAGCACCGCCCGCTGCGCGTCGGTCGGGGTGCCCGCCACCCCGCGCACGTCGGACTCCAGATCGAAGGGCTCCTCGCCGCTGCGCACGTCGAAGGTGACGGTGCCGGCGCTGTAGACGATCCAGCGCGCCCGGCCGCCGTCCTCGTACCGCTCGACCCGCACCTGACCCTCGGGCGAGGCCCCGTCGGGCAGGCGCCGCCCCAGCTCCTCGAGCGAGCCCGGTCGCGCCGTCGGGGAGGACGCGGTCCGACGCACGGCGATCGGGTGCGCCGTCGGCCAGATCATCGCCGCGAGCAGCGCGCCGATCGCCTCGGTGCCGAAGGGCGACCCCGGGTCGTCCACGAGGAGGTCGCGCGGGGTCTCGACGCCGAGCAGGCCGCGCACGGTGTCGTCGAGCGAGGACAGCCGCAGCTGCAGCCACCGCACGACCTCGGGGTCGGACTGCGGGGCGATCCTGCCGGTGCGGATCCACTCGTCGAGCGCCTGCTGGGCGAGGAAGCCGCCGCTGACGAGCGCGTCGGCGAGCAGCGTCGGCGCCGGCGCGATCCGCAGCCCGAGCCCCTCGATCGCGCCGGCGAGGGCGAAGCCGGTCTGCTGCGAGCGGGCGATCGCGTGCTCGGTCCACCCGTAGCGCTGCGCGGCGGTCCGCAGCCCGTCCGCCGCGAGCGCGGCCTGGCGCTCGGCGTCGTCCAGGCGGTCGGCCGCCTCGTGCAGGGCGCCCGAGACGTGCGGCGAGGCGCCGAGCGCAGCGGCCCGCGCCCGGGCGGCGAGGCCGCGCAGCCCCTTCCGGGCCCCGCCGAGCACCGCGGCGGCGCGCAGCATCTCGCCCGTGTCGACCGCGACGGGACCGCCGACCGACGGCGGCGCGCTCATCGCGCGGCGGGCGCCACCGCGAGGGCGTCGTGGGCGAGCGCGATCACCCGCTGCAGCACCCGCACGGCCTCGGCGTACTCGCCCGCGCAGAGCGACTGCCATCCGGGCAGCACCGGGTCGGGCAGCGGGACGGACCCGAGCGCCCGGCCGATCGCCCGGGCCTCCTCGATCGCGGCGGCGTCACGCGGGTCGCCTCCGGTGCCGAGGATCCGGTCGAGCAGGTCGTCGGGCATGCCGAGAGGGTGCCGCGCCCGAGCGGCCCGCAGCGCCCGGACCGCGACCCGCACCCCCCCTGCGGCCCGAGGAGCGGCCTGGGGAGGAGCGGAACCCGAGGGTCTGGGAGGATCGACCGGCCCTGCAGGCCGTGAAGGAGGACCCGATGCCCCCGCTGTCCGACCAGCCGATCTCCCCGCTCGACGGCCGCTACCGCGCCGCCACGTCCGCGCTCTCGTCCCACCTCTCCGAGGCCGGGCTGAACCGCGCCCGGGTGCGGGTCGAGGTCGCCTGGCTCGTCGCGCTGACGGACGCGGGCGTCGCGGGCACCGCTCCGCTCGGTGCCGACGAGCGCGCGGCCCTGCTCGGCCTGCCGGACGCCTTCGGCGACGCCGAGGTCGCCGAGCTGGCCGGGCTCGAGGCGGTGACCCGGCACGACGTGAAGGCCGTGGAGTACCTCGTGCGCGCCCGGCTCGACGCGCTCGGCCTCGGGCGGCTCGCCGAGCTCGTGCACTTCGCCTGCACCAGCGAGGACATCAACAACCTCGCCGTCGCGATCACGGTCCGGGACGCGCTCCACGAGGTGTGGCTGCCGGCGTTCGACCTGGTCGTCTCCCGCCTGCGCGGGCTCGCGGAGCGGTGGGCGGACGCGCCGATGCTCGCCCGCACCCACGGGCAGCCCGCGACGCCGACGACGATGGGCAAGGAGCTCGCGGTGTTCGTGCACCGCCTCGCCCGGCTCCGGGCGCAGGTGCTCGCGGTGGAGATCACGGGCAAGGCGAACGGCGCCTCCGGGGACTTCGCCGCCCACGTCGTCGCGGCGCCGGAGATCGACTGGCAGGGCCTCGCCCGGGGCTTCGTCGAGGGCCTGGGGCTGTCCTGGAACCCGCTCACCACCCAGATCGAGTCGCACGACTGGCAGGTGGAGCTGTACGGCCGGCTCACCCACGTGGACGGGGTCCTGCACAACCTCTGCACCGACGTGTGGCTCTACATCGCGGAGGGCTACCTGAAGCAGGTGCCGCAGGCGGGCGCCACCGGCAGCTCGACCATGCCGCACAAGGTGAACCCGATCCGCTTCGAGAACGCCGAGGCGAACCTCGAGCTCGCGGACGGCGTGCTCGGCACCCTCGCCCGCACGCTCGTGACCTCCCGCTGGCAGCGGGACCTGACCGACTCGACGACCCAGCGCAACATCGGCGTCGGCATCGGCCACGCGCTCGTCGCCCTCGACAACATCGCCCGGGGCCTCGACGAGATCGACCTCGACCGGCAGCGGCTGCTCGACGACCTCGACGCGAACCAGGAGGTGCTGGGGGAGGCCGTGCAGACGGTCGTCCGCGCCGAGGTCGTCGCCGGACGCAGCACGCACGAGAACCCCTACGAGCTGGTCAAGGAGCTGACGCGCGGGCGCCGGGTGGACGCCGCGACGATGCGCGCCTTCGTCGAGGGGCTCGGCCTCGAGCGGGCGGCGGCGGAGCGGCTCGCGGCGCTGACGCCCGCCGGCTACACGGGGCTCGCGGAGCGGCTCGTCGACCACGTCCGCTGACGCTCAGGCGTCGCGGTTGCGCTCCTCGTCCCGGCGGTCCTGCAGCGGACGGGTGTCCTCCGGATCCGCGGGCTCGCCGGCGGCGAGCGCCAGCATCGCGAGCACGAGCAGCGCGACGATGAAGGCGACGCCGGCGAGGATCACCGAGAGCTGCAGGTCGCGGGTGCCGATCAGCGCGATGCCGCCGGTGAACACGGCGAGCACGGCGGCGAACCCGACCAGCTCGACCGGCTTCAGGCGTTCGCGGAGGCTTGGACGGCTCATGCGCGGCTCCGCTTCACATGGAGGTTCGCGGCGGCGATGCCGAGGTAGACCGCGGACAGCGCGGCCCATGCGCTGAGCACGCCGACGGAGAACGCGACGTCGGGATCGAGGATGACCACCATCAGCCCGACGACGACCTGCAGGCCGCCGATCACGATCCCGTCGCCGAAGGCGTCAGGGCCCTCCGCCCGCAGCAGCGCGCCGAGCACCTCGAGGCCGCCGACGACGAGGAAGACGAGCACCTGGACGGGCCGCAGCACGTCGATGCCCCCGCCCGGCGCGGCCAGCAGCAGCACCGCGCCGAGGAGGGACACCGAGGCGCGGGCCACGAGCAGCGCGAGCCCCGTGCGGGTGCTCGCCAGGCGCGGCGACCAGGCGGCGAGCAGCACCGCCTGCCCGAGCAGGAAGACGCCGAGGGCGACGATGCCGAGCTCGACGCGGTAGGCGGGGCGGTGCTCGGTGCTGAACGTGACCACCGCTGCCAGCACCGCGAGGATCACCGCGCGGCTCGCGGGCGCGGCGACGGGAGTGCGTCGGGCCGTGCGGCCGGTCGTCGTGGTCACGGTCCCCTCCTCGCCCGCAGGTCCCGCGGCCGACTCCCCAGCGTACGACGTGCCCGCCGCCCCGCCCGCCGGGCCCCGCCCGCCGCTGAACGGCCCGTGCAGCGCCCAGCGACGAGGTCGCCGTTGCGCAACACGGCCCGTGTCACCGCGCGCTCCCCGACGCCTCCGCGCCATGCTGTGCAGCCCTGAGCGACACGGGCGGCGTTGCGCGACACCGCCCGTGCTGCTGCGCGCTGCACAGCGCCGCGGCGCGGGTCAGGCGACCGCGATGTCCGCGAAGCGGCTGTACCGGCCGTGGAAGGCGACGGTGATCGTGTCCGTGGGGCCGGCGCGGTGCTTCGCGACGATCAGGTCGGCGTCGGGGTTCGGCTGGTCGCGGTCGTAGGCGCTCTCGCGGTGCAGCAGGATCACGATGTCCGCGTCCTGCTCGATCGAGCCGGACTCGCGCAGGTCCGAGATCGCGGGGCGCTTGTCGGCGCGCTGCTCCGATCCGCGGTTCAGCTGCGACAGGGCGATGACCGGGACGCCCAGCTCCTTCGCGAGCAGCTTCAGCGCGCGGGAGAACTCGCTGATCTCCTGCTGCCGGCTCTCGACCCGCTTGCCGCTCGTCATCAGCTGCAGGTAGTCGATGACGATCAGCCGGAGCCCGACCTTCTGCTTCAGCCGCCGGCACTTCGCACGGATCTCGACGAGCGTCATGTTCGGGCTGTCGTCGATGAACAGCGGGGCGTCGTTGATCCGGCCGCGGGTCGCCGCGATCTTCGTCCAGTCGTCGCTGCCGAGGCGCCCCTTGCGCATGTCCTGCATCGAGATCGTCGCCTCGGCGGCCATGAGCCGCATGGCGATCTCGCTGCGCCCCATCTCCAGGGAGAAGAAGATCGTCGGCATGTTCGCCTTGACGCTCGCGTGCCGGGCGAAGTCGAGCGCCAGCGTCGACTTCCCCATCGCGGGTCGCGCGCCGATGATGATCATCTGGCCCGGGTGCAGGCCGTTCGTCAGCTCGTCGAGCCCGCGGAAGCCGGTCGGGACCCCTGTCAGCTCGCCGTCCCGGCCGCTCGCGGCCTCCATCTCGTCGATGGCGATGGTGACGGCTTCGGAGAGCGGCGCGTAGTCCTCCGCGGCCTGCTCGCGGGCGATCGCGAAGACCTCGGCCTGCGCCTGGTTCAGCAGGTCCATCGCGTCGCCCTCGGCGCCGTAGCCGAGCTGCGCGATGTGCGTGCCGGCCTCGACGAGGCGGCGCAGCACGGCCTGCTCGGCGACGATCTGCGCGTAGTAGCCGGCGTTCGCGGCCGTGGGGACGATGTTCGTCAGCGTGTGGAGGTAGGCCTCGCCGCCGGCGCGCTGCACGTCGCCCGTGCGCCCCAGCTCGTCGCCGACCGCGATCGCGTCGGTCGGCTCCCCCCGCGAGTACAGGCTCAGGATCGCCTGGAAGACGACCTCGTGCTTCGGCACGTAGAAGTCGGCGCCGATCACGACCTCGAGCACGTCCGCGACCGCGTCGGTCGACAGGAGCATGCCCCCGAGGGCGCTCTGCTCCGCGAGCAGGTTGTGCGGCGGCGTGCGCTCCCTGCGCTGCTGCTGCCCGGGCTCGTCCCACTCCGGCGGGACCGTGTCCCACTCCGTCATCGACATGCGCTGCTCCCCCTCCCGCGTCCCACGGCTCGGCCGATCCGGGCCGACCCCGGGTGTACCACCGCGCCCGGACACCGCGCGCTCCGCGGGGCGCCCCGGCCGGACCGCTCCGAACGACCCGCGCAAACTATGGGAGGCGCTGTGCACAGGCGTGTGGAGGACGCGCGGGGGAAGCCCTTCTCCCCATGTGGAGTCCCTGTGGAGAACCGCCGGTGGGCGAACCTGAGCGACACATATGAGTGGCACCTGATCAGGTGCTCGACTACTCACAGGGCGAGATGGGGATAAGTCGGCTCAACGCATGGTCGAACCCCGCGGCGCCGTCCCAGGATCAGTGTGCCCGCGGCCTCCGACATCGCCGCGGCGACGGGCCGCCGCAGCCTGAAGAACGATCCACGGGCGCGCTCCGACACCCCGGGCGCCCGGATCCGCCCGCGGTGTCGGAGCGCGCCCGTGCGGGCCCTGAAGGGCCGCTCCGAGCTCCGCAGCGCGGCGGGTCCGAGCAGCGCGGGCCGATTCCCCCGAGGCGGGCGGCTTCCGACGATGCGGGCGCGTCCTCGCGCCCGGGCGGTCGGATGTCGCCCGCAGGAGTCGGTGGCGGGCCGGGAACGACGAACGGCGCCGCCCCCGGGAGGGGACGGCGCCGTTCGGGCGGAGGTCGCTCAGCGAGTGCTGGCGACGTCCAGGGTCAGCGTCGCGCGCACGTCGTCGCGCAGGCGGACGGTGGCCTCGTGCGTGCCGGTCGAGCGCACGGGCGAGGAGAACTCGACCGCTCGGCGGTCGATCGACCCGAGGCCCGCGGCGCTCACCGCGTCCGCGACGTCGCCGGTCGACACGGAGCCGAACAGGCGGCCGGCCTGGCCGGTGCGCACCTCGATGCGGATCGGCTGGGCCTCCAGGCGCTGCTTGTGCGCCTGGGCCTCCTCGATCGAGGCCGCCTCGCGGGCCCGGCGGGCCTTGGCGATGGCGTCGACCTGCTTCTGGCCGCCACGCGTCCACTGGGTCGCGAGGCCCTGCGGGACGAGGTAGTTGCGGGCGTAGCCGCCCTTCACCTCGACGACGTCGCCGGCGCTGCCGAGGCCGCCGACCTCGTGGGTCAGGATCACCTTGGTGGTGCTCATGTGCTCAGCCCCCGATCAGCGGCCGGAGCCGGAGTAGGGGAGCAGCGCCATCTCGCGCGCGTTCTTGACCGCACGGGCGATCAGCCGCTGCTCCTGGACGGACACGCCGGTGATGCGGCGGGCGCGGATCTTGCCGCGCTCGGAGATGAACTTGCGCAGGGTGGCGACGTCCTTGTAGTCGATCACCCCGACCTTGATGCGCTTCGCGGGCGCGACGGGCTTGCCGCCCTTCGTCCGCGGCTTGCGGCTGTCGCCGCGCGACTTGCCAGCCATGTGGATTCCTTACGTAGAGAGAAGTTGAGAAGAGGGGGACGAGCGGGACCAGGAGGCCGCCGACGTGGCGATCACTCCGCCCCTGCCATTCACGAGGCCGTCCGCGGTGCGCGCCTCAGCGCGCCGCGACGGCAGTCTTCGATCCGCTCGCGGATCGAAGACCATGAACTCAGAACGGGGTCTCGTCGTCGTAGGCGCCCGGGGTGCTCCAGCCGTCGTTGCCGCCGCCCGAGGACGACGAGCCGCCGGGCGAGCCCCACGGGTCGTCCTGCTGCTGCTGCGGACGACCGCCGCCGCCGCCGCCACCGCCACCGACCTGGCCGCGCGAACCGCCGCCACCGCCACCGCCACCGCCACCGCCGCTCGAGCGGGTGACCTGCGCGGTCGCGTACCGCAGCGAGGGGCCGATCTCGTCGACCTCCAGCTCGATCGCGGTGCGGTTGTTGCCCTCGCGGTCCTGGTAGCTGCGCTGCTTGAGGCGCCCCGACGCGATGACGCGGGAGCCCTTGGTCAGCGAGCCGGCGACGTGCTCGGCGAAGTCGCGCCACACGCTGGCGCGCAGGAACAGCGCCTCGCCGTCCTTCCACTCGTTCGACTGGCGGTCGAACGAACGGGGGGTGGAGGCGATGGTGAAGTTCGCGACGGCCAGCCCGTTCTGGGTGTACCGCAGCTCCGGGTCGCTCGTGAGGTTCCCGACGACCGTGATGATGGTCTCGCCGGCCACGGATCAGCTCCGGGGCGTGCGGGGCGGACGGGAGCCGCGGCGCTCGGAGCGCTCGGGGCGCTCGGGCCGGTACTCGCCGCCGTTGTCGTTCGGCTTGCCGATGGACTGGCTGACCTCGTCGGCGCGCAGCACCTTGGTGCGCAGCACCGCCTCGGACAGGCCCAGCTGCCGGTTGAGCTCCTGGGTGGACGCGCTCGTCGCGGTCAGGTTGACCACGGCGTAGATGCCCTCGGTGTGCTTCTGGATCTCGTACGCCAGTCGACGACGGCCCCAGATGTCCACCTTGTCGACGGACCCGCCGTCGTTCCGGATGACACCGAGGAACCGGTCCAGACTGGGCGCGACGGTCCGCTCGTCGATGCTCGGGTCAAGGATGACCATCAGCTCGTACTGCTCTGCTGCCACTACCCCACCTCCTCTGGTCTGCACGGCCGCGGTCGTTCCGCGGCAGGAGGGTGTGAACCGTTGCGCGGGCATGCCGAAGCGCCCGGGCAACCGCGAAAGTCTACCCGACGCGCCGAGCGCTCAGTGCGACAGCTTGAGGCCGACGACGCCGGCGACGACGAGCAGCAGGCAGACGCCCCTGGCGAGGCTCAGCGCCTCGGAGCCGGTGACCACCGCCACCGCGACCGTCAGCACGGCACCGATGCCGACCCAGACCGCGTAGGCCGTGCCGACCGGGAGGGTGCGCATCGCGAAGGCGAGGCCGCCCATGCTGGCGACCAGCCCGACGGCGAAGACGACGGTGGGCAGCGGCCTGGAGAACCCCGCCGAACGCCCGAGCGCGGTGGCCCAGACGGCCTCGAGCACGCCGGAGAGGATGAGGACGAACCAGGACACGACGGACCTCTCACGAGCCGTCTTGTCGCTGACCGGGTACGGCGTCCCTCGTCCGGATGCCCCTGGCGGGCTGGACTCAAGTCTCGCACGCGGCCGGCGGCGGGGGCCGGATGCACCGGGGGTGCACAGCCGCGGAGCCGGACGGCCCCGGTCGGAAGGAGGGTCAGCCGGCCTGCCGGGCGTCCCACCAGGCGTGGAGGCGGCGAGCGGCCTCGTCCTCGCCGAGCAGCCCCTCCTCGAGCCGCAGCTCGAGCAGGAAGCGGTAGGCCTCGCCGACCTCGCGGCCCGGCTTCAGCCCGAGCTCGCGCATGATCGCCTCGCCGTCGAGCTCCGGGCGCATCGCGTCCAGCTGCTCCTGCTCCGCGAGCTCGCCGATGCGGCGCTCCAGGTCGTCGTAGGCGCGGGCGAGGCGCCGCGCCTTCCGCTCGTTCCGGGTCGTCACGTCGGCCCGGGTCAGGATGTGCAGCCGCTCCAGCTGGTCCTCCGCGTCGCGCACGTACCGCCGCACCGCGGAGTCCGTCCACTGCGCGCGGTGTCCTGAGCCTGCCGAAGGGTCGCCGTAGCCGAAGAAGCGCTGGTGCAGCTCGATCAGCTGCGCGACCTCGTCGACCTGCGCGTTCGGCAGCCGCAGGGCCTTCAGCCGCTTGCGCGCCATCTTGGCGCCGACGACGTCGTGGTGGTGGAAGGTGACCGCGCCGCCGGCCTCGAACCGCCGCGTCGCCGGCTTCCCGATGTCGTGCAGCAGGGCCGCGACGCGGAGCACGACGTCGGGCGCCTCGCCGGGATGCCGCGCGTGCTCGAGCGCGATGGCCTGCTGCAGCACGGTGAGGCTGTGCCGGTAGACGTCCTTGTGCCGGTGCTGCGCGTCGGAGGTGAGCGCGAGCGCGGGCAGCTCCGGCAGCACGAGCGCCGCGAGCCCGGTGTCGACGAGCAGCTCGAGCCCCGGCACCGGGTCGTCGGTCGCGAGCAGCTTCAGCAGCTCGTCGCGCACGCGCTCGGGCGAGACGACCTCGATCCGCGACGCGAGCGCCCGCATCGCGTCCGCGCCCTCCGGATCGAGCGAGAAGCCGAGCTGGCTCGTGAAGCGGGCGGCCCGGAGCATCCGCAGCGGGTCCTCGTCGAACGACTCGACCGCCGGCGACGGCGTGGTCAGGCGGCGTGCGAGCACCCCCGCGATCCCGTCGGCGGGGTCGACGATCGCGAGCGACGGCAGCCGCACCGCGATCGCGTTCACCGTGAAGTCGCGGCGCCGCAGGTCGCCGTCGAGGGTGTCGCCGAACGCGACCTCGGGCTTCCGGGACGACGGCACGTAGACGTCGCTGCGGTAGGTCGTGATCTCGACGGTCTCGCCGGCCACCTTCGCCGCGATCGTGCCGAAGGCGCGGCCCGCGTCCCACATCCCCGCCGCGAGCGGCTTGAGGATCCGGGCGGTGTCGTCCGGTCGGGCGGACGTGGTGAAGTCCAGGTCGGTCACCGGCCGGTCGAGCAGCGCGTCGCGGACCGGGCCGCCCACGAGGGCCAGCTCGTGCCCCGCCGCCTCGAAGGCGCGGGCGATGCGCCGCACCGCCTCCCGCTCGGCGAGGGCCGTGAGCCGCGGGACGGCGGCCGCGACCGGATGCATGCGGACAGCCTATGGAACCGCGCGGCGCGCCCCTCGGACGGGGGCCGGTTCGTAGAGTGGCGGGCATGACGGGGAGCGGGGCGCGTTCGGCCCGGCACTCCGGGTGAGGGCCGGGCGGGTCCTCGCGGCCGCCGTCGCGGCCGCTCTCGCCTCGGTCCCGCTCGCGGCCGTGCCCGCGGTCGCGGCGGTGACGGCGTCGCCGGTGTCGCTCGTCGTCGCTCCCGAGAACGGCGGGATCCTGCGCGAGGGTCAGCCCCTGGACGTCGTGGTGCGGATCTCGAACGGCGGGACGGAGCGCGTGCCCGCGGGCCGGCTCGCCCTCTCCATGACCCGCGGTCCGGTGGCGAGCACCGAGGAGCTGCTCACGCTGCCAGGCCAGCTGCAGGGCCTGCTGCTCACGCGGACCTCCGCGCGGACGCCGGCCCTCGAGCCCGGCGCGTCCGCGGACGTGGACGTCCGCATCCCCGTGAAGGACCTCGACGAGACCCTCAGCCCGGCCGACGGCGCCCGTCTGCTGGACGTCCAGCTGCAGGCCTCCGGCGTGCGCGTGCTCGCGCAGTCCGCCGTCACCCGCGTGACGCGGTCGGCCGACCGCATCGGGTTCGGCACCGTCATCCCGATCACGATCCCCGCAGGCCGGACCGGGATCGTGGATGCGGCGGAGCAGCGGCGGCTGACCGGCGAGGACGGGGCCTGGACCGCGGCGCTCGACGCCGCGCGGGCGATGCCCGCCGCGACGATCGCGCTCGACCCCGCAGTCCCGGCCTCGATCCGGCTCGCCGGCGACGCGGCGCCCGCCTCGGCCACCGACTTCCTGGCCGCGCTCGAGACCGCCGGCAACGAGACGGTCCGGCTGCCCTACGCCGACGGCGACCTGACCCTCCAGCGAGCCGCGGGTCTGTCCGAGCCGCTGGCGCCCCTCTCCTTCGCCGGCGCGACGAGCACCGCGACCTCGACGTCGACCACCGCGCCGACCCCGGTCGCGACCCCGGCGCCCACGTCGTCGACGAGCGCGGACGACCCGACCGCGTGGGACTGGTCCGACGTGGACGTGGCGTGGCCGGTCCCCGGCACGACGAGCGCCGCGGACCTCGGCGCACTCGCCTCGGACGGCGCGGTGCTGCTCGGCTCCGGCGACGTCGAGGACACCCCTGCGCGGGCGGCCGCCGGGCCCCTCGCGACGATCGGCGGCCACCGCGTGCTCGTCGCGGACGCCGTCACGAGCGGGCTGCTCGCGACCGCCGCAGCCGACGACGACGTGGCGGGCCGCAGCGCGACGGCCGCGCTCGTCGGAGCGCTCGCGACGGACGCGGTGAGCGGAGCCGCGCCGACGGTCCTCGCCGTGGCCGGGCGCGGCGCGGACGCGGCCGGCCTCGCGCGGGTGCTGTCGCTGCTCGACCGGCAGCCGTGGATCCGCGGCTCGGACGCGAGCGAGCTCGTCAGCCAGGCCGAGCCCGCAGCGGTGCGTCTGAAGCCGGGCACCGTCCCCGCCTCGCGCGTCACCGCCGTCCGGGGCCTCCTGGCGGCGGAGAACCGGATCCAGCAGGTGGCGAAGGCGGCCGTCGACCCCGACGCGCTCGTCGGCCCGTACCGCCTGACGCTGCTCGGACTGGTCTCGACCGCGTGGCGGGAGGACGAGACGGGCTGGGCGACCGCGTCCACCGAGGCGGCGCGCGCGTTCGCCGCGATGCCGCAGCAGGTGTCGATCGTGCCGACCGACCGCGCGCTGGTCAGCACCGACGGCGCCCTCACCGTGCAGGTCCGCAACGCGCTGCCGCAGGCGATCACCGTCGACGTCACGGCGACGACGAACAACAACCGGCTCCGCTTCGAGGGCGCCGGCCGGGTCCAGGTCGCCGCGAACTCGACGAACAAGACCCAGCTGTCGTTCCGGTCGATCTCGAACGGCCGCTCGACCGTCGACCTCCGGCTGGTGACGCCGCAGGGCGTCGTCTTCGGCGACCCCGTGGCTCGCGCCGTCACGGTGCGCGCCGGCTTCGACACGGTGGTCGCGGTGATCCTGCTGACGGGCCTCGCGGTGCTGCTCGCCCTCGGCGTGTACCGCAACGTCAAGCGCCGCCGGCGCCCGCGGGCGGAGCGGTGAGCGGCGTCGGGCGCGCGAGCGCGATCCTCGCCTCGGGCACGATGGTGAGCCGCCTGCTCGGCTTCCTGCGCACCTTCGCGCTGACGATCGTCTTCTCCGGCATGACCACGGTGGCGGGGAACGCCTACACGTTCTCCAACGCGGTGCCGACGAGCATCTACGCGCTGATCGGCGGCGGGCTCGTGAGCGCCGTCCTCGTCCCGCAGATCATCCGGGCGAGCAGCGCCGCCGACCTCGGCGCCGCGTACATCAACAAGCTGGTCACGATCGCGGCGGTGACGATCGGCCTCCTGACCGTGATCCTCACCGTCGCCGCGCCGCTGCTGATGCGGCTCTACATCCACGACGCGCCGACCCTCGCCGTCGCGATCCCGATCGCCTACTGGAGCCTGCCGCAGATCTTCTTCCTCGGCATGTACGCGGTGCTCGGCGAGGTGCTGAACGCGCGTCGCCGGTTCGGCGCCTACACCTGGGCGCCGGTGGTGAACAACGTCGTCGCACTCGCGGCCATCGCGCTGTTCCTCGTCGTGTTCGGGGCGGTGCCGAGCGGCCGGACCGGCCCGCTGCCGCAGTGGCAGACCGTCGTGATCGCGGGCGGCACGACGCTCGGGCTCGCCGCGCAGGCGCTCGTGCTGGCGCTGGTCTGGCGACGCGCCGGGCTGTCCTACCGCCCGGACTTCCGCTGGCGCGGGGTCGGCCTGAAGGCGACCGGCCAGGCCGCCGGCTGGACGTTCTCGATGCTCGTGCTCACGCAGGTCGCCGGCCTCATCCAGACCGCCGTGGTCAGCACGGCGAGCGGCGACGGGAACCCCTCGGGCCAAGCGCTGCAGACGGCGTGGCTCCTCTTCATGCTGCCGCACTCGATCGTGACCGTGTCCCTCGTCACCGTCTTCTACCCGCGGATGAGCGAGCACGCGGCGGCCGGCGACGAGCGGGCGCTCCGCGGCGACGTCGCGCGGGTGCTCGGCATCGTGCTGCTCGCCGTGGTCGGGATCGCCGCCGCCCTGATCGCCGCGGCCCTGCCGGTGACCGCCGTCTTCAGCGAGACGGTCGACCAGGCACGTCTCGTCGCTCCCGTGCTCGTGGCCTACCTGATCGGGCTCGTGCCCTTCACCGTGCTGTTCGTCGTGCAGCGCTCCTTCTACGCGCTCGCGGACACCCGGACGCCGTTCCGCTTCACCGTGGCGCAGCTGCTCGTGGTCATCCCCGGCATCCTGCTCTGCGCACTGCTGCCGGTGGAGTACATCGCGGTCGGCATCGCCGCCGTCGTGACGGTGGGGGTCACGGTGCAGCTCGCGGTGGCGTGGACGCTGCTGAAGCGGCGCGTCGGGAGCCCCGTCGACGCGGCGCTGCGCGCCTCCGTGCGGCGCTTCGCGATCGCGGGCGTCCCCGCTCTGGTCGCCGGGCTGGGCCTGCTCGCCGCGCTCGGCGGGTTCGGCGACGGCTGGCCCGTCGCCTCCCGTCCGGGCGGTGCGGTGGGCACGGTGGTCGTCGCCGCCGTCGTCCTGCTCGTCTACGCGCTCGTCCTCGCGATCCAGCGGGCGCCCGAGCTCGGGATCGCCCGCGACCTGATCCGCTCCCGACTGCGCCGCTGAGCGCGCTGCGGCGCGGAATAGGGCCGGCGCCGCTACCGTTCCCAACCCTGCACGCTTCACCAGGAGGGACTCCATGCGCCAGGTCGTCATCATCGGCTCCGGCCCCGCCGGCTACACCGCCGCGATCTACGCCGCCCGCGCGAACCTCGCCCCGCTGCTGCTGGCGAGCTCCGTCGAGGCCGGCGGCGAGCTCGTGAACACCACCGAGGTCGAGAACTTCCCCGGCTTCCCCGAGGGCGTCATGGGTCCCGACCTGATGGACGCGATGCTCAAGCAGGCGCAGCGCTTCGGCACCGACGTCCGGTACGAGGACGTGACCCGGGTGGAGCTGGACGGCGACGTCAAGCGCGTGCACACGGGCTCCGGCGAGGTGCACGAGGCGCTCACCGTGATCATCGCCACCGGCTCGGCCTACCGCCGGCTCGGCATCGAGGGGGAGGACCGCCTCTCCGGCCACGGCGTCTCGTGGTGCGCCACGTGCGACGGGTTCTTCTTCCGCGGCAAGGAGATCGCGGTCGTCGGCGGCGGCGACTCGGCGATGGAGGAGGCGACGTTCCTCACGAAGTTCGCCGACCGCGTCCACGTGATCCACCGCGGCGACAGCCTGCGCGCGTCGAAGATCATGCAGGACCGCGCGACCGCCAACCCGAAGATCGAGTTCCACTGGAACTCGCGCGTCGAGGAGATCACGGGCGGGTCGCTGGTCGACGGCGTCCGCCTCGCGTCGACCTCCGGCGGGGCGGACTCGCGCCTCGACCTCGACGGGGTCTTCATCGCGATCGGCAACGACCCGCGCACCGAGCTCGTCTCGTCGCACCTGGAGCTCACCGAGGCGGGGACGATCGCGGTCGACGGCCGCTCGTCCCGGACCTCGATCAAGGGCGTCTTCGCCGCGGGCGACGTCATCGACCCGACGTACCGCCAGGCGGTCACCGCCGCGGCCTCGGGCACCGTCGCCGCGCTCGACGCGGAGCACTACCTGGCCGCGCTCCCCGCGGAGCTGACCGCCGACGCCAAGGGGGACTCGACCCCGGGCGAGGCCGCCGCGGCGGGTGCCACCTTCGACCCGTCCGGCCGCCTGGTCGGCCAGGCGTAGGCTCTCGACCCGTTCCGTCACGAGGAGTGTCCGATCATGCGTGAAGTGACCGATGCGACGTTCGAGCAGGACGTGCTGCAGTCCGAGAAGCCCGTGCTCGTCGACTTCTGGGCCGCCTGGTGCGGCCCGTGCCGGCGCGTGGGCCCGGTGCTCGAGGAGATCGCGGGCGAGCACGCCGACAAGCTGGAGATCGTCAAGCTGAACGTCGACGAGAACCCGCAGACCGCGATGAAGTACCAGATCACGTCGATCCCGGCGATGAAGCTGTACCAGGGCGGCGAGGTCGTGAAGACGGTCATCGGGGCCAAGCCGAAGCCGGCCATCGAGGCCGACCTGGCCTCCGTCCTGGCCTGACCTCGCGCTCGACCGTTCACGGATCAGGGGATCTGGCCGGCGGGCCCGACCAGATCCCCTGATCCCTGCACGATGCGAGACGAAGAGGCGCGCATGTCCGACCTGCAGCCGGCGCCCGGGGGCGATTTCCAGCCCGGGCCGGGGACCGATCTCGACCCGTGGCTCGACACCTACGCCCTGCGCGCCTCCGGGCTCGCCGCGAGCGAGGTCCGTGCCCTGTTCGCGGTCGCCTCGCGGCCCGAGGTCGTCTCGCTCGCGGGCGGCATGCCGTACGTGCGGGCGATCCCCCGCGAGCTCGTCGCCGGCGCGTTCGACCGGATGCTGCTCGCCGACGCCCCGGCCGCCCTGCAGTACGGCAGCGGGCAGGGGCTGCCCCGCCTCCGGGAGCAGATCCTCGAGGTGATGGCGGAGGAGGGCATCACCGCCTCCGTCGACGACGTCGTGACGACGACCGGTTCGCAGCAGGCGATCGACCTCGTGACGAAGCTGTTCGTCGATCCCGGGGACGTGATCCTGGCGGAGGGCCCCAGCTACGTCGGCGCGCTCGGCGTCTTCAAGTCGTACCAGGCCGACGTCGTGCACCTCTCGATGGACGCCGACGGCCTGGTGCCCGAGCTGCTCGAGGCCGCGATCCGGGAGCAGCGGGCGGCGGGGAAGCGGATCAAGTTCCTCTACACGATCCCGAACTTCCACAACCCGGCCGGCGTGACGCTGTCCGCGGAGCGGCGGCCGCAGATCGTCGAGATCTGCCGCCGCGAGGGCGTGCTGATCGTCGAGGACAACCCCTACGGGCTGATCTGGTTCGACGCGCCGCCGCCCCCGCCGATGCACACGCTGAACCCGGACGGCGTGGTCTACCTCGGCTCGTTCTCGAAGACGTTCGCGCCGGGCTTCCGCGTCGGCTGGGCCGTCGCCCCGCACGCGGTGCGGGAGAAGCTGGTGCTCGCCACCGAGTCGGCGATCCTGTCGCCCTCCAGCTTCAACCACCACCTGATCGCCGAGTACCTGGAGACCGTCGACTGGCGCGCGCAGGTCGCCCGCTTCCGCGACGTGTACCGGGAGCGGCGCGACGCGATGCTCGCGGCCCTCGAGGAGCACCTGCCGCGGCTGTCGTGGAACGTCCCCGACGGCGGCTTCTACGTGTGGGTGCGCCTGCCGGAGGAGCTGCACTCGAAGCAGATGCTGCCGCGCGCCGTGCGCGAGCTCGTCGCGTACACCCCCGGCACCGGCTTCTACGCGGACGGGCAGGGCGGCCGCGAGATGCGCCTGTCCTTCTGCTACCCCACGCCGGAGTTCATCGAGGAGGGCGTCCGGCGGCTCGCGAGCGTCGTCGACGGCGAGCTCGAGCTGGTCCGGCAGTTCGCCGGCACCGGGTCGCTGACGCCGCGCGACCGCGACCGCGCGGTCGCGAGCCCGCCCCCCGACCTCACCTGACGCAGCCCCCTCCCCCGACCCGGCACCTAGGAGCGACCATGACCTCGACGACCTCCGTGGTGGTGCTCTCCGGCGGCATCTCGCACGAGCGGGACGTGTCCCTCCGCTCCGGCCGACGGGTGGCGGACGCGCTGAGCCGCCTCGGCTGGCAGGTGCGGACCGCCGAGCCCGACGCGCGGCTGCTGCCCGACCTGGTCGCGGACCGGCCCGACGTCATCTGGCCGGCGCTCCACGGCGCGAGCGGCGAGGACGGGTCGCTCCGATCCCTGCTCGACGTGGCCGGCTTCGCCTACGTCGGCAGCCGCGGGGACGCCTCCCGGCTCGCGTGGGACAAGCCGACGGCGAAGCGGCTGATCGAGGCGGCCGGCGGGTCCACCCCCGCCTCCGTCACCCTGACCCGCGAGGTGTTCCGCGAGATCGGCGCCCGTGCCGCCATCGACACCATCCTCGGGTCGATGCGCGAGCGGCTCGTGGTGAAGCCCTCCAAGGGCGGCTCGGCGCAGGGCGTCACGGTGGTGGAGACGGCCGACCAGCTGCCGCGGGCGCTCATGGACGCCTTCACGTACGCCGACGAGGCGCTGATCGAGGAGCGGGTCGTCGGCACCGAGATCGCGGTCGGCGTGCTCGAGGGCGAGGGCGGCGCCGAACCGCTGCCCGCGGTCGAGATCGTGCCCCGCAGCGGCTTCTACGGCTTCGAGGAGCGGTACACCGCCGGTGCGACCCGCTTCTACACGCCGGCCCGCGTCGCCGACGACCAGGCGGCGGCAGCGGGGGAGCTGGCCGTGCTCGCGCACCGGGCCATGGGCCTCCGCCACCTGTCCCGCGCGGACCTGATCGTCGACGCCGACGGCCGGCCCTGGTTCCTCGAGGCGAACGTGATGCCGGGGCTGACGGAGACGAGCCTGCTGCCCCAGGCGCTGACGAGCACGGGGCAGGACCTGTCGACCGCCTACGCCGAGATCACCCTCCGCGCGCTCAGCGGCGCCTGAGCCGCCCGCCGCGGGCGCACGTGGTCTCGAGGCTCCTTCGTCGCACCTCGACCAGCGAGCAGCACCGATGGTCGAGGTGCGAGCGCAGCGAGCCTCGAGACAACCTCGACCGGCGGAGGGGCGCTAGCGGGCGCGCTTGAGGGCCGCGGTGCGGGTGGCGAGCAGGCGCTCGCGCGACTCGCCCTCCTCCCACCGCTGCTCGCCCATCTCGCCGAGGATGCGGTTCAGGTCCGCCACGGAGCCGAAATCGATGGTGATCCGGCCGCTGCGGGCGGTCATGTGCACCTTGACCCGGGTGTCGAAGCGGCTGCCGAGGCGATCGGCGATCTCCTCGAGCTTCTCGTCGCGGCGCTGCGCCTTCTTGCGCCGTGCGGGGCCGGCGAGCAGCGCGGCGGCGGCCTCGGTCTGCCGCACGTTCAATTCCTCGACGATGACCCGGTCGACCAGCTTCTCCTGCTGCTCGGGGTCGACGACGGCGAGCACGGCGCGGCCGTGACGGGCGCTGATGACGCCGGAGGCGACCTTGCGCTGCACGGCCTCCGGCAGGTTCAGCAGCCGGATCGAGTTCGTCACGCCGGAGCGGGACATCCCCAGCCGGATCGCGAGCTCCTCGTGGGAGATGCCGAAGTCCTCGACCAGCTGCTGGAAGGCGCTCGCCTCCTCCATCGCGTTCAGCTGGAGGCGGTGCAGGTTCTCGAGCAGCGCCTCCTGCAGCATCAGGTCGTCGGACGTGTCCTTGACCACCGCGGGGATCGTCTTCAGCCCGGCCGAGCGGGCGGCGCGGAGACGGCGCTCGCCCATCACCAGCTCGAACCCGACCTCCTGGCCCGCCCCGAGCGGGCGGACCACGATCGGCTGCAGCACGCCGTTCTCGCGGATCGAGTCCTCGAGCTCCTGCTGCGCCTCGGGGTCGAAGTGGCGCCGCGGCTGCTGCGGGTTCGCGCGGATGTCGTCCGGCGCGATCGCGGCCAGCTTCAGCCCCGGGACCGACATCAGGTCGTCGTCGCCGCCCGCGGGGCGCCCGAAGTAGACGTCGGAGGGGCGCACGGCCTCGAGGTGCCGCTCCCCCTCCTCCGGCAGGTTCATCAGCGCGCCGATGCCGCGGCCGAGACCGGCCGTCCTGCGCGGGGCGCTCACGCGGCCGCTCCGCGCTTCGCGATCTCGCCGGCGGCCTCGAGGTACGAGACCGCGCCGGGGGAGTTGGGGTCGTAGGTGATCACGCTCTGCCCATGGCTCGGCGCCTCCGAGATCCGGACGGCGCGGGGGATGACGCTGCCGAGCACCTGCTCGGGGAAGTGCTTGCGGACGTCCTCCGCGACGTCGTTCGCGAGCCGCGTGCGGCCGTCGAACATGGTGAGGAGGATCGTGGAGACGGTCAACTGCGGGTTCAGGTGCTTCTCGATCAGGTCGACGTTCCGCAGCAGCTGGCTGAGGCCCTCGAGCGCGTAGTACTCGCACTGGATCGGGATCAGCACCTCGGTCGCCGCGACGAACGCGTTGATCGTGAGCAGGCCGATGGACGGCGGGCAGTCGATGAAGACGTAGTCGAAGCGCTCCTCCGCGCTCGACAGGTACGCCCCGAGCGCGGTGCGGAGGCGCTGCTCGCGCGCGACGAGGGAGACGAGCTCGATCTCGGCGCCGGCCAGGTGGATGGTCGCGGGCGCGCACCAGAGGGTGTCGAACTCGGGGCTCTTCTGCACCACGTCGGACAGCGGGGCGTCGCCGACGATCACGTCGTAGACGCTGATGGTGTCGTGGCGGTGCTCGACGCCGAGGGCCGTCGAGGCGTTGCCCTGCGGGTCGAGGTCGATGGCGAGCACGCGCATCCCCGCCTTCGCGAGCGCGGCGGCGAGGTTCACGGTCGTCGTCGTCTTGCCGACGCCCCCCTTCTGGTTCGCCACGGTGAAGACGCGGGTCGCCCGCGGCCGGGGCAGCGCGCTGCCCTTCAGGCGGGCTCGGCGGCGCGTGAGGTCCGCGAGCTCCCGGGCGAGGGGCGTCGACTCGTCGAATCCCGACCGTCCCTGGTCGAGCGCTGAGCTGGGTGTCACGGCAGAACCTTCGATCGGTGACGGAGGATCACGACCCCCGGACAGGGGTCACCCCGGCACAGTAGCCAGGAACACCCGGGTCTCCAGGCCCGCCATGCCGCGTCCCACCGACTCCACCCGCACGTCTTCGAGGCGCAGCCTGCGGACCACCTTCTCGGCCTTCTGCAGCTCGGCCTCGACCGACGCGCCCTTCAGCAGCGCGAGCGTCCCGCCCGGTCGCGCGAGCCGCGCCGTGATGGGCAGGAGGCCGGTGAGCGCGCCGACCGCGCGGGCCGTCACGACGTCGAAGCGGTGCGGCGCGACCTCCTCCGCGCGTCCCCGCTCGACGACGACGTCCTCGAGGCCGAGGCGCGCCGACTCCTCCCGGAGCCAGGCGACGCGGCGCTCCATCGGCTCGATCAGCGTCAGCCGCAGGTCGGGCCGCGCCGCCGCGAGCACGAGCCCGGGCAGCCCGGCGCCGCTGCCGACGTCGGCGACGGACGCGCCCTGCGGCAGCAGGTCGCCGAGCAGACCGCTGTTGATCACGTGGCGCGACCACAGCCGCGGCGGCTCCAGCGGCCCGATCAGGCCGAGCCGCTCGCCGTGCTCCGCGAGGTCCTGCGCGTACCGCCGCACGAGCGGCAGCGCGTCGCCGAAGACGGCGGCGGCCTCGGCCGGCTCCGCCTCGAGGCCGGCGGCCGCCGTCGACGCCCCGCCGCCGGGCGGGGTCGGCGTCACGCCGAGGTCAGCACGATGTGCCGGCCGGCGCCCTCGCCCTCGGAGTGGCTCTGCAGGCCGCGCTCGGCCGCGAGGTCGTGCACCAGCTTTCGCTCGTAGGACGACATCGGCTGCAGCGGGTACGCGGCGTCGCCCTCGAGCAGCGCCTTCTCCGCCCGGGCGACGAGCTCGCCCAGCTGGCGGCTGCGCGTGTCGCGGCTGCCGCCGATGTCGAGGGTCAGCTTGGCGAAGCCGCCGGTGCTCGTCTGCACCGCGAGGCGGGTCAGCTCCTGCAGCGCGCCGACCGTCTCCGGGGCGCCGAGCAGGCGCAGGTCGCCGCCGGTCACCTTCACGACGACGCGGTCGCCGGCCTCCTCGATCTCGAGGTCGCCGTCGAGGTCGCAGATGTCCAGCAACTCCTCGATGTAGTCGGCCGCGAGGTCGCCGACGTCCTGCCCGTCCGCAGCCGCGTCGTCCCCGCCCGCCTCGTCCGCCGACTCGGCGTCGAGCGCGGCCTGCAGGCCGACCACGTCGTCCTCCGGCAGCCCCGGCTCCATGGTGCTCACGCTCGTCCTCCCGCTCCGCCGGCCCGCTTCGCACGCGACCGGCCCACCGGCTGCACCCGCTGGGTGTTCACGCGCGGCTTCGCCTCGACGGGGGCGGCGGTGCCGTCGGAGCCCTCGCCGCCGCTCGCCAGCTGCTTGCGCGCGGCCTTCTTCGCCAGGCGCACCTCCCGCGCCTTCGCGGCCTCGCTGCCGGGCGTCGGGGAGTTGCGGATGACGATGAACTGCTGGCCCATCGTCCACAGGTTCGAGAAGACCCAGTAGAACATCACGCCGAGCGGGAACGCGATGCCGGAGAAGATGAAGACGAGCGGCAGCACGTACAGCAGCAGCTTCTGCTGCCGGTACATCGGGCTCTCCATCGTCTCCTTGGACACGTTCTTCGACATGATCTGCTTCTGGGTGATGAACTGCGTCACCGTCATCGCCGCGACCATGAAGATCCCGATGACGACGACGAGCACGTCGCCGCTCGTGCCGCCCCTGCCCAGGGCGTTGACCCCGGTGCCGATCGTCTCGTGCAGCGGGGCGCCGAACAGCGCCGAGTTGCCGAAGGACTGCGCGAGCTGCACCGAGAGCAGGCCGACGCCGCCGCGGCCCGGGTCGCGCTGCGCGGTCTCGAGCACCTGGAAGAGGCTGAAGAAGATCGGCATCTGCGCGAGCAGCGGCAGGCACGACGAGAAGGGGCTGGTGCCGGTCTTCCGGTAGAGCTCCATCGTCTCCCGGCTCATCGCCTCGCGGGAGAACTGGTCGCGCTTGCCCTTGTACTTCTCCTGGATCTTCTTCAGGTGGGGCGCGATCTCGAGCATCTTGCGCTGGCTCTTGATCTGCTTCACGAAGAGCGGGATCAGCGCGGCGCGCACGACCAGCACGAGCCCGAGGATCGACAGCACCCAGGTGAGCCCGTCGCCGCCCGCGAAGCCGATCGCGGTCCAGAAGGAGTGGAATCCGACGAGGATCGCCTCGATCACCCACTTGAAGGGCCACAGCACGAGACTGAAGAGATCGGGCATTGGGTCAGCCTCCCGGCTGCTCTGCCGGCCGAACGAAGCCGAGCGGGGTGATGCGGTACGCGGGGTTCAGACGCGCGGGCGGGTCGTCCACGCCGCCGCGGGACCAGGGGTTGCAGCGGAGGACGCGCCACGCCGCGAGGGCGGTCCCCACGGCGGCTCCCGACTGCTGCACCGCTTCGAGCGCATAGCGCGAGCAGGATGGATGGTACCTGCAGACCTGGCCGTAGAGGGGCGAGACGAGCCGTCGGTACGCCAGCAGCGCAGCGATCAGCAGGTTGCGCGGCAGCAGGAGCACCGCGGTCATGCCCGCTCCGCCAGGGCGCCGACCGCCCGGCGCACGTCCGCCTCGATGGACGCGAAGTCCGACGCCGCCGTCGCCGGCAGGGCGCGCAGGACGACGTCGTAGCCCCGCGTCTCGCGCGCGAGCTCCCAGGCCACGGCCTTGATGCGCCGGCGCACGCGGTTGCGCACCACCGCCTTGCCGACGTTCTTCGCGACGATCACGCCCACGCGGAGCGGGGCGTCCGGCGCGGTCCGGCGCCCGTACGCGAGGACGAGGCCGCCGCGGGAGCGGCGGCCCGAGCGGACCAGGCGCCGGTAGTCCGTGCCGGCGACGATCCGGTTCGCCTTCGCGAGCACGGGATCCGGTGCGGCGACCTACGCCGAGAGCTCGGTGCGGCCCTTGGCGCGGCGGGCGGAGATGATGGCGCGGCCGGCGCGGGTGCGCATGCGCAGGCGGAAGCCGTGCACCTTGGCGCGGCGGCGGTTGTTCGGCTGGAACGTGCGCTTGGTCACAGGGATCACCTCGGGTCTCGTGGGGAAGCGCCTCCCGGCCCGAGAAGACGGGCGGGGCACCTCGGCAGCCGGCACGCGCCAGGGCGGCCGACGGAACCGGAACACACTACATCACCGCCTCGGCGCGCCCTCGTCCGCTGGTGAATTCCACAGGTGTCATTCGTCGTTGTCCCCAGCTCTGGGCGCATCCTCGCGGCGCTTCAGCGGCGTTTCTGCACACCGGTCTCCACCGCCTGTGGAGACTTGCCGCTGGAAACGGACGGGCGTTACGGTGGGCCCTCGCCGCTGCCGCCACCCGCACCGACGGGCAGCGGATCTCGTCGCGGTCCACCCCTGACCGCGAGGCGAAGCAGCGCCCCGCTGCGCGAGCGATGGAGGAGCCGATGACGGACGCCGCCGTCGACGCGTGGGGGAGGATCCGCACCGCGCTCGACCACGATCCGCGCGTCGGGCCGTCGCTGCGCGGGTTCATCGCGCTCGTCGAGCCCAAGGGCGTGATGGCCGGGGTGATCTACCTCGAGGTGCCGGACGACCTGACCCGCTCGATGCTCGAGCAGCGCGCGCGCCTGCCGCTCGCGGAGGCCATCGGCGCGCTCGGCCAGGACCACGAGATCCACACCTTCGCCGTCACGGTGAACCCCGAGATCGTGCCGGACTACGACACCGCCGCCCCCGTCACGACCCTGCACGCCGTCCCGGCCCCCGCCGCGGCGCCGGCCTCGGCCCCCTCGGGCGCCGCTGCCGCCGCTGCCCCGGCCCACGCCTCGCCCGCTCCCGTCGCGACGCTGCCGAGCGCGGTCGAGGGGGAGTCGCGGCTGAACGCGCGCTACACCTTCGACACGTTCGTCATCGGCGCCTCGAACCGGTTCGCGCACGCCGCCGCGTTCGCCGTCGCCGAGTCCCCGGCCAAGGCGTACAACCCGCTCTTCATCTACGGCGACTCCGGCCTCGGCAAGACGCACCTGCTGCACTCCATCGGCCACTACTCGATGGGCCTGTTCCCCGGCATCCGGGTGCGGTACGTCTCGAGCGAGGAGTTCACGAACGACTTCATCAACTCGATCCAGGCGAACCGGGCGCAGCAGTTCCAACAGCGCTACCGCGACGTCGACATCCTGCTGATCGATGACATCCAGTTCCTGTCGGGCAAGGACTCCACGCAGGAGGCCTTCTTCCACACGTTCAACACGCTGCACGACCACAACAAGCAGGTCGTGATCACTTCCGACCTCGCGCCCCGCCAGCTGACCGGCTTCGAGGACCGGATGCGGTCGCGGTTCGAGCAGGGGCTCATCACCGACGTGCAGACCCCGGACCTGGAGACGCGGATCGCGATCCTCCGCAAGCGGGCGCAGAACGACAGCCTGCAGGTGCCCGACGACATCCTCGAGTTCATGGCCTCGAAGGTCTCGAGCAACATCCGCGAGCTCGAGGGCACCCTGATCCGGGTGACGGCGTTCGCGAGCCTCACCCGCGCGCCGGTCGACATGGCCCTCGTGCAGACGGTGCTGAAGGACCTGATCACCCTCGACGAGGACAACGTGATCGCGCCGGCCGACATCATCGAGGCGGTCGCCGACTACTTCAAGCTGTCCACCGACGACCTCTTCGGCTCCTCGCGGGCGCAGCAGATCGCCTCGGCCCGGCAGATCGCGATGTACCTCTGCCGGGAGCTGACGAACCTGTCGCTGCCGAAGATCGGCCAGCTGTTCGGCGGCCGCGACCACACGACGGTCATGTACGCGAACCGGAAGATCAACGAGCTGATGAAGGAGCGCCGCTCCATCTACAACCAGGTGACGGAGCTGACGAGCCGCATCAAGCAGGACCAGCGCTACCGCACCCGCTGACCCGCGCCGCGCCCCGGCCACCGCGCGACGCCGGAGATCAGCCGAGGCGGACGGCGCGGTGTGCAGGAGCCGCGACGGTGTGCAGGACCACTGGATCCCGTCGTCCTGCACACGGCGTCGTTTCCTGCGCACCGTGCCGGAGGATCCGCGACGGGGTGGAGGATCCGCGACGGGGTGGAGGAGTCAGCGGGCGCCTCCGTCCTCCACGCCGTCATGGGTCCTCCGGGCGCTCCCGGATGCCTCTCGAGCACACGACGGCTCGGAATCCACCCCCATGTGAGGGAGGTGTGGATAACTCTCGTCGCGACCCCCGCCCGGGGAGCCCCTGCGCTGGGGCGATGTGCAGACCGGGAGATCGCGTCAACATGGTCGGGCTCGGATCTCCGCGCGCAGTCCGCACGCTATCGACATCTCACAGACGTGTAGTTCCCGCCTCCGAGGCCGTCGACCCCGAGTTATCCACAGTCTGCACACCTGTTAAGAATGTGGTTGTCCTTCACTTCCTCTCTTCCTCTCGATCCGATTCCGCGCTGTGGACAGCCGCGTCCGGGGGCCAGGGCGGCCGAACAGGGGCCAGGAGGGGCGGGACCGGCCACCCGCTAGCATGCTCACCGGCCTTCGGCAGTCGAGGATCCGGGTCGGGAACGGGAGTGTGCGACGGTGCGATTCCAGGCGAACCGTGACGTCTTCAGCGACGCCGTGTCGTTCGCGGTCCGGCTGCTGCCGCAGCGAACGACGCTGCCGATCCTCTCCGGCGTGCTGATCGAGACGACCGACGACGGCCTCTCCCTCTCCTCCTTCGACTACGAGGTGAGCGCGCGCATCCGCATCGACGCCGAGGTCCACGAGCCCGGGCGCGTGCTCGTCTCCGGCCGGCTGCTCGCCGACATCGCGAACCGGCTGCCCAACCTCCCCGTCGAGGTGTCGACGCAGGACAACCGGGTGCTCGTCAGCGCGGGCAGCGCCCGGTTCACCCTGCTGTCCATGCCGGTCGCGGAGTACCCGAGCCTGCCCGTGATCGGCGAGACGACCGGGGTGATCCCGTCCGGCACCTTCTCGGGCGCCATCGCGCAGGTCGTCGTCGCCGCCTCCCGCGACGACGTGACCCCGGTCATCACCGGTGTCCAGCTCGAAGCCGGCCCGTCCTCGATCTCGCTGACGGCGACCGACCGCTACCGCGTCGCGGTCCGCGAGCTGCCCTGGAGCACCGAGCAGCAGGAGCCGATCAGCGCGCTCGTCCCCGCTCGCACCCTGCAGGAGGTCGGCCGCACGTTCGCCTCCGGGGGCGACGTGAGCGTCGGGATCACCCGGGGCGGCGACCGCGAGCTGATCTCCTTCAGCGCGAACCGCCGCACGGTCACCTCGCTGCTCATCAAGGGCAACTTCCCGCCGGTCAAGCGGCTCTTCCCCGACTCCGTGGAGCACTTCGCCGTCATAGGCCAGGCCGAGCTGGTCGAGGCGACCCGGCGCGTGCAGCTGGTGCTGGAGCGCGAGGCGGCGCTGCGCTACTCCTTCACCTCCGAGGGGCTCACCCTCGAGGCGGCGGGCTCCGAGCAGGCGCAGGCGTCCGAGCAGCTCGACGCGGTGGTCACGGGCGACGACGTCGTCGTCTCGCTGAAGCCGCAGTTCCTGCTGGACGGGCTCTCGGGCGTCCACACGGAGTTCGTGCGAATCTCGTTCACCAGGACCGAGAACCCGAACAAGCCCGGTCCCGTCCTCATCTCCGGCCAGAAGTCGAAGGACGAGTCGGGCACCGAGGAGTACCGGTACCTGCTGCAGCCGAACCTGCTGCTGCGCTGAGCCAAGCATCCTCGAACAGAGAAGGACACCCGCATGAAGATCGGTCTCGTCGGCCTCGGCAAGATGGGCAAGAACATGCGCACCCGCCTGCAGCGGGCGGGCATCGAGGTGGTCGGCTACGACACCAACCCCGATGTGAGCGACGTGAAGGACTACGCGGCGCTGGTCGAGGCGCTGCCCGCGCCCCGCGTCGTCTGGGTGATGGTGCCGGCCGGGAAGATCACCGACAGCGTCATCGACTCGCTCGAGGGCGTCCTCGAGTCCGGCGACCTCGTGATCGACGGCGGCAACACGAAGTGGCTGGACGACGAGCGGCACGCGGTGCAGCTCGACGCGAAGGGCATCTCCTTCATGGACGCCGGCGTCTCCGGCGGCGTGTGGGGCCTCGACAACGGCTACGGCCTGATGGTCGGCGGCAGCGAGGACCAGGTCCAGCGCGTGATGCCGGTCTTCGACGCGCTGCGCCCCGAGGGGCCGCGCGAGGAGGGCTTCGTGCACGCGGGCCCCGCCGGCATGGGCCACTACACGAAGATGGTCCACAACGGCATCGAGTACGCGATCATGCAGGCGTACGCCGAGGGCTACGAGCTGCTGCACGCGTCGGAGAAGAAGATCGACGTCGCCGGCACCTTCAAGGCATGGCAGCGCGGCACGGTCATCCGCTCCTGGCTGCTCGAGCTGATGGTGCGGGCGCTCGACGAGGACACCGAGTTCCACGAGATCGACGGCTACGTCGACGACTCGGGCGAGGGCCGCTGGACCCTCGAGGAGGCGATCGACAAGGCCGTGCCGATGCCGGCGATCAGCGCGGCGATCTTCGCCCGCTTCGTGTCGCGGCAGGACCAGTCCCCCGCCATGAAGGCGGTGGCGGCCCTGCGCAACCAGTTCGGCGGCCACGCGGTGAAGGCGGCGGAGGCCGGGGAGGCGCAGCACGTCGCGCCGACCGACGACGACCCGTCCTGAGCGGGAGCGAGGTGACGCCGTGCGCATCGCGCGGCTGAGCCTGACGGACTGGCGCAACTACGCCGGCGCCGACGTCGCCTTCGAGCCGGGTCCGAACGTGCTCGCCGGGCGCAACGGCCAGGGCAAGACGAACCTGGTCGAGGCGATCGGCTACCTCACGAACCTGACCTCGCACCGGGTCTCCGGCGACGCGGCGCTCATCCGGGCGGACGCGGACTCCGCGGTGGTGCGGGCGACGGTCGTCGCGGCGGACCGCGAGGTGCTGGCCGAGGTCCAGGTCAACCGGTCGTCCCCGAACCGGGCGCAGGTGAACCGGTCGGCGGTGCGCCCGCGCGAGATCACCCGGAACGTGTCGTCGGTGCTGTTCGCCCCCGAGGACCTCGCGATCGTGCGGGGCGAGCCGTCCGCGCGGCGGCGGTTCGTGGACGAGCTGCTGGTGCAGCGGACACCGCGCCTCGCGGGCGTCGTCACCGACTACGAGCGGGCCCTCCGGCAGCGGAACGGCCTGCTGCGGCACGCGCGCGGCGGCGTGGACCCCGGCTCGCTCGACGCCTGGGACGAGCGGCTCGTGACGACCGGGTCCGAGCTGCTCGACGCCCGTGCCGCGCTGCTGGCGGACCTGCAGCCGCTCGTCGCCGAGCAGTACGCGGTGGTCGCCGGGGACGACCAGCTGGTCGCGCTCGCCGCGCAGCGCTCGATCGACGCGGAGTCGACGGAGGGCACCACCGCCGAGCGCTTCGCCGCCGCGCTCGAGACGGTGCGCCGGCGCGAGCTGGAGCGCGGGATCACGCTGGTCGGCCCGCACCGCGACGACGTGGTCATGACGGTGAACGGGCTGCCGGCGCGCAGCCACGCGAGCCACGGCGAGTCCTGGTCGCTCGCGCTGTCGCTCCGCCTCGGAGCGGTGGAGCTGCTGCGCCACGACCTGCCGACCGGCGACCCGATCGTGATCCTCGACGACGTGTTCGCCGAGCTCGACGCCCGCCGCCGCGTGCGGCTCGCCGAGCGGGTCGCCCGCTACGAGCAGGTGCTGATCACCGCGGCGGTCGAGGAGGACATCCCCCCGGCGCTGGCCGGTCGGGTGACGAGGATCCGGTCGGGGCGGGTCCTCGAGGACGGTGAGGAGGCGCCCGATGCCTGATCCGCAGGGGTACGAGACGCCGACGACGGAGCCGCAGCGCGTCTGGGCGCGGCTGCGCGCCGTCTTCGGGGCCCCGCGGGTGCGGCGGCGGCCGCCGGAGGAGAAGCCGGGCGGCCTGCCCTTCACCCCGGGGCGCGACCCGCTCTCGGTCGGATCCGTGCTCGATCGCGTGACGGACCAGCTCGGCTGGCGGACGCCGCTCGCGCAGACGGACCTGACCGCGGCGTGGCGCTCGATCGCGGGCGAGGAGACCGCGAAGCACGCGAGCGTCGAGGGGTTCGCCGACGGGGTGCTGCTGGTGCGCTGCGACTCGACCGCATGGGCGACGCAGCTGTCGCTGATGCGCGGACAGCTCGCCGAGCGGATCGACCGCGACTTCCCCGAGGCGAACGTGGTGCAGCTGCGGTTCCTCGGGCCGAACACGCCGAGCTGGAGCCACGGCCCGCGGAGCGTGCAGGGCCGCGGCCCGCGGGACACCTACGGCTGACCCGTCGACGATCCGCAGATCCGGCGCTGGCCGGGCTCCCGAGGCGGTCGACGGGCGCGATCTGAACGCGGGCGGGGTCGCGCGATGGTGCCGCGCGTTTTCGCGGCCGAGAGCCCCGTTCCGCGCCTTCCGCCCTCGCGCGCGCGATAGAATAAGGACGCGCCGACGGGATGGAGCACGATCAGTGACGAGTGACGCGAACGGGACGACCGGCGACCAGGGCGAGCAGCCGGAGGCCCCCGACGCGGAGGTGCTCGGCACCGCGGACGGCGAGGCGCTCGCCCCGTCCACGCGGCCGGCGAACGGCGACGACTACGGCGCCGGGTCGATCCAGGTGCTCGAGGGCCTGGAGGCCGTGCGCAAGCGGCCCGGCATGTACATCGGGTCGACCGGGCCGCGCGGCCTGCACCACCTGGTCTACGAGATCGTCGACAACTCCGTCGACGAGGCGCTGGCCGGATACAACGACCGCATCGAGGTGACGATGCTCGCCGACGGCGGCGTGCGCGTCGTCGACCACGGCCGCGGCATCCCGGTCGACATCCACCCGGTGGAGGGCCGCTCGACCGTGGAGGTCGTGCTCACGGTGCTGCACGCCGGGGGCAAGTTCGGCGGCGGCGGGTACGCGGTCTCCGGCGGCTTGCACGGCGTCGGCAGCTCCGTCGTGAACGCGCTGTCCCACCGGCTCGACGTCGAGGTCCGCCGCCAGGGGCACGTCTGGCGCCAGCGGTTCACGGACGGCGTCCCCGACGCGCCCCTCTCGCAGGACGAGGCGGCGGACACCACCGGCACGACGATCACGTTCTGGCCGAACGCGCAGATCTTCGAGACGGTCGACTTCGACTACGAGACGCTCCGCACGCGCTTCCAGCAGACCGCGTTCCTGAACAAGGGGCTCACGATCGTGCTGACGGACGAGCGGACGACGGAGCCGGTCGACGGCGAGGTTCCGGACGAGGGCGGGGCCGCGGTCTCCGAGGTGCGCAGCGAGACGTTCCGCTACGACCGGGGGCTCGTCGACTACGTCGAGTACCTCAACCGCACGAGCGCGAAGAAGGCGGAGGCGGTCCACCCGAGCGTGATCGCCTTCGAGAGCGAGGACACCTCCCGCCACATCTCGCTCGAGGTCGCGATGCAGTGGACGACCGCCTACTCCGAGAGCGTCCACACGTTCGCGAACACGATCAACACGCACGAGGGCGGCACCCACGAGGAGGGCTTCCGCGCCGCGCTGACGGGGCTGATCAACCGATACGGACGGGAGAAGGGCTTCATCAAGGAGAAGGAGGAGAACCTGACGGGCGACGACGTCCGCGAGGGGCTCACCGCCGTCATCTCCATCAAGCTCGGCGAGCCGCAGTTCGAGGGGCAGACGAAGACGAAGCTCGGCAACACCGAGGCGAAGGCGTTCGTGCAGCGGGTCGTGACGAACGAGCTGACGCACTTCTTCGAGTCGAGCCCGAACCAGGCCCGCGACATCATCCGCAAGGCGCAGCAGGCGGCGACCGCGCGCATGGCGGCGCGGAAGGCGCGCGACGCGACCCGCAAGAGCGTGCTCGACCGGGCGTCGATGCCCGGCAAGCTGAAGGACTGCCAGACGAGGGACGCGACGAAGGCGGAGATCTTCCTCGTCGAGGGCGACTCGGCCGGCGGCTCCGCGAGCCGGGGCCGCAACCCGGAGACGCAGGCGATCCTGCCGCTGCGCGGCAAGATCCTGAACGTCGAGAAGGCGCGGCTCGACAAGGCGCTCGGCAACGCCGAGGTCCAGTCGATGATCACGGCCTTCGGGTGCGGCATCGGCGAGGACTTCGACCCGGCGAAGGCGCGGTACCACAAGATCGTGCTGATGGCCGATGCGGACGTCGACGGCCAGCACATCACGACCCTGCTGCTGACGCTCGTGTTCCGCTTCATGCGGCCGCTGATCGAGCTCGGCTACGTCTACCTCGCGCAGCCGCCGCTGTACCGCCTGAAGTGGAGCAACGCGCCGCACGAGTACGTGTTCAGCGACCGGGAGCGCGACGCGCTGCTGCTCGACGGGCAGGCCTCGGGCAAGCGCATCCCGAAGGACAACGGGGTGCAGCGGTACAAGGGCCTCGGCGAGATGGACTACACCGAGCTCTGGGACACGACCATGAACCCGGAGACGCGCACCCTGCGCCAGGTGACGCTCGAGGACGCCGCCGCCGCCGACCAGGTCTTCGCCACCCTCATGGGCGAGGACGTCGAGTCGCGCCGCAACTTCATCCTGCAGAACGCGAAGGACGTCCGCTTCCTCGACATCTAGTCCGCAGCGGCCCCTCGGTCTCGAGGCTCCGCTGCGCTCCGCACCTCGACCAGCGGGGGAGACCCGTCGGTCGAGGTGCGACGGAGGAGCCTCGAGACCCACCCCACGACAAGGACTGACTACTGATGGTTGACAACATCGAGCAGGTCGACCTGCAGCTCGAGATGCAGCGGTCGTACCTCGACTACGCGATGAGCGTGATCGTGGCGCGGGCGCTGCCCGAGGTGCGGGACGGGCTGAAGCCCGTGCACCGCCGCGTGATCTACGCGATGTACGACGGCGGGTACCGTCCCGACCGCGCGTTCAGCAAGTGCGCCCGCGTCGTCGGCGACGTGATGGGGCACTACCACCCGCACGGCGACACGGCGATCTACGACACCCTGGTCCGGCTCGTGCAGGACTGGAGCATGCGCTACCCGCTGGCGCTCGGCCAGGGCAACTTCGGCTCCCCCGGCAACGACCCCGCCGCGGCGCCCCGGTACACCGAGACGAAGATGGCGCCGCTGGCGATGGAGCTGGTGCGCGACATCGACGAGGAGACCGTCGACTTCCAGGACAACTACGACGGGCGCACCCAGGAGCCCGTCGTGCTGCCGGCGCGATTCCCGAACCTGCTGGTCAACGGCTCCGCCGGCATCGCCGTCGGCATGGCGACGAACATCCCGCCGCACAACCTGCGCGAGGTCGCCGCCGCCTGCCAGTGGGCGCTCGAGCACCCGGACGCGAACCGCGAGGAGCTGCTCGCCGGGCTGATGCAGCAC
This sequence comes from Amnibacterium endophyticum, assembly GCF_042680685.1. NCBI lineage: Bacteria > Bacillati > Actinomycetota > Actinomycetes > Micrococcales > Microbacteriaceae > Amnibacterium > Amnibacterium endophyticum. Next base: position 87,518 of record NZ_JBHUEA010000003.1, on the reverse strand, counting down.
ATCACCGGCCCCGACTTCCCGACCGGCGCGACGATCCTCGGCACCCGCGGCATCCAGGACACCTACCGCACCGGCCGCGGCTCGATCACGATGCGCGGCGTCGTGAACGTCGAGGAGATCCAGGGCCGAACCGCCCTCGTGATCACCGAGCTGCCCTACCAGGTGAACCCCGACAACCTCGCCGCGAAGATCGCGACGATGGTCAAGGAGGGGCGGATGTCCGGCATCGCCGACATCCAGGACCACTCCTCGGGCCGCACCGGGCAGCGCCTCGTCATCATCCTGAAGCGCGACGCCGTCGCCAAGGTCGTGCTGAACAACCTGTACAAGCACACCGAGGTGCAGACGAACTTCGGTGCGAACATGCTCGCGCTCGTCGACGGGGTGCCGCGCACCCTCGCGCTCGACGGCTTCGTCTCGGCCTGGATCGAGCACCAGATCGAGGTCATCCAGCGCCGCACCCGCTACCGCCTGCGCAAGGCGGAGGAGGACGCGCACATCCTGCGCGGCTACCTGAAGGCGCTCGACGCCCTCGACGAGGTCATCGCGCTGATCCGCCGCTCCCCCACCACGGAGGACGCCCGCAACGGCCTGATCGAGCTGCTCGAGGTGGACGAGGTGCAGGCCACCGCGATCCTCAACCTGCAGCTGCGGCGCCTCGCGGCCCTCGAGCGGCAGAAGATCATCGACCAGGCGGCCGAGCTCGAGCGGCAGATCGCCGACCTGAAGGACATCCTCGCGAACGAGAGCCGGCAGCGCCGGATCGTGTCGGAGGAGCTGCAGGAGATCACCGACCGATTCGGCGACGACCGCCGCACGCGCATCCTCCCCGGCTACGACGGCGAGATGAGCGTCGAGGACCTGATCCCCGAGGAGGAGGTCGTCGTCACGGTCACCCGCGGCGGCTACATCAAGCGGACCCGCAGCGACCAGTACCGGTCGCAGCGCCGCGGCGGCCGCGGGGTGCGTGGCGCGCAGCTGCGCGCCGACGACGTGGTCGAGCACCTCTTCGTCACCTCCACGCACCACTGGCTGCTCGTCTTCACGAACCTCGGCCGCGTCTACCGCACCAAGGCCTACGAGATCGCGGACGCCGGGCGGGACGCCAAGGGGCAGCACATCGCGAACCTGCTGGCGATGCAGCCGGACGAGCGGGTGGCGCAGATCCTCGACATCCCCGACTACGCCGCCGCCCCCTACCTGGTGCTCGCCACCCGGGGCGGGCTCGTCAAGAAGACCGCCCTGACCGAGTACGACACCAACCGCTCCGGCGGCGTGATCGCGATCAACCTGCGCGAGGGCGACGAGCTGATCCAGGCGCTGCTGGTGGACGAGTCGAGCCAGCTGCTGCTCGTCTCCCGTCAGGGCATGAGCCTCAAGTTCACGGCGTCCGACGAGAGCCTGCGCCCGATGGGGCGCAGCACGGCCGGCGTGATCGGGATGCACTTCCGCGGCGACGACCAGCTGCTCGCGGCCCGCGTGGTCAGCGACGAGGGCTTCGTCTTCGTCGTCACGGAGGGCGGCTACGCGAAGCGCACGAGCGTCGACCAGTACCGCCTCCAGCAGCGCGGTGGGCTCGGCATCAAGGTCGCGAAGCTCGAGGAGCGCCGCGGCGAGCTCGCCGGCGCGCTGATCGTCGGCGACGGCGACGAGGTGCTCGTCGTGCTCGAGACGGGTAAGGTCGTGCGCTCCGCTGTCTCCGAGGTTCCGGCGAAGGGCCGCGACACGATGGGCGTGGTCTTCGCTCGGTTCGCCGAGAGTGACAGAATCATCGCCATCGCCCGGAACAGCGAAACGACAGTGGAGGCGCGAGCAGATGAGCTCGGTGAGGACACCCAGCCGCCCGTCGGAACCGACCTCGCAGGAGAGTAGCGGTACCAGCGTGGCGGACAAGCTGACGGCGAAGCCGACGAACCCGAACAAGGTCAAGCAGGTCCGGCTCAAGCTGGTCTACATCGACTTCTGGTCCGCGGTGAAGTTCAGCTTCCTGATCGCGGCCGCGGTCGGCGTGATCATCGTCGTCGCCGTGCTGCTGATCTGGACCGTGCTCGAGTCCACCGGCATCTTCGGATCCGTGACGACCCTGCTGCGCGACGTCTCCGGCTCCAACAGCCTCAGCGTGAACAGCATCATCTCGTTCGCGCAGGTGATGGGCTTCACGGTGGTCATCGCCGCGCTGCAGGTCGTGGTCGGCACGGTGCTCGGCGCGATCGCCTGCCTGCTGTACAACCTGTCGGTCAAGGTGACCGGCGGCATCCTGGTCGGCTTCACCAACCAGTAGCGGCTGGTAGGCTTCTCGACGGCCTTTCGGGGCCACACGGGGCTATAGCTCAGGCGGTTAGAGCGCTTCGCTGATAACGAAGAGGTCCCAGGTTCAAGTCCTGGTAGCCCCACTCTGTTGATGGTCTTGGACGCGCCGCTCGTCCAAGCCTGTGTCACTTCCTCGGCCCTGAGCGGGCCTCGGGTACGCGATCTCGTCGGCGCCGGTCGGCCTTCGGCCTCCGACCGCGCTCGCGCGGCTAGACTCCTCGCCTGTCCGGGGGCATAGCTCAGTTGGTAGAGCACCTGCTTTGCAAGCAGGGGGTCAGGGGTTCGAGTCCCCTTGTCTCCACCGCCGGTCACCGCATCGTTGATCGCCGCACCACCGCTGGTCGAGGTGCGAGCGCAGCGAGCCTCGAGACCACCCGGCTCGCGGGCGCGGGTGGTCTCGAGGCTCCTTCGTCGCACCTCGACCAGCGGTCTTGCTGCTGGCCGCTCGCCGGCTCAGGCGCGCGCGAGATCGGCGCGCAGCGCGGCCGAGGCGCGGTCCATCGAGGCGCGGCTCGCCTGCACGAGCGCGAGCACGTCGGACTGACGCCGGTCGGAGGCGTCGTTCCAGCGGACCAGGTCGTAGGCGCGGGCCGCGGTGACCCCTGGGGCGGTCGCCCAGTCCGCCGCGGCGCTGCCGCCGTGCAGCACGTTCCAGAGGGCGCCGATCGCCCGCTGCGCGTCGGGACCGGTGATCGAGCCGGGCATCGCCTCCACCGCGATCGCGGCGACGAGGCAGACCGCCTCGCTGCGCACGCCCTGATCCGCGTGGAGGGTGCCGACGTGGTGCCGGAGCACTCCGTCGTCGCGCGTCACGAACCAGGCGTCCTGCGTCCACCCCGCCTCGAGCCGCGTCTCGGCGCGCGCCAGAAGGCGCGAGACCGCGTCCAGCCGCGCCAGCTTGGCGCCGACCCGGTCGACGCGCTGCAGCCGCCGGCGTTCGGCGAGGCGCTGCCGCCAGCCGAGGCGGGCCGGGGCAGCCGCCGGGCTGCTCGTCGGGGTCGTGGTGGTGTCGAGGAGCATGGGCCGCCGCCCTTCGTCGAGGGGAACCGAATGCAGCGATTGTGCTCACGGACCTGGGACCCGACTGGCAGTGCGGGGGCGCGATGACGGGCAGCACCGGTCACGCGGTGGTCGCACCCCAACGCGGTGGGTGCACCCACCGCGTGACGGTGCAACCACCGCGCGACGAGGCTCGGGCGGCGCGGACCCCTAGAGCAGGGCGTCGGTGAGGTGGTTCGGGGTCCCGAAGCGATGCGCGGTGATGCTGATCGACTGCTCGCGGAGGAACGGCAGCAGCTCCAGCCGGCCCGCGGCGGTGACCGGCGCGTCCCACACCGCGAGGTCCGGGTCGCCGCCCGCCTCGCGGAGCAGCGCGGCCGCGGTGACCCCGACCGCGCGAACGCGCCCGGTGAGCGCGGAGCCCGGCTCCACGGTCGCGGCGACGCCCGCCTCGCGCAGCGCCGCCGCGAGGTCCCGCGGCAGCGGTGCGGCGCTCGACGCCCGGACCATCGCACCGGAGCGCACGCCGGCGGCCACGATCCGGAGGACGTCCGCGGGCGCTGCGACGGCGCCGACGCGGATCGTCACCGGCACGGTGCGGTAGCGCAGCAGGTTCCGCTCCACCTCGAGGTCGGCGAGCTCGACGACGGCGCCGAACCGCTCCTCCCAGACCGCCTGGTCGCGCATCGCGCCGTCGGACACGAAGGCGCGGGCCGCGTCGCCGAAGGCGCCTGCGGCGCGGACGACCCGGGCGACCGCGCCGTCGAGCCGCGCGGTCGGCGGCTCCGTCGCATCGGCCCGCTGCCACGACCCGAGGCCCATCAGGTAGTTCGGACCGCCCGCCTTCGAGCCCGGGCCGACGGAGGAGCGCTTCCAGCCGCCGAAGGGCTGCCGGCCGACGATCGCCCCCGTCGTGCCGCGGTTGACGTAGAGGTTGCCGGCGTCGACCCGGTCGGCCCAGGCGCCGATCTCCTCCGGCTCGAGGGACTGCAGCCCGGCGGTGAGGCCGAAGGAGACCTCGTTCTGCACGGCGATCGCCTCGTCGAGGGTGTCGACGGTCATCAGCCCGAGGACCGGGCCGAAGTACTCGGTCAGGTGGTACGCGGAGCCGCGCCGGACCCCGGAGCGCACGCCGGGCGTCCACAGGCGGCCCTCCTCGTCGAGCCGCTTCGGCCGGAGCAGCCAGCGCTCGCCCTCGCCGAGCGTCGTGAGGCCCTCGAGCAGCTTGCCGTCGGCGGGCTCGATCAGCGGGCCCATCCGCGTCGTCGGGTCCCACGGCATGCCGACCTCGAGCGACGACACCGCGTCGACCAGCTGGCCGAGGAACCGCTTCGAGGTCGCGACGGAGCCGACCAGGATGGCGAGGGACGCCGCGCTGCACTTCTGGCCCGCATGGCCGAACGCGCTCTGCACGAGGTCCTTGACCGCGAGGTCGAGGTCGGCCGACGGGGTCACGACCATCGCGTTCTTGCCGCTCGTCTCGGCGAGCACCGGCAGGTCGGCGCGGAAGTCGCGGAAGAGGCGCGCCGTCTCCCACGCCCCGGTGAGGATCACGCGGTCGATCCGCGGGTCGGCGACGAGCGCGCCGCCCAGGTCCTGCTCGTCGACCTGCACGAGGTTCAGGACGTCACGGGGGACGCCCGCCCGCCAGAGCACCTCGGCGAGGACGGCGCCGCAGCGGCTCGCCGGGCCCGCCGGCTTCAGCACCACCGCGCTGCCCGCCGCGAGGGCGGCCAGCACGCCGCCGGCCGGGATCGCGACCGGGAAGTTCCAGGGCGGGGTGACGAGCGTCAGGGCCGCGGGGACGAAGCGGGCGCCGTCGACCTGCTCCAGCTCCTCGGCGTGGTGGGCGTAGTACCGCGCGAAGTCGACCGCCTCGCTGACCTCCGGGTCCGCCTGGTCGACGGTCTTCGCCGCCTCGGACACCATCACCTCGATCAGCTCCTCGCGGGCCGCTGCGAGGGCGTCACCCGCACGCTGCAGCACGGCCGCGCGCTCGGCCGCGGGGCGGGCGCCCCACGCGGCACCCGCCGCCCGGGCGTCGTCCAGCAGGCGGTCGAGCACCGCGCGGTCGGTGACGGTGTGCTCGGCGAGCGTGTCGTCGCCGAGCGTCGAGGACGCGGCCCGGCCGAGCAGCCGGGTGACGGCCTCGCGGTGCTCGCGCACCGCCGGGTCGGTGTCGATCGCGTTCGCGAACGGGTCGCCCGAGGCCCACGGCCGGTCGACCCGCGGGACGCGGTGCGGCGGCGGCACCGCGGTGTCGAGCACGCGGAGCGAGGCGGTGTAGCGCTCCCGCTCCCGCTCGAACAGGGCCTCGTCCGCCGCCAGGTCGAAGACGCTCGACATGAAGTTGTCCGCGCTGGCGCCCTCCTCGAGGCGCCGCACCAGGTAGGCGATCGCGACGTCGAACTCGCGCGGGTGCACCACCGGGGTGTAGACGAGCAGCCCGCCGACCTCGCGGCGCACGGCCTCGGCCTGGCCCGTCGCCATGCCGAGCAGCATCTCGAACTCGACGCCGTCCTCGACGCCGCGGTCCTGCGCGAGCAGCCACGCGTCCGCGACGTCGAAGAGGTTGTGACCGGCGATGCCCAGCTGGACCGCGTCGATCCGCTCGGGCGTCAGCGCCCAGTCGAGCACGCGCTTGTACTGGGTGTCGCTCTCGACCTTCTCGTGCCAGGTGGCGAGCGGCCAGTCGTGGATCGCGGCCTCGACGCGCTCCATCGGCAGGTTCGCCCCCTTGACCAGGCGCACCTTGATGCCGGCGCCCCCGCGGGCGCGCCGCGCGGCCGACCAGGCCTGGAGGCCCTGCATGGCGGCCAGCGCGTCGGGCAGGTAGGCCTGCAGCACGATGCCGCCGCGGTAGTCGAGGAAGGCGGGCTCGTCGAGGATCCGCTGGAAGACCGCGACGGTCAGGTCCAGGTCCTTGTACTCCTCCATGTCCAGGTTGATGAAGGTGCCGCTGCGGCGGGCGGCGACGTAGAGCGGTCGCAGCCGCTCCACCACGTCGTCGACGGAGGCGTCGAACGCCCAGGTGGCGTGGGGCGCGACCGCGGCGGACACCTTGATCGACACGTAGTCGACGTCGGGCCGCTGGATGAGCGCGAGGGTGCCGGCCAGCCGCCGGTCCGCCTCCTTCTTGCCGAGGACCGCCTCGCCGAGCAGGTTCAGGTTCAGCCGGACGCCCCGTGCCTTGATGCGGGCGATCGACGCGCCGAGCCGGCGCGGCGTCGCGTCGATGACGAGGTGGTCGACCATGCGGCGGAGCGCGTACCGCGCGGCGGGCACGACGATCCACGGCAGCAGCGGCGCGGCGAGGCCCCCGAGGCGCACGGCCAGCCGCAGCGGCAGCGGCAGGAAGCGGGGGACGTCGGGCGCGATCGCGTGCAGGCGGTGCGCGGCGGCGCGGAGGTCGTCCGGCCGGACCACGCCGTCGACGAAGCCCACCGTGAACGCGAGGCCCTTCGGATCGCGCAGCACGCCCGCGAGCCGGGCCGCCGCCGGGTCGGCGGGGGAGCCGGCCGCCTCGGTCAGCCAGCGTCGGACCAGACGCTCCGTCCGCGCCACGCGCTCACGGACCTCGTCCTTCTGCAGCGCCGCGACGACCGGTCGCTCCGCGATCCCACTCATCCCGTCATCATCGGTCGACGGAACCGTCAGCAACAGCGATGATTCACGACGAGTACCGTTCAGTCCTGCTGACCGGTGAGGAGCACCGTGTACGACGTCAAGCGCCTGCGGCTGCTGCGCGAGCTGGCCGACCGCGGCACGCTCGCCGAGGTCGCCGCAGCGCTCCACTACAGCCCGTCCGCGGTGTCGCAGCAGCTCGCGCTGCTCGAGCGCGAGGTCGGCGTCCCGCTGCTGAGCCCTGCCGGCCGCGGCGTCGCGCTCACCCCGGACGGCGCGCTGCTCGCGGAGCGCGCGGGCGAGGTGCTCCGGGTGCTCGAGCGCGCGGAGACGGAGATCGCGGCCCGCGCCGAGACGACCACCGGTGCGGTCCGGCTCGCCGTGTTCCAGTCCGCCGCGCTGGCGCTGCTGCCCGACACCCTGACCCGCATGGCCCGCGACCATCCGGGCGTGCGGGTGGAGGCGGTGCAGCACGAACCGGAGTCCGCGCTGCGGCGCACGGCGGCGCGCGACTTCGACCTGGTCGTGGCCGAGCAGTACCCGGGGCACGCGACGATGCGTCACGATGGGCTCGACCGCCGGCCGCTGGTGCGGGACCGGCTCCGGCTCGCCGTGCCGACCGGCGCCGAGGTCGCGGCCATCGAGGACGTGGCGGAGCTGCCGTGGGTGATGGAGCCGCGGGGCGCCGCGTCGCGGCACTGGGCCGAGCAGCGGTGCCGCGAAGCCGGGTTCGAACCGGACGTCCGCGTCGAGTCCGCCGATCTCGAGGTGCACGTCCGGCTCGTGGAGTCGGGGAACGCGGTCGCGATCCTGCCGGACCTGGTCTGGACCGACCGGCCGACGAGGGCACGGCTGGTCCTCCTGCCGGGCGACCCGCACCGGGAGGTGTTCACCGCCGCCCGGGCCGCCGGCGCCGACCGCCCGGCGGTGCGCGCGGTGCGCAGCACGCTGGAGGCGGTCGCCGCCGGCTGAAGCCGCTACGCGGTCGGGGCGTCGCCCGAGGGCGTGATCTCCGGGTCCTCGTCGGCCACCCACAGGTCGTCGTCCGCGCGCAGCGTCTGCCAGATCGCGTAGCCGATCACGGCCACGAGGCCGATGCCGAGCACGATGCCGATGGTGCCGCCGGTGCCGATCCCGCTCGAGCGACCGGTGGCCTTGGCGATGCGCTTCTGCCCGTGCTTCGCGGCGTGCTGCCCGGCCTTCGAGGCCGCCTTGAGCTTCGCCTTCGCCTTCGCCTGCGAGCGGAGGCCGGATCGGCGCGCCTTCTTCAGGGTCTTCTGCGCGTCGTGCGCGCTCTCGGCGGCCGAGGCGCTCCCGGCGCCGAGGCGCTTGCCGCCCTCCTCCGCCAGCGCGAGCGCTGCGGCCAGCGCGCTCGTCGCCGCGGGCACGACCGTGCCGCGCACCGCGTCCCGCGTGGTCGAGCCGACGTAGCGGCCCGCGGCCGAACCGGCCTTGCCGGCGGCCTTCGCGCCGACGCGTCCCTTCGTCACGGACGGCTTCAGCTGGTCGTCGTAGAAGGACGTGGCGAGGCGCTGGGCGTGGGGTACCGCGTCCCGCGCGACGCCGTTCGCCCGGTTGAGCAGCGCCTGCTGGTCGCTCCAGAGGCGCTGCGCGTCCTTCTTGAGCCGCTTCACCTGCTTCTTGGTCGAGGCCATCGCTTCTTCCGCCCTTCGGCAATCGTTCGCGGTCACCGCCCCTGCATGGGTCGCGGCGCGTCCCCAGCATCCTTCCATCGAGCGCGCTGCGCGCACCCTGGGAGTTCGGGCGGGAAGCCGTGAGGGAGCCGCCCGAGCGCTGGAGGACCGGCGGAAGGGTCGGCGCCCCCTGACACACTGGAGGCATGCCGGACACCACCGCCACCGCCGTGCTCCACACCACGCAGGGGGACATCACCGTCAACCTCTACGGGCTGCACGCGCCGAAGACCGTGAAGAACTTCATCGGGCTCGCCACCGGCGAGCAGCAGTGGAAGGACCCGCGCAGCGGGCAGACCCAGGACGGACCCCTGTACAAGGACGTCGTCTTCCACCGCATCATCCCGAACTTCATGATCCAGGGCGGCGACCCGCTCGGCACCGGCACCGGCGGCCCCGGGTACGAGTTCGACGACGAGATCTCGCCGGACCTCGACTTCACGAAGCCGTACATGCTCGCCATGGCCAACGCGGGCAAGCGGTTCGGCAAGGGCACGAACGGATCGCAGTTCTTCATCACGACCGCGCCGACGACGTGGCTGCAGGGCGCGCACACGATCTTCGGCGAGGTCGCCGACGACGCCAGCCGTGCGGTGGTCGACAGGCTGGGCAGCGTGCAGACCGACCGGGGCGACCGCCCGGTCGAGCAGCAGGTGCTGTCGTCCGTCGACGTGACCACCACCTGAGCCGATGAGCGACGTCCGCACCGAGCTGCGCCGCGTCTGGCGGCGCTCGGCGCGGTACCGTCCGGCCACGGCGACCGGCTGGATCATCGCCCTCACCGTCGCGGCCTACCTCGTGCAGCTGGCGACGGGCGGGGCCCTCCAGCGCGCGTGGCAGTACGCGCCGGTGTACTCGCTGCCGGCGACCGGGGCGCCGTTCGAGCCGTGGCGGATGCTCACCGCCGCGCTGCTGCACCAGCCGATCACGCCGCCCGGCAGCCTGATCGGCATCGTGCACATCGGGTTCAACATGTACGCCCTCTACCTCTTCGGGCGGCCGCTCGAGGGCGTCCTCGGGCGGGCGCGGATGGTCGCCGTCTACGTGCTCGGCGCGCTCGGCGGCTCGTTGACGGTGCTCGCCGCCGCGTTCATCCCGATCGCCGGCGTGCAGACGGGGGTCACGACGCCGGTGATCGGCGCCTCCGGCGCCGTCTTCGCGGTGCTCGGCGCGGTCGCGGTCGTGCAGCGGCGCCTCGGCGTGGACGTGCGGGCGCTCGTCGTCATCATCGGCATCAACCTCGCGCTCGGCTTCGTGCTGACCGGGATCGCGTGGCAGGCGCACGTCGGCGGCCTGCTGGTCGGCGCGCTGGTCGGCGGCGTGCTGATCGCCAACCGCGGGCCGCGCCGGGCCGTCCGCGCCCGCCTGGCGGTCGGGGCGATCGCCGCCGTGCTCGTGGTGCTCGCTCTCGTGCCGGCCGTGCTCGTCCGCTGATCCTCCCCAACCCGTCCACCGGGTTCTCCACAGGTCTGTCCACCATGTGGAGAATGACAGGGCTGTCGTTCGGCCCCAGTGCGGGGACGGGACGGCGCGTCCTCCACAGGCGACTCCACGGTGTGGAGGACGGACGGGGTGCGGGTCGGGTCGCCTCCCCGTTCCTCCCGGTCCCTGCTCGCCGCTTCACGCTGCCGCTGGGGAGCACCGACAGCAGGAAGCACGAGCATCAGGACGGCGCTCGCCGTCGACGTTCAGCAGGAACGAGGAGCTTCAGCAGGAAGGGAAGGGCCCTCGGTTCCTGCTGGTGCTCGCCGTTCCTGCTGACGCGCTCGGGCCTTCCTGCTGACGCGCGGCGCGGGCCCGGCGGGGTGAGGGGGCGGCGGCCTCAGCGGGTCAGCGCCACCAGAGGGTCATCAGGAAGCCGACGAAGGCGATGCCGAACCCGATGAGGATGTTCCAGCTCTCCTCGCCCCGCGGCAGCGGCAGCGGGTACTGCCCGTTGGAGATGTAGAAGACGAGGATCCAGACCAGCCCGAGCAGCATGAAGCCGAACATGATCGGCTTGAACCAGACGGCGTTCGGGCCGGCCTCGCCGCCCTCGGGCCGTGACGCGCGGCGGGAGGCGGAGGGACGGACTCGAGCCATGCCCTCCAGCGTACCCGGCGCGCCCCCTCCGGGCCCGGCTCCGTAGGATCGTGCGATGGTCCGGGTGCTCGTCATCGACAACTACGACAGCTTCGTCTACACGCTGAACGGGTACCTGCAGCAGCTCGGCGCGGAGACCGAGGTCGTCCGCAACGACACGATCCCCGTGGAGGAGCTGGCGGAGCGGATCCGGCAGTACGACGGCGTGCTCGTCTCCCCCGGCCCCGGCAAGCCCGCCGACGCGGGCGTCTCGGTGCCCGTGGTGCACGCCGCGGTCGAGACGGGCGTGCCGCTGCTCGGGGTGTGCCTCGGCCACCAGGCGATCGCCGAGGCGTTCGGCGGCGTGGTGACGAACGCCGAGGAGCTGATGCACGGCAAGACCTCGTCGGTCCTGCACGACGACAGCACGATCTTCTCCGGGGTGCCGGACCGGTTCCAGGCGACGCGGTACCACTCCCTCGCCGTCGTGGACGGCACCGTGCCGGCGGAGCTCGCCGTGACGGCCCGGACGGAGGGCGGCGTGATCATGGCGCTGCAGCACCGCGACGCGAAGGTCTACGGCGTGCAGTTCCACCCGGAGTCGGTGCTGACCGAGGGCGGCCACCGGATGCTGGCCAACTGGCTCGCCGAGCTGGGCGACCCCGGCGCGGTCGCGCGCGCCGAGGGCCTGACCCCCGGGGTCACCGCCCGCTGACCCGTCCCGCCCGGGCCGGGATCAGCCGGCGGGCGGCGGGGTGGCCGCGTCCGTGGGTACGGGAGCGGTCGGGGTGGGTGTCGGTGCCGCGGGGCACGCCTGCAGCGTGACCGTCGAGCCCTGCGCGACCGGGCCGGCCTTCGTCACCTGGTAGTACACGGTGCCGGGCTGGTCGCACGGCACCTCCGCCGGCACGACGTCGGCCCTGAGGCCGAGCGAGCCCACGGTCGAGGTCGCCTGGTCGACCGGCTGCCCGGTCAGGTCCGGCAGCTGCACCTGCCCGTCGGACACGACGAGGTCGATGGTCGAGCCGCGGTCGAGCGACGCCCCGGGCATGACCTCCGCGCCGTCCTCGGACTTCGCCGCGATGACCACGCCCTGCGCCACGTCCTGGGAGTGCTGCGTCGTCGAGCTGCCGTAGTCGAGCCCGGCCCTGCGGATCGCGGCGACCGCGTCCGACTCCGACCGGCCGACGAGGGTCGGCACGGCGGACTGCGCGGTGCCGGTGGACACCACGAGCCGCACCGACTCGCCCTTGCGCAGCACGACGCCGGATCCGGGCGAGGTGCGGATCACGTTCCCGCTCTGCACCGTCGAGGAGTTCTCGCGCACCACGACCGGGTTCAGCTGCAGGCCGCGGAGCGCCGACTGCGCGGTGGCGGCGGTGGCACCGGTCAACGCGGGGACGGTGCGGTCGTCCGCCCCGAAGTTGCCGGTCGCGATCGAGGTCACCCAGAGCCCGACCGCCACGACCACCGCGACGACGAACAGCACGCCGGCCCAGATCAGCCCGGCGGGCGGCCGCGACGACGTGGTGGCGGGGCCGGGGTCGTCGAAGGCGAGCCGGCGCTCGACCTGCTCGGCGCTCGCCTCGCCGCCGAACAGGTCCCGCTGCAGCTCGACCGTGGGGAGCCGGGCAATCGGCGCTCTGCCCGCGACCACGGCGTCGACGTCCGCCCGGAAGTCCTGGGCGGACTGGTAGCGCCGCACCCGGTCCTTCTCCATCGCGCGCAGCACGACGGCGTCGACCTGGTCGTTCAGCGCGGGGTTCAGTCGGCTCGGCGCCTCCGGGCGCTCGGAGACGTGCTGGTAGGCGACCGCGATCGGGCTGTCACCCTTGAACGGCACCCGGCCGGTCAGCATCTCGAAGAGCACCACGCCGGTGGAGTACAGGTCGCTGCGGGGGTCGACCGTCTCGCCCTTCGCCTGCTCCGGGGAGAAGTACGAGGCTGTGCCGAGGATGACGGTCGTCTGCGCGACGGTCGCGGACGAGTCGCTGATCGCCCGGGCGATCCCGAAGTCCATGACCTTGATCTGGCCGGAGCGCGTCACCATCACGTTGCCGGGCTTGATGTCGCGGTGCACGACGCCCGCCGCGTGCGAGTACTCGAGGGCCGTCAGGATGCCGCCGACGATGTGGCCGGCCTCCGCGGGCGTCATCGGGCCCTCGGCGATCAGGTCCTTCAGCAGCCTGCCGTCGACGTACTCCATGACGATGAAGGGCAGCTGCGCCTCGCCGCCGCCCGACTCGAGCACCGTCTCCTCGCCCGCGTCGAAGCCGCGGACGATGGTCGGGTGCGTCATGCGGCTCGCCGCCTGCGCCTCCTGCCGGAACCGCATCCGGAACGTCGGGTCGTTCGCGAGCGACGACTTCAGCAGCTTGATCGCGACCCGCCGGCCGAGCCGCGTGTCGGTGCCCATGTGGACCTCGGCCATGCCCCCGCGGCCGATCAGCTGCTCGACCCGGTACCGGCCGGCGAGCAGGCGCTCCCCGCCCGTGAGGGCGAGCATCGGCCCGGTCACGGCCGCGGCGCGGTCGTCGGACACGTCAGCCGCCGGGGGTCTCGGTCGGGGCCGGGCTGGACGCCGGCGCGGACGGCTGCTGCTGCGTGGGCTGCTGGCTCGGCTGCTGCTGCTGCTGCTGGGGCTGCTCCACCGTGACCCGGCCGGCGGGCGAGCTCGGCGTGCTCTTCGCGCCGCAGTTCGCCTGGTAGCGCACCGAGATGCGCCCCGGCGCGTCGGCGGCCGTGACGGTCGTGGATCGGGCACCGGCGTCGAGCGGGATCTGGGTCGACTGCGCGCCGGACAGGATGACCGTCCAGCCGCTGAGCGGCCCGGGTCCGCCGTTCGGGCACGTGTAGCTCGGCCAGGAGACGGTGAACTGCTGGCCGGGCTGCACCGTCGAGGGGGATACGGAGGGCGCCGTGCCGGGCGCGTCCAGCGTGGCGACCGGCGCGTAGTAGCGGATCTTCACGGTGGTGTCGGTGCGGACGTTCCCGTTCGGCTCGACGCTGTAGACCTGCCCGGCCTGGTCCGCGGACCCCGCGGCCTCCCCGGCCTGCGAGTCGAGGTTCGTGAAGCCGAGGTCCTTCAGCGACTGCTCGACGTCCGCGTGGTCCTGCCCCGTGTAGGCGGACTCGTCGATCGCCTGCGTGCTCGGGCCCGCGCTCGACGGCGCGCTCGACGCCGGCTGCGAGCCGGCCGAGGGGGTGCCGCTCGCCGCGGGGGACCCGCCCCCGCGCGTGAGCAGGAAGACGATGAGCACGATCGCGAGCAGCACGATGAGGGCGATCAGCGGGATCGTCCACGGGCTGCGGCGGCGCCGCTGCGGGTCGTCGGGGCCGTCGCCGGTGCCGTAGGGGCCGGTGGGCGGCGCGGGCTGCTGCGCCTGCGGGTAGGCGGTCGTCGCGCCGGTCGCCGCGCCCGCCGGCACACCGAGCAGCGCGGTGTCGAACCCGGGCTCCTGCGAGGGCATGACGGTGGTCGGCTGCGCCTCGGCGCTCATCGCCATGGTCGGCGCCGCCGTGCCGGCGGGCAGGACGGCCGGGACCGCGGAGGCCGCGGCGAGGACGTCGCCGCGGCGCAGCGCCTGGGCGGCCCGGGCGAGCAGCGCGGACGTCGCCGGCCGGTCCGACGGCGCCTTGGCGATGCACGCGAAGACGAGGCGGCGGATCGGCTCGGGGATCGACGTCGGCAGGTCCGGCGGGGCGTCGTTGATCTGCGCCATCGCGATCGCGACCTGCGACTCGCCCGTGAAGGGGCGGTGGCCCGCCAGGCACTCGTAGGCGACGATCCCGAGCGAGTAGACGTCCGTCGCGGGGGAGGCGGGCTGGCCGCTCGCCTGCTCCGGCGACAGGTACTGCACGGTGCCCATCACCTGGCCCGTCGCCGTGAGCGGCACCTGGTCGGTGATGCGCGCGATGCCGAAGTCGGTGATCTTCACCCGGCCGTCCGGGGTGACGAGCAGGTTGCCCGGCTTGATGTCCCGGTGCACGAGGCCCGCGGCGTGCGCGGCGTGCAGCGCGAGCGCGGTCTGCGCCACGACGTCGAGCACCCGGTCCGGCGGCAGCGTGTGCTGGCGCTCGAGGATCGAGGACAGCGGCTCGCCGGGCACCAGCTCCATGACGAGGAACGCGGAGCCGTCCTCCTCGCCGTAGTCGTAGACGTTCGCGATGCCCTCGTGGTTCACGAGCGCCGCGTGCCGGGCCTCGGCGCGGAACCGCTCGAGGAACCCGGGGTCGCCGAGGTACTCGTCCTTCAGGATCTTGATCGCGACGGGGCGCCCGATGACGAGGTCGGTGGCTTCCCACACCTCGCCCATCCCGCCCACGGCGATGCGCGAGGAGAGCTCGTAGCGCCCCCCGAAGGTGAGGCCGGAGGTCGGTCTCATCGTTTCAGCACCGCCTCCATCACCTGGCGGCCGATCGGAGCGGCGACCAGGTTGCCGAACCCCGACTGACCGAGCCCCCCACCGTTCTCGACGACCACCGCGACCGCCACCTGCGGGTCCGAGACGGGAGCGAATCCCGTGAACCAGAGCGTGTACGGATCGTTCGTCCCGTTCTGCGCCGTGCCGGTCTTGCCCGCCACCTCGACCCCCTCGATTCTTGCATTGGTGGCCGCGCCGGAGTCCACCGACGCCTTCATCATCGCCGTCACCTGCTCGGCCGTCTTCTCGCTGACCGGCGTCCCGAGCTGCTCCGGCGAGAACTGCGACGAGGGCGCGAGCGAGGGCGACAGGACCTTCTGCACGAGGTTCGGCTTCATCAGCCGCCCCCGGTTCGCGATCGCCGCCGACACCATCGCGATCTGCAGCGGCGTCGCCCTGTCGTCGTACTGCCCGAACGCGGTCTGCGCCGTCTGCGCCGGGTCGAGCGGCGCGGGCGGGTAGACCGAGGGGGTCACCTTCAGCGGGATGGACAGCTGCTGGCCGAAGCCGAACTTCTCCGCCTGCGTGCGCAGCGCGTCGTCGCCGAGCGCGATGCCGAGCTGCGCGAACGGGATGTTGCAGGAGAGCTTGAGCGCCGTGAAGATCGAGGCCTTCGGGCCCGTGCCGCACGCCTCGCCGACCGCGTTCTGGATGACGGTGGACGTGCCCGGCAGCGTGTACGAGCGCGGGCTCGGGAACATGCTGTCCGGCTTGTAGCGGCCGGTCTCGAGGGCCGTCGAGGCGCTGACGATCTTGAACGTCGACCCGGGCGGGTTCAGGCTGTCGATGGCGCGGTTGATCAGGGGCTTGCCGGCCTGGTCCTTCAGCCGCTCGTACGCCTTGACGCCGTCGGCGTGGTCCGCGATCGCGTTCGGGTCGAACGACGGCTTGGACACCATGGCGAGCACCGCGCCCGTGCGCGGGTCCAGCGCGACGACCGCGCCGCGCTGGTCCCCGAGGGCGTCGTAGGCGGCCTTCTGCACGGCAGCGTCGATCGTCAGCTGCACGGAGGCGCCACGGGGCTTCGCGCCGGTCAGGATGTTCTGGAAGCGATCGAGCAGACGGTCGGAGGCCGTGCCGGCGAGCTGCGAGTTCAGGGCGCCCTCGATGCCGGTGGGCGAGCCGATCGGGTTGTAGTAGCCCGTGACCGCGGCGTAGAGGCGCCCCTCCTTGTAGTCGCGGTCGAACTGGAACGAGTCGTCCGAGCGCGGCGACGTCACGATCGCGGTGCCGTCGGACACGAGGATCTGCCCGCGCTGGATCGAGTACTGGTCCGCACGCGCGCGCTGGTTGCGCGCGTCGGCCTCGAGGTTCTGCGACTGGAACACCTGGATCACGCTGGACGCGACGAACAGCGCGGTGAACATGACCAGCACGAGCGCGGAGATCCGCTTCAACTCTCTGTTCATGGTTTCCTCGCAGATCGGCCCGCTCGGCGACCCCTTCGGGGTCCCCTCGCGATCCGATGGGCAGGCTCGTCGCTCCGCTCCTCGCGCCCGCGAGGTTCGGCGCCATGAGGCGCCGGTCGGCCTTCGGCCTCCGGAGCGGGTTCGAGGCTTCGAGCGATGCTCGCGGCGCCGGTCGAGCCGCGCCCGACGAGCGTGCCGACACCGCCCCACGGGCACTCGAGGGGATCGACGGCTCGCGGGATCCGCGTGCTGACCACAGTTCCGCCACTCATCAGATGACTACCCTCGGGCCGCTGCGGATGGTGTCGCTGATGCGCAGCAGCAGGGCCGCGATCATCCAGTTCGCGATGAGCGACGAGCCGCCCGCCGCGAGGAAGGGGGTCGTGAGGCCCGTGTTCGGGATGACCCGCATCACGCCGCCGATGACGATGAAGCACTGCAGCGCGATGACGAAGGCGAGGCCGACCGCGAGCAGCTTGCCGAAGTCGTCCGGGCCGGAGTAGCCGATGCGGAAGCCGCGGGAGATGAACAGCAGGTACAGGCAGAGGATCGCGAAGACCCCGACGAGGCCCAGCTCCTCCCCCAGCGACGCGACGATGAAGTCGCTGTTCGCCGCCGGGGTGATGTCCGGCCGGCCCTGCCCGAGCCCGGTGCCGAACAGGCCGCCGTGGGCGAGGCCGAAGATGCCGTTGGCCACCTGGAAGCTGCCGCCGACCTGGTAGTAGAGGTCGCCCTGGAACGCGTCGAGCCAGTTGGTCACGCGGCCCTGCACGTAGCTGAGCACCCGTGTCGCCGCGTAGGCGCCGACGGCGGCGAGCAGCAGGCCGAGCACGATCCAGCTGGTGCGGCCGGTCGCGACGTAGAGCATCGCCACGAACATGCCGAAGAGCAGCAGGCCCGTGCCGAGGTCGTGCTCGAAGACGATGACGCCGAGTGCGAGCACCCAGACCACGAGGATCGGGCCGAGGTCGCGGCCGCGCGGCAGCTGCACGAACAGCACCTTGCGGCCGACCATCGCGAGCGAGTCGCGGCGGGCGACGAGGAAGCCGGCGAAGAAGACGGCGAGCGTGATCTTCGCGATCTCGCCGGGCTGGAAGTTGAGCGGCCCCACGCTGACCCAGACGTTCGCCGCCGCGTTCCTGAGGCGCAGCCCCGGCACGAGCGGCAGGATCAGCAGCACGATCGACACCAGCATCGCGATGTAGGTGTAGCGCTGCAGCATCCGGTGGTTGCGGACGAGGAACAGCACGAGGATCGCCGCACCGATGCCGAGCGCGGTCCAGAGGATCTGCTTCGTGCCGTCGTCCCAGCCCTCGCGCACGCCGGTCGGGCTGATGTCGATGCGGTAGATCTCCGCGATCCCGATGCCGTTCAGGGCGGTCGCGATCGGGAGGATGAAGGGGTCGGCGTCGCGCGCGATGAAGCGCAGCACGACGTGCAGCGCGAGCACGAGCACCGCGAGGCCGGCCCCGAGCGTCGCGATGTGCCCGTCGACGTGGCCGAGCGCGCCGAGCTGCACGAGCACGATCGCGCTGCCCGCGACCGCGAGGGCGAGCAGCAGCAGCCCGAGCTCCGTGTTCCGCAGCCGCTGCGACGAGCGCTGCACCGCCGTCGGCGCGGGGGAGCGCTGCAGCGTCGTGGTCGCCTGCGCGTCAGCCACGGGAGTCCTGCCTCGCGTCGTCGACGATCCGCCTCGCGTCCTGCAGCGAGTCGGCGGGGATCGTGTCGTCCAGGCGGCCGGCCGCGTAGGGCGACAGCGCGCCTCGGCTGATGCCGGTGGGGACGACGACGTGGCTGAGCGGGATCGGCCCGAGCGACGCGTGCACCCCCTGGTAGATCGCGACCCGGTCGCCGTCGAAGCCGACGTAGTACTGGGTCTGCGTGTAGCGGTAGCCGACGACCGCGCCGACGACGACGCCGACGAGCACGAGGGCCACGACCGCGAGCCAGGTGATGCGGCGCCGCCAGACGCGTCGACGGTCCTCGCGGATCAGGGCGTCGAGGTAGTCCTCGCTGTCCGGGTGGAAGCGCTCCGGCGCCGCCGTGCGCATGGGGTGCAGCAGGACGGCGGGCAGGCGGTTGTGCTGGCGGCCGGGCGTCGCGAGCTCGGGGTCCGGGTCGTTCGCCGCGGCCCCGACCAGCTGGGGCCCCTCGGACGTGCCGCCGGAGCGGTCGATGTCGACGACGATCACGGTCACGTTGTCGGGGGCGCCGTGCTCGAGCGCGGCGCCGACCAGGGCGCCGGCGGCGCGACGGGCGTCCTCCGCGCCGTTCAGGACGGCGTGGATCTCCTCCTCCGGCACGTAGCTGGAGAGACCGTCGGAGCAGAGGATCCAGCGGTCGCCGGGCAGCGTCGCGATCACGGAGGTGTCGATCTCCGGCGCGTGGTCGACGTCGCCGAGCACCCGCATCAGCACGCTGCGGCGCGGGTGCACCGCCGCCTCCTCCGGCGTGATCCGGCCCGTCTCGACGAGCCGCTGCACGAAGGTGTGGTCGTTCGTGATCTGCGACAGCTCGCCGCCGCGCTGCAGGTAGATGCGCGAGTCGCCGATGTGCGCCGTCGCGACGACGTCGCCGACGCGGATCAGCGCGCTCGCGGTCGTGCCCATCCCCATCAGCTCGCTGCGCTCGAGCACGGCGCGGCCCAGCTCGCGGTTCGCGTCGACCATGGCGGACTGCAGCGCGAACTCCGCCTCCTGGGGCGTCGCGAAGTCGAGCCGGTCGGTCTGCGCGATGCGCCGCGTGGCGATCGACGAGGCGACGTCGCCGCCCGCGTGGCCGCCCATGCCGTCGGCGACGAGGAAGAGGTTCGTGCCGGCGTAGCCGGAGTCCTGGTTGTTCGACCGCACCCGCCCCACGTGGCTGACGGCGGCGCCGACGGTGGCGGTCCTCACGCGCTCAGCCACGGAGCTCGAACGTCGTGGCACCGACCTTCACCGGGACGCCGATCTGGATGGTCGTGGGGGAGTCGATCCGCCGGCCGTCGACGAAGGTGCCGTTCGTCGAGTCGAGGTCCTGGAGGACCCAGTCGTCGCCCCAGAGGAGCAGGCGGGCGTGGTGGGTGCTCGTGTAGTCGTCGCGGATCTGCAGGCCGGCGTCGCTGGCGCGGCCGATCGTCAGCGGCTCGGTGCCGAGCGGGATCTCGAGACCGGCCTTGCCGCCGGACGTGATCACGAGCTTCGACGGCGTGCGCACCGCCCGGTCCTGCGCGGTGCCCGGGCTCGGCGCAGACGGCATCGACTGCACCGCCGGGGGCGCGCTGATCGGCGCGGCCACGGCGGCGGACGCCGCCTCCTCCGGCACCCGCCGCACGCGGCCGCCGAAGAGGTCGCTGCGCAGCGCGTAGACCACCGCGAATACGAGCACCCAGAGCAGCGCGAGGAACGCGACCCGGAGCACCAGCAGGGTGAGCTCGTTCATCGCGCGTCCCCCGTCGGCCGGGCGACCACGCGGAACACCATGCGGGTGCGGCCGGCCTGCAGCACCGAGTCGACCGGCAGGGCCGCGCGGGTGAGCCGGGCCCCGTTGAGGGTGGAGCCGTTGGTCGAGCCGAGGTCGCGCGCCTCGGCCCGGCGGCCGTCCCACACGATCTCGAGGTGCTTGCGGCTGATGCCGCCGTCGTCGACCGTGATGTCCGCCTCGGACCCGCGGCCGATGACCGTGCGCTGCCCGAGGGCGTGGGTGCGCCCGTCGATCTCGAGCACCGGCGCCCACTCGACCTCCACGCGCTCCGACGAGCTGCGGACGTCGAGCATCCCGACGGTGAGCGACGGGTCCGTCTCGAACGAGATCACGGGCGGCGACACCATCTGGTACCGCTGCTCGGCCGCGTAGCGGGTCAGCAGGTCCGTCAGCTCCCCGACGAGCCCGTCGCCCAGGCGGGCCATCGCCGCGTGGTCCTCCCCGCTCATCCGCACGACGAAGCGGTTCGGCACGAGCACGCGGTCCCGGGCGACGGGCGACGCGTGGGTGTCGACCTCCCGGCGCAGCGCGGCCGTGATCTCGACGGGCTGCAGGCCGGAGCGGAACGTGCGGGCGAAGAGCCCGTTCACGCCCCGCTCGAGCCCGCGCTCGAAGCTGTCGAGGATCCCCACCCGCGTCTGTTCCCTTGGCCGTCGGTGCACGGATCAGGCCGTGCGCGGTCGGGACAGGCTAACGGCCAGGTGCCGCCTTCGGGGGGCAGGCGGCACCCGCGCGCCGGACCGCGGGGAGGCGCCGTGCTATCGTCGACCCCGCCTCCGGCGCGGTTCCGCGCCGGTCACGCGCGAGTGGCGGAATAGGCAGACGCGCACGGTTCAGGTCCGTGTGCCCGGAAGGGCGTGGGGGTTCAACTCCCCCCTCGCGCACGAGGAAGGCCCCGGTGATCCCGGGGCCTTCCTCATGTCTGCGCGGCAGGACCTGCCACCGCTGGTCGAGCTCGTCGAGTCCGCTCCCGTTCGCGAGCGCGGGTGGTCTCGAGGCTCCTTCGTCGCACCTCGACCGGCGGAGATCAGCGGGGCTCGGGGCGGTTCACCCAGTCGGCGATCGTGCCGCCGTGCCCCGTCTGCAGCTCCCACGGCAGCGGCTCCGCGAGCAGGATCGGCTCGCACGGCGGCTGGTCGAACGGGCCGGGGCTGCCCGTGCTGCCGTACACGTCGAGGCGGGCGGCGTTGCGCAGGCTCGACGAGACGGCCGAGCCGCGTCCCGCGCTCAGCCCCAGCAGCTCGCGCAGCCGCATGTTGAAGCCCACCGGACGATGATGCCCGCTCAGCGGCGCCCTGCGCGACGAGCCGCGGTCACTCCTTGTCGAGCGCGTCCGGCTTGTGCACGGCCTCGCCGCCCGACTTCTCGCTCTTCACGAGGTACTGCGGGTCGTCCTCCGACGCGCGCACCTGGCGACCGCCGGCCTTCGTGTCCTCGGTGATCTTCTTCTCGACGACGCCCTCGGCCTCGCCGCCGTGCGACTTCCAGGAGACCTCGTCGCCCTTCGTGAACTCGTCAGCCATGGGGGCGACCGTAGGGCGCGCTCCTGGACGATCAGCCGTGACCTCGGAGGCGGTCCCGCCAGCGCTCCTCGAACCGCTGGCGGAGGTCCCGCAGCTCGCCGGGCGACCGGTCGCGCCAGCTCCGCCGGAGCTCCTGCCGGGGCGGCTCGCGGTCGACCGCGGGCTGCGCCGTCGGGACCGCGGTCGGAGCCGGCTTCGGCGTCGCGGTCCGGCTCGGCGTCGGTCTGGGGGTCGGGGTCGCCGTCGGCGACCGGTGCACCTGGGCCGGCGCAGGGGTCTGCACGGTCGCAGCAGCCCCCGTCGCGCCGACCGACGCGAGCCCGATGACGCTCGCGCCACCGCCCGCGAGACCGGCGGCGACGGCGATCGCGGCGGCGACGAGCACCACCCGCCTCGGGCGGGGCCTCGCTCGGCGGCGGAGGGTCGGCGACCACCCGGTCGTCGGCCGGTCCGCGAGGTCCATCGCCTCGGTCGGCAGGTCGAAGTCGGACGCCGGCATCACGGCGGTCGCCTGCAGCAGCTCGGGCAGCGGCGCCGCATCGCCGGTGAGCGCTGCGCAGCGCAGGACGACGTCGGCCGCGGTGGGCCGGTCGGCCGGCCTGCGCGCCGTCATCGCAGCGAGCAGGGTCCGCCACCCGCGGTCGAGGCCGCCGGGGATCTCGGGGGCGCGCACCAGGCGTGCGGCGGCGGCCTCCGCGACCGGGCCGGGGAAGGCGACCCGTCCCGTCAGCGCCTCGAGGGCGAGCAGGCCGAGCGAGTACACGTCGGACGCGGGCCCGATCGGCTCGCCCGACACCTGCTCCGGGCTCAGGTAGGCGGCGGTGCCGACCACCTGCCCGGTCATCGTGAGCGCGTCGGCCTGGAAGAGCCGTGCGATGCCGAGATCGGCGAGCTTCGGCTCCCACCCGGCCTGCTCGAACGGCCGGGTGAGCAGCACGTTCGCCGGCTTCAGGTCGCGGTGCACGACGCCGGCGTCGTGCAGCGCCCCGAGCGCTCCCGCGGCGCCATGCAGCACCCGGGCGACGTCCGCGGTCGAGAGCCGCCCCTGGTCGGCGATCACGCGGCGCAGGTCCGGCCCGTGCACCAGCTCCATCGCGAACCAGACCGTCTCGCCGTGCCGCCCGCGGTCGCTCCCGGTGTCGTACACGGCGATGAGGTTCGGGTGGTCCAGCCGCGCCAGGTACTGGGCCTCCCGCCGGAGCCGCTCCTGCTCGATCGTCCCCGCGCCGGAGCGCACGACCTTGAGCGCGACCTCCCGGCCGAACGTCTCGTCCCACGCGCGGTGCACGGCGCCCATGCCGCCGGTCCCCACGACGGGGCCGAGGCGGTAGCGCTCGCCGAGCAGCGGAAGGGTTCGCATCGCTGCGACGCTAGGCGCGCACCGCGCGTCCTCCGGCGCGTCGCGCCGGTGCGTCCGATTCCCGCTCTCGCGTCGCGCGGCTCAGTGGTGGGACTCGCGCCAGACGCGCTCGAAGGGGAGCCGCCAGGCGTACGGCGCGATCAGCTGGTGGATGGCGTTCGGGCCCCAGCTGCCCACGGCGTACGGCCGCACGGGGGGCGGGTCGTCGAGCAGCGGCTGGCTGATCTCCCACAGCCGCTCGATGCCCTGCGCCGTCGTGAACAGCGTGTGGTCGCCGCGCATCGCGTCGAGGATCAGCCGCTCGTACGCCTCGAGCACGTCACCGGCGTTCGCCGTGTCCTGCATCGCGAACTGCATGCTCATCTTCTCGAGCCGCATGCCGGGCCCCGGCTTCTTGCCGTAGAAGGAGAGCGACATCTTGCTCGCGTCGGCGAGGTCGAACGTCAGGTGGTCGGGCCCCTTCGAGCCGATGCCGGACCCGGCCGGGAACATCGACTGCGGCGGCTCCTTGAACGCGATCGAGACGATGCGCTGCCCCTCCGCCATCTTCTTGCCGGTGCGCAGGTAGAAGGGGACGCCCGCCCAGCGCCAGTTGTCGATCTCGCACTTCAGCGCGACGAACGTCTCGGTCTCGCTCTCGGGCGAGACGCCGGCGATGTCCTTGTAGCCGACGTACTGGCCGCGGACCACCGTCGACGGGTCGATCGCCTTCATCGAGTTGAAGACCTTGTTCTTCTCCTCGCTGATCGCCTTCGGCTCGAGCGCGGTCGGCGCCTCCATCGCGACGAACGCGAGGATCTGGAACAGGTGCGTCACAACCATGTCGCGGTAGGCGCCGGTCGACTCGTAGAACGAGGCCCGCTGCTCGAGGCCGAGGGTCTCGGGCACGTCGATCTGCACCTGCTGGATGAAGTTGCGGTTCCAGATCGGTTCGAAGAGCCCGTTGCCGAAGCGGATCGCGAGGATGTTCTGCGCCGGCTCCTTGCCCAGGAAGTGGTCGATCCGGAAGATCTGCCCCTCCTGGAACGTCTCGTGGAGGCGCCGGTTCAGCTCGACGGCGCTCGCGAGGTCGGTGCCGAACGGCTTCTCCATGATGATCCGGGAGCCCTCGACCAGTCCTGCCGCCGCGATCGTCTCCACGGCGGCGAGGGCGGCCTTCGGCGGCACCGACAGGTAGTGGATGCGCCGCGCCTGCGGTCCGAGCCGGCCCGCGGCCTCGGCGACCGCCTTCGCGAGGGCCTGCGGGCCCGCCTTCGAGGGCACGTAGTGCAGCTTCTCGGCGAAGTGGCGCCACTCCTCGTCGGTGAGGCGCCGCCGGTCGAACTCGTCGAGCGCAGCCCTCGCCTGCTCGCGGTAGCTGTCGTCGTCGAGGTCCTCGAGCGAGGTGCCGACGATCTCGATGTCCGGCGTCAGCGACGACAGCACGAGGTTCGCCATGCCCGGCAGCAGCTTCCGCTTCGCGAGGTCGCCCGCCGCTCCGAAGAGCACCACCACGTGCGGTGCCGTCGACTGCGTCGCCTTCTGGTACTGCCGCTCTGCCTGCGTCAGGGTCATGCCTCGATCATCCCGCATCGAGGGCGATCACCCGGGTGGGGCTCAGGAAGCCGTGCGCCCCCAGTCCGCGTCGCCGAGCACCAGCGACGGCAGGTCGTACGGCGTCGCCGCGACCGCGACCGCGCCCGCGTGCTCCTCGGGCGCGCCGTAGCCCCAGCCCGCGACGACGGTCGGGATGCCGTGCTCGGCCGCGCCTTCGACGTCGTGGCTGCGGTCCCCCACCATGATCGGCCGCGCCGTGTCGACCCCGGCGGCGCGGAGCAGGTCGAGCGCGCGCTCGATCACCTCCGCCTTCCGGCTGCGCGACTCGTCGTCCGACGCGCCTGCGATGACGACGAAGAGGTCCGCCAGGCCGAAGTGCTCGAGGATCCGGGTCGCGATCGTCTCCGGCTTCGACGTCGCCACGGCGAGCGGCACCCGGCGGCCGATCGTGGTCAGCGCCTCCCGGACGCCCGGGTAGGGCTCGGCGTCGAACGCGCCGTCGGCGCGGTAGCGGCTGCGATAGGCGGCGAGCACCCGCTGCGCGGCCTCCCCCTCGACGCCGACGACGTCGCGCAGGCCGTCGAGGATCGGCGGGCCCACGAACTCGAGCAGCCGGGCGGGCGGCGGCACCGGTGCCCCGAGGTCGGCGAGCACCGCGGCGAGGGTGCTCGTGATGCCCCGGGCCGAGTCGACGATCGTCCCGTCGAGGTCGATCAGGGCGACGGTCGAGGGCGGGGGCACCCGCCGACCCTAGGGGCGGCGGCGCGGGCCGCGCTCAGCGCCCGGACGTGATGCGGAGCTGTCCGCCGCCGAGCAGCATCCCTGAGAGGACCATCGTCGCGAGCAGCGCGACGCACGCGACCACGCGCTGCAGCACGGAGCCCTGCGGCACGACGGCGCGCTGCGCGTAGCCGTCGAACGGGCGTGCCTGAACGCTCGCCACGAGTCGCGGATCCCGGACATCCATGGAGGGACCATAGATCGCGATGCGGCGCTGAGGCGCCCCCCGGGGGCGACTCCCGGGGGAACGGCACCTCCCGTCCAGCCGCAGGGCCGGCCCGGCCGCTCAGCACCTGTCCGGCGAAGGGGGGCGAGGATCGCTCGATGCCCGAGGTGATCGAGCACGTCCATCGCGGGCGTGCTCCCGTTCCGCTGGAGCCGGGGCTGCTGTCCCCGCTCGGGCCGGAGGAGTGGCGGGTGCGCATCCGCTCGCTGGAGGTCGACGGCGCCCGCGCCGACTACCTCGACTGCGACCCGCACCGCTTCGACGTGCCGCCGCTCGAGGAGCGGCCGGAGGGGCGGCTGCCGCTGATGCTGGTGGTGGTCCTGAGCGGACGGTCCGACGGGGTGGTCGGGGGCCGGCGCGTGCCGATGGCGCCGCAGCGGGCGCTGCTGCTCGACGGGCGTGCGGGAATGACCTTCGAGGTGTCCGAGCCGCTGCGCGCGATGCGGCTGCTGGTCGACCTGGCGCACCTGCCGCCGGACCTGCTCGGTCGCATGGGCGAGCCCTGCCTCACCCTCAAGGACACGCCGCTCGTGCTGGGCTGCGTGGGGCTCATCTCGGGGCTGCTGCAGGTGCACAACGGCACGGTCGAGCCGCACGACGAGACCGCGGTCAGCCAGCCCCTCATCGCGCTGCAGGCGAGCCTGCTCGAGGAGGCCCTCCGGGAGCGGCCGTCCGGCGATCCGATCCCGTCCTCCCGCCGAGAGTGCATCGAGGTGTACGTCGAGGAGCACCTCGGCGACCGCTCGCTCTCCGTCGCCTCCATCGCCGCGTCCCTCGGGGTGACCGTCCGCACGGTGCACGCCGCGTTCGAGGGGACGTCGGACACCGTGGGCGCCCTCGTCCGCCGGCGGCGGGTCGCGCGGGCGCAGACGGTGCTGGCGCTCCGCACCGACCCGCCGAACGTCGGCGCGCTCGCCGCCCGTGTCGGGCTCACGCGCGACCAGCTGACCCGGATCTTCCGGGCCGAGACCGGTCGGACGGTCGTCGAGTGGTGGCGCGAGCACCACGAGCGGTGAGCCGCCTCCCCGCCGTCGAAGCAGGGGGCATGGGGACGCTGCGAGTCCGTGGAGACGATCGAGGAATCGAACACGGAGCGCGCCGAGTCGGGTGATCGCTCAGGGCCGAGCGTCGCACCGTGGGGCGATCACGCGAGAACCGGAGGAGCGACATGACCGATCGGACCGACACGAGCACGCATCACATGGAGGGCGACCTCCCGGCGGGGGGCGACCGGGTCGGTGGCGCGTTCGGGCAGCCGCCGTCGCTCGAGGCCTGGTACCCGCAGCGCCTGCGGGTCGAGCTGCTGCACCGCAACGGGCTCGACGCCGATCCGCTGGGCGCCGACTTCGACTACGCGGCCGCCTTCGCGACGATCGACCTGGAAGCGCTGAAGGCCGACATCAAGCAGTTCCTGACCACGTCGGTCGACTGGTGGCCCTCGGACTACGGCAACTACGGGCCGCAGATGATCCGCATGGCCTGGCACGCCGCCGGCACCTACCGCATCGCGGACGGCCGCGGCGGTGCGGGCACCGCCATGCAGCGGTTCGCGCCGATCAGCAGCTGGTGGGACAACGGCAACACCGACAAGTCCCGTCGCCTGCTGCAGCCGCTGAAGCACAAGTACGGCAACGCGCTGTCCTGGGCGGACCTCATGGTGCTGACCGGCACCTGCGCCCTGGAGCTGATGGGCCTGCCGACGTACGGCTTCGCCGGCGGCCGGCTCGACGCCTGGGAGCCGGACGACGGCACCTGGTGGGGGCCGGAGGTCTGGAACCCGCACGACGTGAAGAGCTACGACGACATGGTGAACCGCGACGAGCGGTGGCGCGGGAAGAACGGCGAGCAGGGCTACGACCTGCAGAGCCCGCTGGCGGCCTCCCACCAGGCGCTGATCTACGTCAACCCGGAGGGGCCGTACCAGAGCGGCGACCCGATGGGCTCCGCGCGGGACATCCGCGTCACCTTCACGCGGATGGCGATGAACGACGAGGAGACCGTCGCGCTGGTCGCCGGCGGCCACGCGTTCGGCAAGAGCCACGGCATGGTGGCGGCCGCGAAGATCGGCGCGCCGCCGGAGATCGCGCCGATCGAGCAGATGGGCCTCGGCTGGCACAACCCGCAGGGCACGGGCGCCGGCAAGGACACGATGACGAACGGCATCGAGGGCAGCTGGACCCCGAACCCGGTGCGGTGGGACAACACCTACCTGGAGAACCTGTTCCGCTACGAGTGGGAGCAGACGAAGAGCCCGGCGGGCTCCATCCAGTGGACGCCGACCGACCCGGACGCGCCGAAGACGCCCGACGCGCACGTGCCCGGGCAGATGAACCCGCTGATGATGATGACCTCGGACGTGGCCTTCAAAGTCGACCCGGAGTACCGGAAGGTGTGCGAGAAGTTCCTCGAGGACTTCGACGCCTTCACGCTGGCGTTCTCGAAGGCCTGGTACAAGCTGACGCACCGCGACATGGGCCCGAAGCACCGCTACCTCGGCCCGGAGGCGACGATCGAGGACGGGCTGCTCTGGCAGGACCCGCTGCCCGAGCCCGAGGGCGCGCCGATCGACGAGTTCGACGTCGACGCGCTGAAGGAGGCCGTGCTGAAGACCGGCGTGTCCGTCTCCGACCTCGTGTTCACGGCGTACTCGTCGGCCTCCACCTACCGCGACAGCGACAAGCGCGGCGGGGCGAACGGCGGACGCCTCGCCCTCGCGCCGCAGAAGGACTGGGCGGTCAACCGCCGCACGGTCCCCGTGATCGAGGCGCTGCGCGGCGTCAAGGCGGACTTCGAGCGGGACGCGAGCGGCGGCAAGCGGATCTCGCTCGCCGACCTGATCGTCCTCGGCGGCTGCGCCGCGGTGGAGCAGGCCGCTCGCGACGCGGGCGTGCCGACGACCGTGCCCTTCACGCCGGGTCGCGTCGACACGACGCAGGAGCTGACCGACGTCGAGATGTTCGAGTGGCTGCGCCCGATCGCCGACGGGTTCCGCAACTTCGTCGCGGACGACTACCGGCAGCTGGCCCCCGGGGTCGCGCCGGAGCAGGTGTTCCTCGACCGGGCGAACCTGATGACGCTGACCGCGCCCGAGTGGACGGTGCTGACCGGCGGGCTCCGGGTCCTCGGCGCGAACGCGGACGGGTCCGACACCGGGCTGCTGACGGACCGCGTCGGCGTGCTGTCGACCGACTGGTTCGTGAACCTGACCGACACCGACCTGCTCTGGACGCGCACCGACGACACGGAGATGACGTTCCGGGCGAGGAGCCAGTCGACCGGCGAGGAGCGGTTCACCGCCACCCGCGCCGATCTCGTGTTCGGCTCGAACGCGCAGCTGCGCTCCGCCGTCGACGCCTACGCGGGCAGCGACGGGCAGCGCCGGTTCGTCGCCGACTTCGTCCGCGCCTGGGACAAGGTCATGATGCTCGACCGGTTCGACGTGAAGGGCGCTCGCCGCTACGGCCCGATGGCGGCCTGAGCCGCTCCGGTCTCGACGGGCTCGACCTGAGGGTGACCCCCTCCGGTCGAGCCCGTCGGGACCGCCGACCGGTCCCGGCGCGGAAGAGCTGCGCCGTGCCCGCGTTGCAGCCGGGGTGCACCAGGGCTCGCAGCAGGCGACGGGATCGATGAGCCGTCCCCTGGTGCTGCTGCTCGCGGTCGCGGGCGGGGCGGCCGTCGGCAACCTCTACTGGGCGCAGCCGCTGCTCGACTTCATCGCCCGCGACCTCCGCACGAGCACCGCTGCCGCGGGCTGGCTCGTCACCGCGACGCAGCTGGGCTACGCCCTCGGCGTGCTGCTGCTCGTGCCGCTCGGCGACGTGCTGGACCGCAGGCGGCTCGTGCCCGCGGCGCTGGTCGCGGTCGCTGTCGCGCTGGTCGCGGCCGCGCTGGCACCGACGTTCCCGGTGCTGCTGGCCGCGCTCGCGCTCGTCGGGATCACGACCGTCGCCGGGCAGATCATCGCGCCGCTCGCGGGCGACCTCGCCGGCGACGGGGAGCGGGGGAGGGTCGTGGGCACGGTCGTGTCCGGGATCCTCGTCGGCATCCTGCTGTCCCGCACGATCAGCGGCCTGGTCGCGGCGGCGCTCGGCTGGCGCGCGGTCTACGCGGCCGCGGCGGTGCTCGCGGTCGTGCTGGCGCTGCTGCTGCGCCGGGCGATCCCCGACCTCGCGCCGCGCACCCGCCTGGCGTACCCCGCCCTGCTCGGCTCGGTCTTCGGCATCGTCCGGGAGCGGCCGACGGTCCGCTTCAGCCTGGTGCTCGGCGGCACGTCCTTCGGGGTGTTCACGATGTTCTGGACCGCCCTCACCTTCCTGCTGAGCGCCCCGCCCTTCTCCTTCGGCGTCGCGACGATCGGGCTGTTCGGCCTCGTCGGGCTCGCGGGGGCGATCACCGCGCAGCGCGCGGGCCGGCTCTCCGACCGCGGGCTCGGGCTGCCGGCCATCGGCGTGGCGTGGGTCCTCGTGCTGGTCGCCTTCGTCGTCGCCGGGATCGGCAGCCGATCGGTCGTCGGGGTCGTCGTCGCGGTGCTGGTGCTCGACGTCGCGATCCAGGGCCACAACATCTCGGTGCAGTCGCGCCTCTTCCAGCTCGACCCCGCCGCGCGCAGCCGCATCAACACCGCCTTCGTGGCGAACAACTTCGTGTTCGGCGCGATCGGCTCCGGACTCGCCTCCGTGCTCTGGGCCCTCGGCGGCTGGACGGCGGTGACGCTCGCCGGCGCGGTGCTCAGCGGGTTCGCCGCCACCGTCTGGCTCGTCGGCCGGCGCGCGGCGCTCCGGCTGCCGTCCGATCGTGGGGCAGCGGGCGCGACGCGGACCCCGCGGGCGGAGCCGCAGGGCTGAGCCGGGCTCAGCGCTCCTCGAAGTCGTACTCCTGGAACGCCTCGACCTCGGTCGCCCACCGCTCGTCGACGAACCGGCGGTGCGGGGCGGAGGCGTCGTACGCGGCGTAGGCCGAGTCGTCGGCGAACCGCATCGAGAACTGCCACGCGAGGTCGCTCTTCGGGCTCACCTGCCGGGCGACGCGGAAGTCCTCCACCCCGTCGATCGCGGCGAGCACGCGCTGCGCGTGGTCGAGGAAGGCCGCCTCGGCGGTGGAGCCGGGCTCGTGGCGCAGGCGGAATACGACGGTGTGCTGGACGGGCATGGCGGTCTCCGATCGGTGCGTCCTCCCACGCTACGGGTCGGCCCCGACGCGTCGGAATAGATGCGTCTGCATGCAGTTGTATGCTCCTGCATGGAGTTCGGGGCCGGTGGCCCCGGTCAGCGAGGAGGAACGAGATGCAGTTCGGCGTGTTCTCGGTCGGCGACGTGACGCGCGACCCGGTGTCCGGCCAGACCCCCAGCGAGGCGGAGCGGATCCGCGCCGTGCTCGCGATCGCGAAGAAGACCGAGGAGGTGGGCCTCGACGTCTTCGCCTTCGGCGAGCACCACAACCCGCCCTTCATGTCCTCGAGCCCCACGACGCTGCTCGCCGCGGTCGCCGCGAGCACCGAGCGCCTCGTGGTCACGACCTCCACGACGCTCATCACGACCAACGACCCGGTGCGCATCGCCGAGGACTACGCGATGCTGCAGCACGTCTCGGGCGGCCGGATGGACCTGATGCTCGGCCGCGGCAACACGGCGCCCGTCTACCCCTGGTTCGGGCAGGACATCCGCCAGTCCCTGCCGCTCGCGCTCGAGCACTACAACCTGCTGCACCGCCTGTGGCGGGAGGACGTCGTCGACTGGGAGGGACGCTTCCGCACCCCGCTGCAGGGCTTCACCTCCACGCCGCGGCCGCTGGACGACGTGCCGCCCTTCGTCTGGCACGGCTCGATCCGCACCCCGGAGATCGCCGAGCAGGCCGCGTACTACGGCGACGGGTTCTTCGCCAACCACATCTTCTGGCCGACGCAGCACTACCAGCGGCTCATCGCCTTCTACCGGCAGCGGTACGCGCACTACGGGCACGGGACGCCCGAGCAGGCGATCGTGGGCCTCGGCGGGCAGGCCTTCATCGGCCGCACCTCGCAGGAGGCGAAGGCCGCGTTCCGGCCCTACTTCGACGAGGCGCCCGTGTACGGGCACGGCCCGCGCATGGAGGACTTCGCCGAGCAGACCCCGCTCTCGGTCGGCAGCGTGCAGGAGGTCATCGACAAGACGCTGACCTTCCGCGAGTCCTTCGGCGACTACCAGCGGCAGCTGTTCCTGATCGACCACGCCGGCCTGCCGCTGCCCGTGGTCCTCGACCAGCTGGAGCTGCTGGGCGGCGAGGTCGTGCCGGTGCTCCGCCGCGAGCTCGACGCGCTCCGCCCCGCGGGCGTGCCCGACGCCCCGACCCACGCGTCGCTCGTGCGGGCGAAGTACGGCGACGCCGAGCCCCGGCAGCCGCGCCCGAACGCGAACCGCGGCGACAACGTCACCGGCGGCTCGCCCTACCAGGACACCGTCGCGGCCTGATGGAGGCGAGGGACGTCCGGCTCGCGAACGAGTCGTGGGAGGCGCTGCTGCACGCGCAGGCGGCGATGATGCGCGCCTTCGACTCCGAGCGCATGTGGGACGAGGTGTCCCTCAACGAGTACGACGTCCTCTACGCCCTCAAGCGGGCGGGCTGCGCGCTGCGCCAGCAGGAGCTGACCGGCGCGGTGCTGCTGAGCCAGCCGGCCCTGTCCCGGCTGCTCGAGCGCCTCGAGCAGCGCGGCCTCGTGACCCGCAGCACCGACCCGGCCGACCGCCGCGGCGTGCTCGTCGAGCTCACCGACGCGGGCGCGGACCTCCAGCGGCGCACGGGCGGCAAGCACGCCCGCAGCGTCGAGGAGCGCATGCGCGCGCTCACCCCCGACCAGCAGCGGCAGCTGCGCGACCTGTGCGCGCTGCTCGCGCCCACCGAATCCTCGAAGGGAACCCGGCCATGAGACTCGTCATCGTCTCCGGCGGCACGTCCGACCCGTCCTCCACCCGCATGCTCGCCGACCGGCTCGCCGGAGGCGTGATCGACGCCGCCGTGGAGCGCGGTCTCGAGGTCACCACCTCGGTGATCGAGCTGCGGCCGCTCGCCGGCGACATCGCCGACGCCCAGGCCGCCGGCTTCCCCGCCGGCGCGCTCGCCGAGGCGATCGAGCGCCTGGGCGACGCGGACGCGCTGATCGTCGCGACCCCCGTCTACAAGGCGGGCGTCAGCGGGCTGGTCAAGTCGTTCTTCGACGTGGTGGACCAGGACCTCCTGATCGCGGTGCCGACGCTGCTCGCCGCCACCGCGGGCACCGCCCGGCACGCCCTCGTCGCCGACGAGTCGCTGCGGTCCCTCTTCGCCTATCTCAGGACCCTCACCACCCCCACGAGCGTGTTCGCCTCGAGCGAGGACTGGGGCACGACGGCGCTCGCGGACCGCGTCGACCGCGCGGCGAAGGAGCTGGTGGTCCTCGTCGCCGCCGGGGTCAAGGACGCGATGCGCGACTCGGGCGGCCGGTACAACCGGGTGTTCGGCGGCGCCGCGGGCGGCGGCGACGAGATCCGCCTCGACAGCGACCTGATGCGACTCGCCGCGGGCGGCGGCGCGTCCCGCCCGGTCCGTCCCGTCTGACCTGATCGACCCGTCCGGCCGGCCGCTAGAACAGCCGCGCCGGCCCGCCCTCGATGCCCCGCATCGCGTCGTAGTCGAGCACGAGGCAGCGGATGCCGCGGTCCTCGGCGAGCGTCCGGGCCTGCGGCTTGATCTCCTGCGCCGCGAAGACGCCCGACACCGGGGCGAGGTGCGGGTCGCGGTTCATCAGCTCGAGGTACCGGGTCAGCTGCTCGACGCCGTCGATCTCGCCCCGGCGCTTGATCTCCACCGCGACCGCGGCGCCGCCCGCGTCCCGGGCGAGGATGTCGACCGGGCCGATCGCCGTCATGTGCTCGCGGCGCACCAGCGAGTGCCCGTCGCCGAGCAGGTCGATCTGCTCGGCGAGCAGCCGCTGCAGGTCGGCCTCGACGCCGTCCTTGACGAGCCCCGGGTCGACGCCGAGCTCGACGTCCTCGTCGATCACGAGGTCGTGGATGCGGATGATCAGCTGGTCGTCCGTCTTCGCGTGCCGCACGCGCCAGACGTGCCGCACGCCCGCGGCGGCCTGGTCCTCGTCCGGCTCCTCCTCGGTGAGGGAGCAGGGCGGGCTCATCCAGTTCAGCGGCTTGTACGAGCCGCCGTCGGCGTGCACGAGCACGCTGCCGTCCGCCTTCAGCATCAGCACCCGCCGCGCGGGCGGCAGGTGCGCCGACAGGCGCCCCGCGTAGTCGACCGAGCACTCCGCCACCACGAGTCGCACGGGGGGTGAGCCTACGAGGCCGGAGAGCCGTCCGTGCCGCGACCCTCCTCGCCGTCCGCCCGCTCCGGCGTGTACCCGGTGCGGCCGGCGACGTCGTCGACGGCGTCGTTGCGGGCCTCGGCCGGCGCGCCACCGGCCTCCCGGCGCTCGCGCTCGGGCTCCTCGAGCCGCAGCGCCGCCCGCGCCTCCTCGCCGGTCAGCCCGAACAGGGAGCGCACGTGCAGGTCCCGCTGCGGGAAGGGGATCTCGAGGCCGTGGCGCTGCAGCGCGGTGTGCAGCGCCCAGTTGTAGGCGGCCGTCACCGCGACGGGCCGCCGCGTCGCCCCGGCGTCCAGCCACACGACCAGCTCGAACTCCAGCGCGCTGTCGCCGAAGCCGCTCAGCCACACCTGCGGCCCGAGCGGGCCGTCCTGATCGAGGGTGAACGGCACGGCGGCAGCGGCCTCGAGCGCCGCCGCCTTCACCGCCTCCTTGTCGGCGTCGTACGCGACGCCGAACGGCACCCGCAGGCGGCGCCGCACGTCGCGGTGGGTCCAGTTGACGACGCGGCCGGAGACGAACTCGGCGTTCGGCACGAGGATGTCGAGATTGTCGTTCGTGACGATCGTCGTCGCCCGCAGCGCGATTTCCCGCACCTCGCCCGCCGTGCCCGACTCCAGCTCGACGAAGTCGCCCACCTTGAGGGACCGGTCGAGCAGCAGCACGATGCCGGCGATGAAGTTCGCGAAGAGCGGCTGCAGGCCGAAGCCGATCCCGACGCCGAGCGCGCCGAACAGCACCGCGAAGCGGCCGAGCGGCACCCCGAGCGCCGACACGGCGAGCAGCACGCCGGCGACCAGCACCGTGTAGGTGGTGAGCCGCGACAGCGTGTACCAGGTCGACGGGTGGGCCGTGCCCTCCTGCCGCGACCGCCGGAGGATCAGCCCGCGTAGCACCGCGGCCGCCGCGATCGCGATCACGAGGACGACCGCCGCCGTCACGATGCCGCCGAGGGTCAGCGTCTCCCCGAGCACCTCGATGCGGGGGACGACGGTGGTCGCGGCCATGCGGCCCAGGCAAGCACGGCCGCATCCGACCGCTCTGAACCTCCCCCCGGCTGCGCGGTGCGGCACCGCTTCCGAGACGCCCGGGAATCCCGCGAGCCGCCCCGCGTCCGAGGGGGTCCCGCTCCTAGACTCCGCGGGTGGCCGAACCCGAAGCCCTTGGATCCGTGCGCGTCCAGGACGACCTGTACCGCAGCGTGAACGGGCCCTGGCTCGAATCCGCGGAGATCCCCGCCGACCGCGCGCGCTCGGGGGCCTTCCTCGACCTGGTCGACGAGGCCGAGGTCGCGGTGCGCGCCATCGTCGAGGAGGCGCGGGGCGCCGAGCCAGGCACCGAGGCGCGGAAGGTCGGCGACCTCTACGCCTCGTTCATGGACGAGGACGCCGTCGAGGCGCTCGGCGCCGCGCCGCTCGAGGAGCCGCTCGCACTGGTCGCGCAGACCGGGTCGATCGCCGAGGTGCTCGCGACGCTCGGCGCGCTCGAGCGCCGCGGGGGCGGCAGCCTCTTCCGGCTGTTCGTCGACAACGACCCGGGCGACCCGGACCGCTACCTCGTGTTCCTCGAGCAGGGCGGGCTCGGCCTGCCCGACGAGCGCTACTACCGCGAGGACGACTTCGCGGGCCACCGCGACGCGTACCGCGCGTTCCTCGTGCGGATGTACGAGCTCGCCGGGCTCGCGGACGGGGAGGCCCGCGCGGACCGGGTGCTCGCGCTCGAGACCGAGATCGCGGGGACGCACTGGGACGCGGTGGCGACTCGCGACGTGCAGGCGACCTACAACCCGATGCGGTGGGCCGAGCTGACGGCGTCGGCGGGGGAGCAGGGCGTGCTGCTCGACGCGTGGGCCGGCGGGCTGAACGCCCCGGCGGGCGCGCTCGAGACGGTCGTCGTGCGCGAGCCCTCGTTCGTCTCCGGCGTCCTCGGCCTGCTCACCCACGACCGGCTCGACGCCTGGCGCGACTGGCTCGCGATGCGGGTGATCCGCCCGCTGGCCCCCTACCTGGCCGGCGACTTCGTCTCGGCGCACTTCGCCTTCACCGGTACCGCGCTGTCGGGGACCGAGCAGCTGCGGGCGCGCTGGAAGCGCGGGGTCGCGCTCGCCGAGGGCGCGATGGGCGAGGCGATCGGCCGCCTGTACGTCGAGCGCCACTTCCCGCCGGTGGCGAAGGTGCGGATGGACGTGCTGGTCGCGAACCTGGTCGCGGCCTACCGGGCCTCCATCACGGGCCTCGCCTGGATGGGCGACGCGACGCGGGCCCGAGCCCTCGACAAGCTGGGCCGCTTCACCCCGAAGATCGGCTATCCGGCCGTCTGGCGCGACTACGGCGCCCTCGAGGTGCGGGCCGATGACCTCGTCGGCAACGTGCAGCGCTCGAGCGCGTTCGAGTTCGACCGCGAGCTCGGCAAGATCGGCCGGCCCGTCGACCGCGACGAGTGGTTCATGACGCCGCAGACCGTGAACGCCTACTACAACCCGGGCATGAACGAGATCGTCTTCCCGGCCGCGATCCTCCAGCCCCCGTTCTTCGACCCCGACCGGGACGACGCGGCGAACTACGGCGGCATCGGCGCCGTGATCGGGCACGAGATCGGCCACGGCTTCGACGACCAGGGCTCGCAGTTCGACGGCGCCGGGCGCCTCGAGAACTGGTGGACCGACGAGGACCGCGCGGCGTTCGAGCAGCGGACGAAGGCGCTGATCGCGCAGTACGACGCGCTGGTGCCCGAGGGGCTGACCGACCACGTCAACGGCGCGCTGACGATCGGCGAGAACATCGGCGACCTCGGCGGCCTCGCGATCGCCTGGCGCGCCTACGTGCTCTCGCTCGAGGGCGCGGAGCCGCCCGTGATCGACGGCACGACCGGCGCCCAGCGCTTCTTCCTCTCCTGGGCCGCCGTCTGGCGCGAGAAGCGGCGCCCCGCGGAGGCGAAGCGCCTGCTGACCATCGACCCCCACTCCCCGCCCGAGTTCCGCTGCAACCAGATCGTCCGCAACCTGGACGAGTTCGCGACGGCGTTCGGGCTCACCGAGACGGACGACCTGTGGCTCGATCCGACGAAGCGGGTCGCGATCTGGTGACCGCCGCTCCGCCGGAGCCCTCGCGGAGGGCGCGGCAGCGGAGCGGCGACGAGGGCGCCCGGCACCGGGGCGAACCGGTGCGTGCCGACTTCACCGACGGCTTCACCGCGCTCGCGCACCTGGCGCTCGACGGCGCCCAGGTGTCCGCCCGGGTCATCGACCTGCTGTCGGGGACGGCGCTGTTCTCCGTCGACGACCACGTGGTGCTGCCGACCGCCGGCATCGGCAAGACGCTGCTGCTCCTCGAGGTCGCGGCCCGGCTGGACGAGCAGAGCAACAGCCGCTTCGACCTGCTCGACCGCCTGCCCGAGGACCTCGTGTCCGGCGCGGGCGTCTGGCAGTACCTGCACGCGCCGAGCCTGCCGCTCACCGACCTCGCCGCCCTCGTCGCGGCCACCGGCGACAACCTGGCGTTCAACGTGCTGCTGCGCGCGGTCGGGCTCGAGGCCGTGCGGGCGCGCGGCGAGGCGCTCGGGCTGAAGCGCACCGCGCTGCTCGACCGGATGCGGGACCGCCGCGGGCCGGACGACGCGCCGAACCTGTCCGTGGGCTCGGCGGCGGAGCTGACGACGCTCTTCGCCCGCATCGCGCGCGGCGAGGCCGTGAGCCGGTCGGTGTCGTCGCGCGTCGGGGACTGGCTGGCGCTGAACGCCGACCTGTCGATGGTCGCGTCCTCGTTCGCGCTCGACCCCCTGTCGCACGTCCGCAGCGACCACGGGCTGAGCCTGCTGAACAAGACCGGCAGCGCCCGGGGCGTCCGCAGCGAGGCGGGCGTGCTCCGCGGCCCGCGGGCGGCGGTCGCCTACACGGTGACGGTCGAGTTCGACGACAGCGTGCACATGCGCCGCCTCAGCGTGCTGCAGGCGATGCGCACGATCGGGATCGGCATCCTCGAGTACGTGCACTGACGCCCTCGCGCCGCGCGGCAGGCGGACCGGCCGCGCTGCGAGATGCGCGCTCAGCGCCGGATGGCGCCGAGCGCGCGGCGCAATCTGGCGCTGAGGGCGACGATCCGGCCGTCGCGGGCGATCAGCTCGCCGTCGCGCGCCGGCGCGGCGCCCGGTTCTGCACCGTCTCGAGCCAGGCGCCGGTGCCGGCGAAGTCGGAGTCGACGCGCTTCGAGGAGAGCACCGACTCGAGGTCGTTCGCGAGGCCGCCGACCTCGCCCGGGTCGGGCAGCTCGTCGACGAGGCGGAGGAACTCCACGATCTGGCGCTTCGGGTCCGTCGTGTCCCGGCCGGCGAGACGGGTGCTGTAGCCGCGCTTCCACACCGCCTGCTGCACCCGGTTCGCATCCGCGAAGGGGATGGAACGGGGGATGACGACGCGGTAGCTCACCCTGGAAACCATAGGCAAGCGCGGCGGTGCGGACGACCACCGGCGGGGTGTCCCGGGAGATCCATGGCGACTCCCGAGCCGGGATCAGCCCGCGAGCGGCTCGTCGCGCTCCAGCGCCGACGGGGCGGCCGTCTCGAGCCCGAAGAGCGCCTGCACCGCGGCGCTGAACTCGTCCGCGCGTCCCTGCGTGGCGAGCTCCCGCGCCCGGGCGGACGGCGTGTGCACGAGCACCGAGGCGAGGTGCCGCATGGCGCGTTCGACCGACTCGGTCGCCTCGCCGCGGCGCCGCAGCCGGTCGATCTCCTGCTCCACCAGCTCGAACACGTGGGAGCGGTACGCCACGACGGCCGGGGTCACGGCCGTCGCCTGCTGGTCCGCCCGGTAGTCGAGGACCGCCTGCTCGATCAGGGCGCGGGCCTCGTCCGTGGCCTGCAGCTCGGGCAGCGGCGCGTGGAGTCCGATCGTCTCGAGGTCGAGCAGGTCCACCTCCGGCAGCTCGGCCACGTCGGGGTCGATGTTCCTCGGCAGCCCGAGGTCCACGACCAGCTGGCGATCGGGGTGCGCGACGCGGGCGCGGGCGCCGACCAGGTGATGCGCGGCGAGGATCGGCGTCGTCGCGATGCTGCAGGCGATGACCAGGTCCGCCTCGCCGAGCCGGCGCGGCAGCTCGTCGCGCGGCACCGCGACGACGCCCTCGCGGCTCGCGAAGCGCTTCGCCCGGTCGCTCGGCGAGTACACGGCGATCTCCTCGACCCCGCGGTCGCGCAGCGCCGCCAGCGTCGCGCCGGCGTAGGTGCCGGTGCCGATCAGCAGCACGCGGACGCCGCGCCAGTCGGTGATCCGGCTGCCGGCCAGGTCGAGCGCGAGGCGCACGATGCTGCGTCCCGCGGCCCCGACGCGCGTGCGCTCCTGCACGGCGCTGCTGGTGCGCGACGCGCGCTGGAACAGCCGCTCGAGGTCCGGGGTGGTGGAGCCCTGCGCCCGTGCCGCCTCGAGGGCCCGGGACACCTGGCCCGCGATCTCCGCCTCCCCGACCACCAGCGACTCGAGCCCGCTCGAGACCGCGAACAGGTGGCCGGCGACCTCGGTGCCGGCGCGCGCGGTGAGCACGCCGTCGAGCGCCTGGCCCGACTGCGCCTCCGCGAAGCCCTGCAGCGCCGCGGCCGCGCCGGAGTCGTCGTCGACGTCCAGGTAGGCCTCGAAGCGGTTGCAGGTCGCGAGCAGCACCCCGCCGCGGACGCCCGGCTGCTGCGCGGTGAAGCGCGCGAACCCCTCCGGCGTGACGGTGGCGAGCCGCTCCAGCACCTCGAACCCGGCCGCGCGGTAGTCGGCGGTCAGGGCGGTCAGCACGGCAGGAGATGTTACGCGCCCCCTGGGGGTCGCCCGGCTGAGGGCGGCCTCACCCCGGCTATGAGGATTCCCATCCGGTCGACCGCTCGGCGCGCGTCCGGAGCAGGGCGTGCACCGCCGGGCGGCGGGTGCGGGTCCGCGCACGGGCGCGGGTCGCCGGGCGGCGGGATGGCAGGATCGGGGCCCGTGCCCTCGACTCCGCTGCTCGACGCCTACGCCGGGGTGCGCCCCGCGACGCAGCCGGTCTGGTTCATGCGGCAGGCGGGCCGCTCGCTGCCGGAGTACCGGGCGAGCCGCGCGGGCACGGCGATGCTCGACGCCTGCCTGACGCCCGATCTGGCCGCGGAGATCACGCTGCAGCCGGTGCGCCGCCACGGGGTGGACGCGGCGATCTTCTTCAGCGACATCGTGGTCCCGCTGAGGCTCGCCGGGGTCGACGTGGAGATCGTGCCGGGGCGCGGGCCGGTCTTCGCGCGCCCGGTGCGCGACGCCGCCGACCTCGCCGACCTCGTCGCGCACGAGCTGACGGACGACGCGCTCGCCCCGATCGAGGCGGCGGTCGCCGCCACGGTGGCGCAGCTGGGCGACGTGCCCCTGATCGGGTTCGCCGGCGCCCCCTTCACCCTCGCCAGCTACGTCGTCGAGGGCGGCCCGTCGAAGGACCAACTGCGGGCCCGCACGATGCTGCACGCCGACCCCGACGCCTGGCGGGCGCTGACGGGGTACCTCGCCCGGATCTCCGGCGCCTTCCTCGCGGCGCAGGTGCGCGGCGGTGCGCGTGCGGTGCAGCTGTTCGACTCCTGGGCCGGCTCCCTGCCGGAGGCGGACTACCGCGCGGCGGTCCTGCCCGCGTCCTCCGCCGTGCTCGCGGCCGTGCAGGGGGTGCCCAAGGTGCACTTCGGCGTCGGGACGGCGCTGCTGCTGCCCGCGATGCGCGACGCCGGCGCCGACGTCGTCGGCGTCGACCACCGGCTGCCCCTCGACGAGGCCTCCGCGCTGCTCGGGGGCGGCGTACCCGTGCAGGGCAACATCGACCCCGCGCTGCTCGCTGCGCCGTGGCCGGTGCTGCGCGCGCACCTCGAGGCCGTCGTCGACGCGGGCCGGGCGGCGCCCGCGCACGTCCTGAACCTGGGCCACGGCGTGCCGCCGGAGACGGACCCCGGCGTGCTCACCCGCATCGTCGAGTGGGCCCACGACCTGCCGTGACCGCCGTGGTCGTCGGCGGCGGCGTCGCCGGCCTGGTCGCCGCACGCCGCCTGCTGCAGCAGGGCGAGCGGGTCGTGCTGCTCGAGGCGTCGGACCGGCTCGGCGGCCGGGTGCACTCCGTCGAGCTGGGCGGCGTCCGCCTCGACTCGGGCGCGGAGAGCTTCGCCGTCCGCGGCGGCGCGGTGCGCGCCCTCGTCGACGACCTGGGGCTCGGCGCCGACGTCGTGGACCCGACCGGCTCCGCCTGGGTGGCGCTCGCCGACCGGGAGGTGCCGCTGCCGGCCGGCGGGCTGCTCGGCATCCCGTCGTCCCCCCTCGCCACCGACGTCGCCCGGGTCGTGGGCACGGGAGGCTCGTTGCGCGCCTACGCCGACCGGGTGGTGCCCCTGCTGAAGGTCGGGCGCTACGAGCACCTCGGGCCGCTCGTGCGTCGGCGGATGGGCCGCCGCGTGCTCGACCGCCTCGTGACGCCGGTCGTCCAGGGGGTCTACGGCGTGCACCCGGACGACGCCCCGGTCGACGCCATCGCCCCCGGCCTGAACGCGGCGATCACGAACACCGGCGCGCTGAGCGCCGCCGTGCTGCGGCTGCGGGCCGCCGCGCCCCCGGGGGCGGCGGCGCAGGGCCTCGTCGGCGGGGTCCACCGGCTGGTGGAGGCGCTCGCCGCCTCCCTCGCCGCCGCGGACGTGCGCCTCGGCACCCCGGTGCTCGGGATCCATCCGGCGCCCCACGGGCCCGGCTTCCAGGTGGTGACCGCGCAGGAGGACCTGTGGGCCCACCGCGTGGTGCTCGCGGCCGACGGCGGCGCGGCGCTCGACCTGCTGGCCGACGCGGCGCACGGCGTCAGCGCGATGCCCCGCCCGGAGCCGGCCGTGAGCACCGCGGTGCTGCTCGTCGCGGACGACGGCCGGCTCGACGCGGCCCCCCGCGGCACGGGGGTGCTCGTAGCACCGGAGCGGACCGACGTGCAGGCGGTCGCGGTGACGCACGCCACCGCGAAGTGGGCCTGGCTCGCCGGCCGGCTGCCCCCGCACCGGCACGTGCTCCGGGTGGCGTACCGCGGCCCCTCCGCCCCCGACGACGCCGTCGTCCGCCGGGACCTCGCGAAGCTGCTCGGCGTGCCGGTCGGCGGGATCCGCGCACGGGCCGACGTCGTCTGGCGAGACCCCGCACCGGCGCTCGCGGCGGAGACGATCGCGATCCGCCGCGCGCTCGACCGGGCCGCGCTGCCGGACGGGCTGACGGTCGCCGGCGCCTGGACCGCGGGCACCGGCCTCGCCTCCGTCGTGGCGTCCGGCGAGCGCGCCGCCGCCCGCGGATGACGCGACGCAGCCGCCGTCCGGACGGGTCCGTCTGAGCATCCGTCGTGAACGGGCTGACCGTTCAGGGGCACCTCGCTACGGTTGGCACTCCACGCCAGGAACGAGGGAAGTCATGCAGGGTCGAATCATGTTCGTCGCCGGCGCAGCGGTCGGGTACGTCCTCGGCGCGCGTGCGGGCCGGCGCCGCTACGAGCAGATCAAGTCGGCGGCGGACCGCATCTGGAACGACCGCAACGTGCAGAAGGGCGTCGGCACGGCCGTCGACTCGGTGCAGGGGTTCGTGAAGGAGCAGGCGCCGAAGGTCGAGGACGCCGTGGTCGGCCAGGCCAAGAAGGTCGCGTCGAAGGTGAAGAAGTCGCCGGCCGAGGACGAGCCGACGCCGTCGATCTGACATGAGCGGCATCCTGAACGGCAAGGAGCGGGAGGGGCGCAAGTCGCTCTTCCAGCTGATCGGCGACCTGCCGGGGCTCATCTCCACGCTGATCCGCGACGAGATCGAGCAGCTGAAGCGCGAGGCGATCACCCGGCTGAAGAGCGCGGGCATCGGCATCGGGCTCTTCGCGGGCGCCGCGGTCTTCCTCTACTTCGCAGGATTCGTCCTGCTCGCGGCGGCGATCGCGGGCATCGCGGTCGCGCTGCCCGTGTGGCTGTCCGCGCTGATCGTCGGGGTCTTCCTGCTGATCGTCGCGGTGGTCCTGGCGCTGATCGGGCTGTCGCGCGTGAAGAAGGGCGTCCCGCCGGTGCCCAAGGAGGCGGTCGACAGCGTGAAGGACGACGTCAAGGCATTCAAGGGGGTCGGGCAGTATGACCGATGACAAGGACCGGCAGCTGTCCGAGATCCGCAACGACATCGAGGCGACCCGGCAGCGCCTGGCCGAGACCCTCGACGCGATCGAGGACCGCCTCGACGTGCCGAAGCGCATGCGCGAGCTGCTCGAGGAGACGCGCGACCGGCTCGACGTGCTCCGCCAGGAGCGCCCGGAGGTCGTCTACGGCGTCCTCGCGGGTGCGGCGGCGTTGATGGCGACCGTCACGGCGCTGATCGTGCGGGCCGCGCGCCGCTGAACGTGGACCGGGGGCGTCCGTGCATCGCACGGGCGCCCCTTTCGCGTGCGGCACACTGGAGGGCGCTCGCACCGTGGCG
This sequence comes from Amnibacterium endophyticum, assembly GCF_042680685.1. Taxonomy (NCBI): domain Bacteria; kingdom Bacillati; phylum Actinomycetota; class Actinomycetes; order Micrococcales; family Microbacteriaceae; genus Amnibacterium; species Amnibacterium endophyticum. The sequence continues at coordinate 44,336 of NZ_JBHUEA010000003.1, read as the reverse complement.
ATCGCAGCCGCGGCATCCTCCGCGGCTCCCCGCGCGGCCTCGACGTCGCGTGCCGGTGAGAGCCCGCGAGCAGAGAGAGGGATCGACGTCATGACCGATGGCGGCTGGGCGCTGTGGAGCGTGTTCCGTCGGCAGACCGCGGGGCAGGTGCCCGGAGCGGACGAGGCCGAGCACCTGCGGCTCGCGATCGACGAGCTGGCCGAGGACGAAGTGACCGTCCGCGGGGTCTACGACGTGAGCGGCCTCCGCGCCGACGCGGACGTGATGTTCTGGCTGCACGGGGACGACCCGGTGAGGCTGCAGGCGGGCCTCCGGCGCATCCGCCGCACCGCGATCATCGCCCCCCTCGCCCCGACGTGGAGCGCCCTCGGTGTGCACCGCGACGCCGAGTTCAACCGCAGCCACGTCCCCGGGTTCCTGCGCGGGGAGGAGCCGCGGGCCTGGCTCTCGGTCTACCCGTTCGTGCGCTCGTACGACTGGTACGTGCTGCCCGAGGACGACCGCAAGCGGATGCTCGCGGAGCACGGGCGCAAGGGCGCCGCCTACCGCTCGGTCGTGGCGAACACCGTCGCGGCGTTCGGCCTGAACGACTACGAGTGGCTGCTGCCGCTCGAGTCCGACTCGTTGACGGACATCGTCGACATGATGCGCGCGCTGCGCGCGACGGAGGCCCGGCTGCACGTGAACGAGGAGACGCCGTTCTTCACGGGTCGGCGCATCGGGCTCGACGAGCTGCCGGAGGTGCTGTCGTGAGCGACGCCGTGACCGACGCGCCCGCCGTCGCGAACGCGAGCGCGCCCGCCTCCATCGGCCCCGAGCACGTCGAGACCCCGGTCGCGTACGACGCGATCCTGCTCGCGAGCTTCGGCGGCCCCGAGGGGCAGGACGACGTCATCCCGTTCCTCCGCAACGTCACGCGCGGCCGGGGCATCCCGGACGAGCGGCTCGAGGAGGTCGCGCACCACTACCGGCACTTCGGCGGCATCAGCCCGATCAATGGGCAGAACCGCATGCTGAAGGCCGCGCTCGAGACCGAGCTGGCCGCGCGCGGGGTGGACCTGCCGGTCTACTGGGGCAACCGCAACTGGGGCCCGTTCCTCGCCGACGCGCTGCGCGAGGCCGCCGACGACGGGCGCCGTCAGCTGATCGCGATCGCCACCAGCGCCTACAGCTCGTACTCGTCCTGCCGCCAGTACCGCGAGGACTTCGCTCGCGAGCTCGCCGAGACCGGCCTCGCGGACACGCTCGTGATCGACAAGGTGCGCCAGTACTTCGACCACCCCGGCTTCGTCGCCCCGTTCACCGACGGGGTCGCCGAGGGGCTCGCCGAGCTCGAGCGGCGGATCCCCGGCATCGACCTCGAACGTCAAGCGAAGGTGCTGTTCTGCACGCACTCCATCCCGACCGGGGACGCGGAGAAGAGCGGCCCGGCGGCCCGCGGCTTCGGCGAGGGCGGCGCGTACGCGGCGCAGCACGAGGCGGTGGCGGAGGTCGTGATGGCCCGCGCCGGACGCGACGTGCCCTGGGCGCTCGTCTACCAGTCGCGCAGCGGCCCGCCCAGCCAGCCGTGGCTCGAGCCGGATGTGAACGACGCCCTCCGCGAGCTGCCGGAGCAGGGCGTCTGCGGCGTCCTGCTCGTGCCGCTCGGCTTCGTGTCGGACCACATGGAGGTCAAGTGGGACCTCGACACCGAGGCGATGGAGACGGCGGACGAGATCGGGATCGTCGCCGTGCGCACGCCGACCCCCGGCGTCGACCCGCAGTACGTCAGCGGCCTCGTCGACCTCGTGCTCGAGCGCGTGCAGGGCGTGCCCGCCGCGGAGCGGCCGGCGGAGACCGGCCTCGGCCCCTGGTACGACGTCTGCCGCCCCGGCTGCTGCGAGAACGCGCGCCTCGGCTTCCGGCCGACCGTGGCAGGCCTGCGCCCGTGACGGCGCTGCGACTCGGCACCCGGGGCAGCGCCCTCGCGCTGGCCCAGGCCGGGCGCGTCCGCGACGCGATCCGCGCCGCGGGCACGGACTGCGAGCTCGTGACCGTCCGCACGGAGGGGGACGTCTCGCGCGCCTCGCTCGCGCAGATCGGCGGGACCGGCGTCTTCGCCGGCGCGCTCCGCGACGCGCTCGCGGCCGGCGAGGTCGACCTGGTCGTCCACTCGCTGAAGGACCTGCCGGTGGCGCCCGCTCCCGGGCTGGTCGTGGCCGCGGTGCCGGAGCGGGAGGACGCCCGGGACGTGCTCTGCGCCCGCGACGGCCTGACCCTCGACGCACTGCCCGCCGGCGCCCGGGTCGGGACCGGATCGCCCAGGCGGCGCGCGCAGCTGATCGAGCGTCGCGGCGACCTCGACGTGCAGGACCTCCGCGGCAACGTCGACACCCGCCTGCGCCGCGTCGCGGACGGCGACCTGGACGCGGTCGTGCTGTCGTGGGCCGGCCTCGCCCGCCTCGGCCGCACCGACGCGATCACCGAGGTGCTGCCGCTCGACGCCTGGCCGACCGCGGCGGGCCAGGGCGCGCTCGCCATCGAGGTGCGCGAGGCGGACGCCGACCCCGCGACCGCGATCGGCGCCTTCGTCGCGGCGCTGCCCGACCCGGTCGCCGGCGACGGCGCGGCGGCCGAGCGGCAGGTGCTGGCCCTGCTCGAGGCCGGCTGCGCCGCGCCCATCGGGGTCGCCAGCCACGTCGGCGACGAGCGGGCCGCGCTCTGGGCGGTCGTGCACCGGCCGGACGGCGGTGAGCGGATCGAGCGGCGGCTGGAGGTCGATGTGACCGAGGATCGCGGGACGCGGCTGGCGCAGGCCGCCCGCGACGTCGCGGCGGACCTGCTGGAGGCGGGCGCCGCGGCGCTGGCACCGCTCGGGGCCGCCTCGTGATCGCCCCGACGCCGGAGAAGCCGCTGCGCGGCTGGCGCGTGCTGGTGCCCCGAGGCGGGCCGTGGGGTCACGGCGTCGCGGCCGACCTCCGGGCGCGCGGCGCCGTCCCCGTCGTCGCCCCGAGCATCAACTTCGCCGGCACCCAGGACGAGCCGGCGCTGGACGCGGCGCTCAGGCGGCTCGGCGAGGGCTCCTACGACTGGCTCAGCGTCACGAGCGCGACGACCGTCGACGTGCTGTCGGCGCACCGCGCGGTGATCCCCGAGCGCACGAAGGTGGCCGCGGTCGGCGAGACGACCGCCGCCTCGCTCAGCGCCGCCGGCTACCGGGTCGACTTCGTGCCGCGGCACGACAACTCCGCGGCCGGGCTGCTCGCCGAGTGGGGCGACGCCGCGGGCGAGGCGCGCGGGCTGCACATCCTGGCGCTGCGCAGCGACATCGCGAAGCCCGTGCTGACGGACGGCCTGCGGTCCGCCGGGCACGACGTGGACGCCGTGATCGCCTACCGGACGGTCGGGGTGCCGATCGCGCAGGACATCGTGGAGGGCGTCGCCGCCGGCTCGTTCGACGCGATCCTCGTCACCTCTGGCAGCGTGGCGCACCAGATCTCCGTGCAGATCGGCCTCGTGCCGTCCCGCACCGTCATCGCCTGCATCGGCCCGCGCACGGCGATGGACGCCGAGGACGCGGGTCTCCGCGTCGACCTCGTCGCCCGCAGCCGCACCAGCGACAGCCTGATCGGCACGCTGGAGGAGCTGGCCCGGCACCGCATCGAGCAGGGGGCCTGAACCTCGTGAACCTGACCGTCCGTCCCCGGAGGGCGCGCCGCACCCCGGCCGTCCGCCGCCTCTTCGCCGAGACGCACCTCGACCCGGCGCAGCTGGTGCTGCCGCTGTTCGTGCGCGAAGGGCTCGACGAGCCGCGCCCCATCGCCTCCATGCCGGGTGTCGTGCACCACACCGTCGACACGCTGCGGCGGACGGTCGCGGAGGCGGCCGGGCTGGGCGTCGGCGGCGTGATGCTCTACGGCGTGCCGGAGGCGAAGGACGCCACCGGCTCGGGCGCGACGGACCCCCACGGGATCCTGAACGTCGCCACGCGTGCGGTCGCCGAGGAGGTCGGCGACGCGGTCGTGGTGCAGACGGACCTCTGCCTCGACGAGTTCACCGATCACGGGCACTGCGGCGTGCTCGCGGCCGACGGCTCGGTCGACAACGACCGCACGCTGCTGCGCTACGGCGAGATGGCGCTGGCCCAGGCGGAGGCGGGCTCCGCGATGCTCGGCCTCAGCGGGATGATGGACGGCCAGGTCGCGGCCGTGCGCGAGGTGCTGGACACGGCGGGCCACTCCGACGTGCTGCTGCTCGCCTACTCCGCGAAGTACGCCTCGGCCTTCTACGGACCCTTCCGCGACGCGGTCGAGTCGACCCTGACCGGCGACCGGCGGACCTACCAGGTGGACCCGGCGAACCGCCGCGAGGGCCGGCGCGAGGCGGTGCTCGACGTCGAGCAGGGCGCCGACGTGGTCATGGTGAAGCCCGCCGGCCCGTACCTGGACGTGCTCGCGGACGTCGCGGCGACCTCGCCGGTGCCGGTGTGGGCCTACCAGGTGTCGGGGGAGTACGCGATGGTCGAGGCCGCCGCCGCGAACGGCTGGATCGACCGGGACCGGGCGATCATGGAGTCGGTGCTCGGCATCCGCCGCGCGGGTGCGGACGCGGTGCTGACCTACTGGGCCGCAGAGATCGCCGGGTGGCTGCGCGCATGAGCGAGACCCGCGACCCTTCGACAGGCTCAGGACACCGCCCCCAGGCGCACCTCGCGGACGCCGGCCCCGGGCCGGCCGTGCCGCCGCAGGAACCGTTCGACGCGAACGCGGCGCTGTTCGAGCGCGCGCAGCGGCGCATCCCCGGCGGGGTCAACTCCCCCGTGCGGGCGTACCGCTCGGTCGGCGGGGCGCCGCGCTTCCTGTCGCGGGCGTCCGGCGCGCTGGTCTTCGACGCGGAGGGCCGGGAGTACGTCGACCTCGTCGCCAGCTGGGGCCCCGCGCTCCTCGGGCACGCGCACCCGGCCGTGATCGACGCCGTGCGCACCGCCGCGACCCGCGGGCTCTCCTTCGGCGCACCGACGGAGGGCGAGGTCGAGCTGGCCGAGCTGGTGCACGACCGCGTCCGCCGCGACAGCACGACCCCGATCGAGCGGCTGCGGCTCGTGAGCACCGGCACCGAGGCGACCATGACCGCGATCCGCCTCGTGCGGGGCGCGACCGGGCGGCCGCTGATCGTGAAGTTCGCCGGGCACTACCACGGGCACTCCGACGGGCTGCTCGCCGAGGCCGGCTCCGGCGTCGCGACGCAGGGGCTGCCCGCCTCCGCCGGCGTCCCCGAGCCGGTCGCCGCGCAGACCCTCGTGCTGCCCTACAACGACGAGGCGGCGCTGCAGGCGGCGTTCGACGAGCACGGCGACCGGATCGCGGGCGTCATCACCGAGGCGGCCGCGGCGAACATGGGCGTCGTCGTACCGCACGACGGGTTCGACCGGGCGCTCGTGCGCATCGCGCACGAGCACGGCGCGCTCGTGATCAGCGACGAGGTGCTGACCGGCTTCCGGGTGCACCCCGGCGGCTGGTGGGGCCACGACCCCGCGGGCCCCCTCGACGTCGACCTGATCACCTACGGCAAGGTCATCGGCGGCGGGATGCCGCTCGCGGCGCTCGGCGGCCGCGCCGACGTGATGGACCTGCTCGCACCGCTCGGGCCCGTCTACCAGGCAGGCACCCTGTCGGGGAACCCGGTCGCGGTCGCCGCCGGCATCGCGACGCTGCGGCTGGCGGACGCCGACGTCTACGCGCGGGTGGACGCCGCCGCGGAGCGCGTGGTCACCGCCCTGGACGCCGCGCTGACCGACGCGGGCGTCCCGCACGCGATCCCGCGGGCCGGCAGCCTCTTCTCGCTCGTGCTCGGCACCGACCGCGTGCCGAGCGACTACGACGAGGTCCGCGACCAGGAGGCGTGGCGGTTCCCTCCGTTCTTCCACGCGATGCTGGAGCAGGGCGTCAGCCTGCCGCCGAGCGTCTTCGAGGCGTGGTTCCTCACCGCCGCGCACGACGACGCGGCGCTGTCGCGCATCGAAGCGGCGCTGCCCTCCGCCGCCCGCGCCGCGGCCTCCGCCCGCCCCGCCTGACCGCGGTCGCGCTGCAGGCAGCCCCACCTGGGCAGCCCGTGGCAACAGAGTCGGTGTTGCGCAACGCCGACTTCGATGCTGCGGGCTGCCCAGGGAGGCGCCGGCGTCAGGCCTCGAGGACCAGCGCCCGGACGGCGAGCTCGGCGAGCAGGTGGTCGCGCTCTGCCTCGTCCGCGGTGACGGTGACGACCGCACGGCGCCGCTCGTCGACGACCACGTACTGGCCGAGGGCGCCGTCGAGCCGCCAGCAGTCGTCGGGCCCCGCCCACGTCGCGACGCCGTAGCGGTCGAACGGCGGCGATCCGCCGGTGCTGATCCATGCGCCGTGCATGCCGTCGACCCAGGCGGCCGGGACGACGCGCCTGCCGCGCCGGACGCCCCGGTCGCGCAGGAGGCGGCCGATCCGGGCGAGCTCCTCGGTGCGCAGCGCGAGGCCGCTCCCGCCGAGCACGTGCCCGAGCGGGCAGCGCCGCCAGACCGGCTCCTCGACGCCGAGCGGATCGAACAGGCGCGGACGCAGCCACTCGAGCACGTCGCCCGCCCGGGCGTCGAGCATCCGCATCGCGACGTAGGTGCTCGCGTCCGAGTACTGGAACGCGAGGCCCGGGCTGACGGTCGGGCGGCGCAGCATCTCGGCGGCGAGGTCCGGCCCCGGCATCGGCTGGGAGGCGAACCACGGGAAGTCGATGCCGCTGGTCATCGTCAGCAGGTGGCCGAGACGCACAGCCTCCACGCCGTCGCCGAGCGCGAGGTCGGGGAGGAGCTCCGCGATGGTCGAGTCCCAGGTGAGGAGGCCCTCGTCGACCGCGATGCCCGCCGCCAGTGCGCTGACGCCCTTCGACACCGAGTGGACGTCCTCGCGGACGTCGTCCGCCCAGCGCCGCTGCGCCTCCTCCTCGCCGAGCAGGACGTGGACGCCGTGGATCCCGAGCCGCTCGCGCTCGACCGCCTCGGCGAACCGCGCGACGACCCGCTGCGCGCTCGACACCCGCCCATCATCCGCCACCGCCCCGGGCCCGCCAGTGCAGCCCGTGGCAACAGCGTCGGCGTTGCGCAACGTCGACTTCGTCGCTGCGGGCTGCACGGGTGGCGGTCAGTGCCACAGCTCCCGCGCGTGGACGAGGGAGGTCAGCCGCAGGTCGCGTCGAACGCGGCTGTCGGTGAGCCCGTCGGCGATCACGACGGTGCCGACCACCCGGGCCTCCGCCTGCTCCACGAGCCGGTGCAGCGCCAGCAGCTGGCTGCCGGTGTCGGCCCAGTCGTCGACCACGAGCACGCGGTCGCCTCCGCCGACGGCACCCCGGCGGAACCCGAGCTCGAGGTGCCGGTCGCGGTAGTCCGGCGCGGTCGTGGTGCGGATCCAGTCGTCGCTGTCCGCTGCGAGGGCGACCTCCTTCCGCGCCGCGACGAACCCGACGCCGAGCTCGCGCGCCGCCAGCGGACCGAGCAGGTAGCCGCTGCTCTGCGGCCCGAGGACGACGGTCGGAGCCTGGTCGCGGAACGGTGCCACGAGGGCGACGGGCAGCCGTTGGATGATCAGCGGGTCCTGCCACCAGCCGTCGCGGTTGACGAAGACCACGCCGTCCGAGTTGCGGTCGCTGATCTCGTCGTAGCCGTCGATGAGCGCCTGCCGCAGCTCGGGGTCGATGGGGGTCACCCGCCCATGGTGGGCCGACCCACCCGCCCTGTGCAGCGCTGAGTGTCACGGTCGGCGTTGCGCAACGTCGACTTCGTTGCTGCGGGTTGCACGGCGCGCGGGTGGGAACCGATCCGCGGGAGGCGGACACTTCCTGTTCATGGAGCCCGACGACGCGGAGGTGTGGTCGAGGGCGGTGTCGGGCGACGGCGAGTCGTTCGGCGTCGTCTTCGACCGCCACCGCGACCGCGTGCGGCGGCACCTGACGCGGCTGCTGGACACCCCGCAGGACGTCGAGGACGCGGTCGCGGTGGTGTTCCTCGAGGCGTGGCGGAGGAGGTCGTCGGTGCGGCTGGTGCAGGGGTCGGTGCTGCCGTGGCTGCTCGTGACGGCGACCTACACCGCGAACAACGCGCGGCGCAGCGCCCGGCGCTACCGGGCGCTGCTGGACCGGTTGCCGCCGCCCGAGCCCGCCGTGGACGACACGTCGCTGCTCGAGGAGTCGGACGTCGTCGCGGCCCTGCGGCGCCTATCGGAGGCCGACCAGCAGATCCTCACGCTGTGCGTGCTGGAGGAGTGGTCGGAGCGCGACGCCGCCGAGGCGCTGCACGTGCGCCCGGGCACCGTGAAGTCGCGGCTGCACCGGGCGAAGCGACGGCTGGTCAAGCAGTTCGAGCGGCTGACCGCCGTCGGAGGCGAGGAGGTGCGGCATGGCGTCTGACTGGCGCACCGACGAGCGCGACGCAGCGCTCCGCAGCCTGCTCGTGGAGCGGGCCGACGCCGCCCGGCCGAGGCGGCGACGAGCCGGAGCGCGGCCGACCGCCGTTGACCCGGGACGGGTGCGGATGGCGGTGGTGACGGGAGCCGTGCTCGCCGCCGTGATCGCGGTCTCCGCCGCGGTGCTCAGCACCACCGGCTCCCCGTCGCCGGTCGCGCCGGCCGGGCAGTCCTCCTCCGCGCCCTCGCCGACCCCGACTCGGACGCCGACCCCGTCCCGGACATCGACCCCGGTCGCCTCCGCGACCCCGGAGGCCCCGCTCATCGCGAAGCGGGGTGCGCAGGTGCGGACGCGGGCGGAGCTGCACGCCGCGGTGCAGAGCGACCCGATCCTCCGCGGGAACGCGATCTGGGAGGAGCAGGCCTGGATCAAGATCGGCTGCATGGCCGAGCAGGGCTTCCTCTACGACCCGGTCGCCGAGATGCGCGGCGGCGAGGCCGCGAGCCGGGACGACGGCCTGACCGCGCAGCAGGAGGCCGCCTTCGAGGTCGCGATGTACGGGCCGGACACCAGCGGCCCCTACGACTGGCGGACCGCTGGCTGCAACGGGCTCGCGGTGCACGAGACCGGGCAGGACCACGCGAACTGAGGTCCGTTCAAGCGGTGAGGCAGTCCCGCGCAGTCCGCGCGCACGTCGCGAGGACCTCGGCCGGCGCCTGCTGCCGCGTGCGCTCCGACATGACCTCGACGCCCCACGGCCCGTCGAAGCCCGCTCCCCGCACGGCTGCGACGAAGGCTGCCACGTCGAAGTCGCCCTCCCCGGGCGGGAGGCGGCGGTCGAAGGTGTCGTCGAAGAGGGTGCCCTCGCAGATCGCGGCGCCGTCGGAGAGCTCGGCCGCGACGACGAGCCCCTCCGGCAGGTCGGACAGCACCTGCGCGTAGGGGAGTCCGGCGCGGACGAGGTGCCACGGGTCGAGCATGAGCCCGAGCGCCGGGTGCGCCAGCTCGGTGACGAGCGGGATCGCCTCCCCGGCGAGGTCCAGGGCGGATCCCGCGCCGGGCTCGAGGGCGATGCGGGTGCCGTGGTCGGCCGCCTGGTCCGCCAGCAGCCGCAGCTCGTCGACGAGCCGCGCGTGGTCGCGGCTGTCGCCGAAGGCGCCGCAGCCGACCTTGACGTGCCGCGCCCCGAGCGCCTCCGCAGCGCGCAGCAGACCCGCTCGCGCGGCGTCGGAGGCCTCCCGCCTCGCCCCCTCGAGCCACCAGTCGTCGAGGAACTCGACCTCGACGTGGCGGAGGCCCGCCGCCGCGATGCGGTCGCGCAGCCCGTCGAGCCCGATCGTGCGCTCGAGGTGCAGCAGGTCGTCCAGCCCCAATCCCAGCCCCGCGTACCCGGCCGCCGCGACCGCCGCGATCCGCTCGTCGACGTCGACCGGGCTGACCCCGCCGGTGCGGCCGGGGCGCACGTCGCCGGCCGAGGTCCAGCTGGTCGCGATGAGCTGCGGCGCCGGGGAACCGTCCATCGCGCCACTCTGCCCCCGAACCGCCGGGGGAGCGCCGAGTCCCGGCCCCGTTCCGCCTCAGCGGCGGTCGAACAGCGCCCGTCGCGTCGCGTCCCGCATCTCGATCTCGTGCATCACGAGGCCGGCCAGGTCGCCGAGGGCGTTGAGCTGCTGCTCGGTGAACTCCCGGGGCCGGCGGTCGAAGACGCACAGGGCGCCGAGGTCGTGCCCGTCGCGGTCGATCAGCGGGGCGCCGGCGTAGGAGCGGACGGCGGGGTCCTGGACCACGAGCGGGTTGGCGCGGGTCCGGGGGTCCTGCGTGGCGTCCGGGATGGTCCAGGGCCGAGCGGTCCCCGGGGTGGTCGTGGTGCAGAAGGCCACGTCGCGATCGACCTGCTGCTCGTCCCAGCCGAGGTGCGACTTGAACCACACGCGGTCCTCGACGACCAGCGTGACGAGCGCGATGGGGGTGTCGAGGATCGCCCCGGCGATGCGGGTGATCGCGTCGAACGTCTCGTCGGGCCCGGTGTCGAGGATGCCGTAGCCGCGCAGGGCGGCGACGCGCTCGCGCTCGTCGTCCACGATCGGGCCCGGCGCGCGGTCGCCTTCCCGGGCCTCGATCAGCACGTCGACCAGGTACTGCTGCAGCTGGAGCGCGGCCTCCGTGAGGCCGATCCGGTCCGCCGGCTCGAACGCCGTCATGCCGCGGAGGACCTGCTGGACCTTCTCGGGCAGGTCCGCGGGGATCACCGGGTCGCGCTCGAGCCTGCTCAGGGCGGAGTGCTGATCGTCGCCCGGGTACTCGACCCGCCCGGTGACGGCCTCGAGCAGGACGAGGCCGAGCGAGTAGACGTCCGAGCGCGGATCGGCGTCGTGCCCCTCGACCTGCTCCGGGCTGACGTACGCCGCGGTGCCCGGGATCCACTCGCTCTCGTCCTCCTCGCCCACCAGGGCCGCGATGCCGAAGTCCGCGAGCTTGCCGACGATGGGCTTGGCGCTGCGCAGCGTCGACAGCAGGACGTTGGCGGGCTTGATGTCGCGGTGCAGGAGGCCCGCCTGGTGCACGTAGTCCAGGGCCTCCGACAGGTCGAACCCGAGCCAGGCCGTCTCCACCACGGAGAGCGGCCCGTGGCGGAGGCGGGCGCGAAGGTCGCCGCCGGCGACGTGCTCCATCACGAGGTACATCTGGGGCGTGCCGGTGTCGACGTTCTCGATCCCCGCGTCGAACAGCGTGACGAGCGCGTAGTGGTTCATCGAGGCGAGCACCCGCGCCTCGGCCTCCTGCACCTGCAGCTCGCCGCGGGTGGCTCGCCCGGGGCGGAAGACCTTGATCGCGACCGACCGGTCCAGCAGCTGGTCGGTCGCCGCGTGGACGGTCGCCATCCCGCCCTCGCCGATCATGGCGTCGAGGCGGTACCTGCCGTCGAGCACGGAGCCCTCGACCTCGACCGGTCGTGGGGCGGGCTGCGTGCGCGACGCGTCCGACGGCCGGGCGGCGGCGCGATCGCGATGGAAGACGGCCGGCACACGAGGACCGTACCGAGCCGCGGGGCCGCCGGCGCGCGCCGGCCGCGCTTCCGCGCGCCGAGCCGACCGTCAGCGGGCGGCGGCGGTGGGGCGCTGCCCCGCCTCGGTGGCCGAGAACCATCCGAGCCACCCGCCGTCCACCGGCATCACCTCGTAGTCGCCGCAGCGGGCGACCCTGTCGGGGAAGCGGTCGAGGACGGGCGCCCAGGACGCGGTGTCGAACGGGATGCCGCGACGGTCGGCCTCCTGGCACGTGGAGGGCAGCGGCGAGGAGCCGTGCGCGAGGATCACCGCCTGGGACTCGTCGTCGGTGGCGAGGTCGTGGATGTCCGCGGCGTCGGCCGGCAGCCATGTCGGTGCGTCCACGCCCACCCATCCCCGCTCGGCCGCCGCCCGGTCGGTGAACGTCTCCTGGTGGGTGCGGTGCACGGCGTCGATCACGGCGCTGCAGCCGGTCGTGGAGAGCAGGAGGCCGGCGGCGATCGGGAGCAGGATCAGGCCCTGGAGGCGGTGCTTCGTCATGCTCCGATCCCATCGGAGGCGACCGTCGAGGCGGATCGGCTGCGCGGGGGATCCGCCTCCGCCCGGGGGCCGGACCGCCTGCGGGCCGCGTCCGTCGCGGGGATGAGGTCCTCGAGGCGCCGGCGGCTCAGACGACGGCGGTCATGCCCCCGTCGACGGCGAGGACCTGGCCGTTCACGAAGTCGGAGGCGGCGCTCGCGAGGAAGACCGCGGCGCCCACGAGGTCCTCCACCCGACCCCAGCGGCCGGCGGGCGTGCGCCGCTCGACCCAGGCGCTGAACTCGGGATCGTCGACGAGCGCCGAGGTCAGCTCGGTGGCGAAGTAGCCGGGCGCGATCGCGTTGACCTGGATGCCCGACGGCCCGAGGTCCGCGCACATCCCGCGGGTCAGCATGACGATGCCGCCCTTCGACGCGGCATAGGGGGTGATGCCCGGGCGACCGAGCATCGACTGCACCGAGCCGATGTTGACGATCTTGCCGCGACGCCGCTGCTGCATGCCGCGGGCGACCTCGCGCGACACGAGGAACGCGCTCGTCAGGTTGGTCGCGATGACCCGGTCCCAGTCCGCGCCCGTGAACTCGGTGAAGGGTCCGCGGAGCTGCATGCCGGCGTTGTTCACCAGCACGTCGACCGCGCCGACCCGGCCGACCAGCTCGGCGATGCCGTCGCGGACCGCCGACTCGTCGGTGAGGTCGAACGCGACGTCGGAGACCGCGGCGCCCGTGGCCTGCAGCGAGTCCGCCTCCCGTCGCAGGCGGTCGAGGTCGCGCCCGTGCAGGACCACGTGCGCGCCGGCAGCGGCGAGCCCCTCCGCCAGCGCGAGCCCGATGCCGCGGCTCGACCCGGTGACGAGGGCCGTCCGGCCCGAGAGGTCGAAGAGATCGGTCATGCGTTCCTTCCCTCGTCGCTCGCCGCGGGTCCGCGGAGCGGGCACGTCGGCGGACGGGTTCGATGCGATCAGGACTCGGCGTCCCAGAGCCGCCGGAACCAGGCCAGCCGTGCGGGATCCGGCACGACGCCGTAGGCGTCGAAGAACAGGGGTTCCCAGCCGGGGCCGTAGTTCCAGCCGAGCGACATCGACGCGACCGCGAGATCGGCCCAGGGGTCCCCGAGCACGAGGTCGCCGACGTCCACGATCGCGGCGAAGGCGCCACCCGGAGCGAGCAGGGTGTTCGGGGCGCAGGCGTCGCCGTGCACGACGACGCGCATGCCTGGCTCCGGCGACGGCTCGAGCCCCCGCGGGCGTCGACTCGCCCACGACGTCCAGTCCTCGGGGAGGTCCGACGGGTCGAGCGCGTGGAGCCGCCGCAGCCCTTCGGCGATGGCGCGCACCGCGGTCTCGGGCTCGTCCCTCCAGCGCCCGCTGACCGCCGAGGTGCCGGGCAGCGCCGCCGTGACGAACCAGCGGCCGCCGCCGTCGTGCCCCTCGTCGAGGAGCGTCGGGGCCGGGTGCCGGCCGTGCAGCCAGCGCAGGCGGTCGACCTCGCGGCAGAGATCGATCCCGGCCGCGTCCGGGCTCCACTTGAGGTACCGGTCGCCCAGCCGCCAGGTCTGGCCCCCGAGCTCGTTGCGCCACACGAGCTCGGCGTCGGACGCGGCACCGAGCGCCGACAGGATCGCCGGGGGCCGCTCCCCGGGCGGCAGCTGCTGGAAGCGCCGATGCCAGCCCTCGGATCCTCGGTCGGTGCTCATGCCCTCGTCCTCCCGCGCGCGCCAGCCTACGGATGCACCGTCCCGGAGCCGACGAGCGCGGCGCCCGCGGATCAGGCGCGCGCGACGAGGTCGCGGGTGAGGTCGGCGACGGTCGGCGCGCCGAGCAGGTTCATCGTGCGGCGCAACTCGCTCGTGACCCGCTCGAGGACCTGCTGCACCCCGTCCGCTCCACCGGTGGCGAGCCCCCAGAGCACCGGCCGGCCGACGAACACGGCCTGCGCGCCGAGCGCGAGCGCCGAGGCGACGTGGGCGCCGGTGCGCAGCCCGGAGTCCGCGTACACCTCCGCGTTCCCGTCGACGGCCGTCGCGACCGCGTCGAGGGCCCGGGCGGCGGGGACGGCGCCGGCCAGGGCACGGCCGCCGTGGGTGGAGACGACGACCCCGGCGGCGCCCGCATCGACCGCGCGTCGGGCGTCGTCCGCGCGGAGGACGCCCTTCACCACGACCGGGAGCCCCGTGCGCTCGCGCAGGAGGCCGATCGTCTCGAACCCGAGGTCCCGGGCGATGCGGCCGCCGTCGCCGCGGGCGCGCTCGCGCTCCTCCGTCGTGAGGTTCGCGAGGCGTCGTCCCTCGGGCGCGGCGCCCCACTCCGTCGGTTCGACCGAGACCGTGGCGCCGGCGCGAGGGTGCTCGAGCCCGGTGATGTCGACGGTCAGCACGATCGCCCGGGCCCCCGCCGCGACCGCGCGCTCGAGGAGGGCCTCGGTCAGGGCGCGGTCCTCCATGACGTACAGCTGGAACCACCACGGCGCGCCGACGGCGGCGATGTCCTCGAAGCGGACGGCGGTGTTCGTGGAGACGCCGAGGAGCGTGCCCGCCGCTGCGGCGGCGCGGGCGGTGGCGACCTCACCCGCGGGGTCGGCGGCGACCTGCTGCGCCATCGGCGCGACCATCACCGGCGTCCGCAGCGCCGTGCCGAGCACGGCGGTGCCGACGTGGGGCGAGGAGGCCTGCCGCAGCACGCGGGGGAGGTGCTCGATCGCCTCCCAGGCGTCGACCTGCCGACGCAGCACGTCGAGGTCGCCCGCCGTGGCCCGGAAGTAGTCGTACACGTGCTCCGGCAGCACCTCGGCCGCCCGCTGCTCGAGGTCGTCGGTCCACACGGGCTGCAGCCTCCTCCCCGCGCCTGAGACCGTCCGCGCCCGCCTCCCGACGTTACCGGCCCAGACCATTTCCACCCGGACGAGTCGCAGCCGAGTGGCGACGCCCCCTGGTCTGGGGTGGCCCGCAGCCGTGCGGATCCGTGCACCCGGGAGCGTCGAACCGGGCGGCGCGCGATCGGAGTGTTCAGGTGATGCCCTCGATCGCGACCGAGGGGGAGACCATGCGCATCGGACCCGTCCGGCTCAGCCCGACCACCGCCGGACTGACGCCGACCGCTGCGATGGCGAAGCTGGTCGGCGTCCTCGTCGTGCCGGTCGCGGTGATCGCCACCGGCATCGGCGTGGTCGCGTCGTCCTACTCGGCGTTCACGGCCAGCACCAGCAGCCCCGGCTCCTCGTGGAGCACCGGCACCGTCGCACTCAGCAACGACGCCGGCACCGGGACGGCGGCCTTCACGGTCGCCGGCATCAAACCGGGCTTCAGTGACAGCCGGTGCATCAAGGTGACCTCGACGGGGACGCTGCCCTCCGAGGTCCGGCTCTACGCCACCTCGGCGACCGCGTCGAACGCGCTCTCGAACGCGCTCTCCCTCACCATCACCAGAGGCACGGGCGGTGCGGCGGTGGGAGACTGCACCGGCTTCGTCGCGGCCGGCCCCGCGACGAACTACACGGGCCTGCTCACCGCCTTCGCCGGACTGACGGGGTACGCCAGCGGCGTGCTGCCCTGGTCGCCGACCGGCACGGAGACGGCGACCTACAAGATCGACTACTCGCTGCCCCTGGGTGCGCCGAACACGGCGCAGGGCCTCCAGGCGGGCGTCGTCTTCACGTGGGAAGCGCAGAACACCTGACGCAGGAGGGCGCGGCGCCGTCGGGCCGCGCCCTCAGCCCGGCAGCGGCGTGGGCGGTGCTCGCGCTG
This sequence comes from Amnibacterium endophyticum, assembly GCF_042680685.1. NCBI lineage: Bacteria > Bacillati > Actinomycetota > Actinomycetes > Micrococcales > Microbacteriaceae > Amnibacterium > Amnibacterium endophyticum. The sequence goes on along the minus strand of NZ_JBHUEA010000003.1, from coordinate 28,641 downwards.
AGCACGGCGTCGCGCGCCGCGCTGTCGGTGCTCGTCGTGATGCTCCTGTGGGCACTGGTCCCGCCGGCGTTCGGGCTGCGCAGCACGGTCGTCATGTCCGGGTCGATGGCCCCGGCCGTGCAGGTCGGCGACGTCGTCGTCACGCGCATGCCGGCCCCGGGCGAGGTGGGCCTCGGCAACGTCCTGCTCGTCGACGACCCCGACCACCCCGGGCGGCTGCGGCTGCACCGGCTGATCGGCATCAGCGACGGCATGCTGCAGCTGCGCGGCGACGCGAACGCCGCGCCCGACTCCTCACCGGTGCCGCCGGACACCCTGCGCGGCGTCGCCTTCCTGCGGGTGCCGCTGATCGGGCTGCCGCTGGTATGGCTGCGGGAGGGGGACTGGGTCGCCGTCGCGCTCGCCTCCGCCACGGCCAGCCTGCTCCTCCTCGGTGCGGGCACGTGCCGGCTGCTGCCGGAGGGCGGACGCCCGCGCTCCCGGAGACCGCCGCGGGCTGCGGCGGGCGTGGCGGCCGTCGCGCTGCTCGCGGCCGCCTCGATCTCGGCGACCCCGCCGCAGCCGGGCTGGGCGGCGTTCTCGTCGAAGTCGGCCTCGCCGCCGGTCGTCTTCTCCACGGGCGCGTTCGACTGCCTGGCCGCGCTGCCCGCGGTCTCCGGTCTGCCCGCGCCCACCACCGCCTGGGCGTTCGCGGAGCCGTCCGGCGCCTCCTCCGCCGACCTCGGGGTCCCGGGCACCAGCACGGCGACGCTGAGCGGCTCCTACAGCCGGTCGAGCGGATCGTGCCTGAAGAACGGCGGGCCGTCCGTGCAGCTCGGTTCCTCGGGGCGCGGGGCGGTGGTCGGAACGGCATCCGTCACGACACCCTCGACCTTCACGCTGTCCGTCTGGTTCAAGGCGGGCCTGACGAACGGGAGCATCCCGGGCAGCGGGCTGATCGCCGGCTTCGGGTCGAGCCCGGACGGGCTGGCCGACAGCACCACGGCGGACCGGCAGCTGATCCTCAATGCGGACGGCTCCCTCACGTACCGCGTCGGGGTGGTGGCCGGCGCCACTGCCTCGATCAGCACGGGTCCCGTCGCGCAGGACGGCGGGTGGCACCACGCGGTCGTCGTCATGACCGGGTCGCTCTCCCCGTGGCGGATCTACGTCGACGGTGCCCAGGCCGCCTACTCGAGCACGAGCCTCTCGCTGTCGGCCTACCCCGCCTTCCTCCGGCTCGGCGCCGACGGCGTCGGCTCCTACCGCGGCTCGATCGGGCGCACCGAGCTGTGGAGCGGGACCGCGGCGACCGCGGCGCAGGTCGGCGCGCTCTTCAGCGCCGGGCGCTGACCACCGCGGCTCCGGCCGGCCCGGTCGACGCGGTTCAACGCCGCCGCACCAGGCGGTCGAGCAGGCCGCGCTTCAGCCCGCGCTGGGGCCGTGCCGCCACGGGGCCGGGAGGCGGCGCCGTGCTGGTGCGCACGACCAGCTCGACGTCCATCACCTGGTCGTCGACGTCCGTGCGGCCCAGCAGGCGGGCGACGGCGGCGCGGCCGACGGCCTCCGGCGACTGCCGCATCGTCGTCAGCCCGGCTGCCGCCGAGTCGTCGTGGTCGTCGATGCCGATCACGCTGAGGTCGCGGGGCACGGCGAGCCCGAGGGTCCGTGCCGCGTCGAGGACCCCGAGCGCCATCTCGTCGACCGCGGCGAACACGGCCGTCGGACGCTCGTCGGCGGAGAGGAGGCGCAGGGCCGCGCTGGTCGCCTCCCCGACGTCGAACGCGCTCGCGCGGACCGAGGCCTGCATCTCGAGGCCGGCGTCGCGCATGGCCTCGCTGTAGCCGCGGACGCGATCGGCACGGATCGTGATGTCGTCGGGGTCCGTGACGGCCCCGGCGAGGTGCGCGATGTCGCGGTGGCCCAGGTCGATCAGGTGCTGCACCGCGCGCCGGGCGACCTCGACGTCGTCCAGGCGGACCACCGGCAGCTCGTCCGGGCGCCCGCCGACCAGCACGACCGGCTTGCCCGACCGGAGCACCCGGCCCACCTGGTCGCCGTGGAGCCGGAAGTGCACGGCGATCGCACCGATGCAGGCGGAATCGGCGAGGTGCTGCTCGATCAGCGTCGCGACGGCGGCGCGCGCCGCGGGGCCGGGCGCCTCGACCCAGACGTCCAGCTCGTGCCCGTCCTCGGCGGCAGCGGCCCGCATCCCGCGCAACGCCGCCTCGAAGTACCACTTCGAGGCGTACGGGATCGCCACGCTCACGGTCGCCATCCGATGCTCCTTCGCGCCCGGCCGCACGGCTCGTCCTGGACGGGTGCCGAATGGTCGCACGGGCGCCCGACACGCCGACGGCGCCACGCGCCGGACCCTCCGGACGGATGCCGGACCCGACGCTTCAGGAGTCCGTCAGGCGGGCGAGCTGCAGCAGGTTGCCGCACGTGTCGTCGAGCACCGCGGTGGTCACGGGGCCCATCGCGGTCGGGGGCTGCACGAAGGTCACGCCCGCCGCCCGGAGGCGGTCGTACTCGGCCTGCACGTCGTCCACCTCCAGCTGCAGGAACGGGATGCCGTCGCGCACGAGCGCGGAGGTGAACGGCGGGACCGCCGGATGCGCCTTCGGCTCCAGCGACAGCTGCGTCCCGTCCGGCTGCTCGGGCGAGGCGACGGTGAGCCAGCGGTGCTCGCCGAGCGGCACGTCCGCCGCGACGACGAAGCCGAGCACGCCGGTGTAGAAGTCGAGCGCGCGCTGCTGGTCGTCGACGAACACGCTGACGGTCTGGATCCTCACGGCAGGTCCTGTCGCGACGGGGGCTGCTCCACGGTGCTCATCGCCCGGCTCCCGGGAGGGTGTCCAGGTCCTCCGCCCGGTCCGACGGCCGCTGCACCGCGTCGTGGTCGGGGGAGAGCCCGTTGCGGACGCCCCACAGCACCGCCTCGACGCGGCTCGTGACGCCGATCTTCCGGTAGGCCGTGCGGACGTGGGACTTGATCGTGTTCGCGGTCAGGTAGGTGATCACGGCGATGTCGGCGTTGGACTTGCCCTGGGTGATGAGCGCCAGGACCTCGGCCTCGCGGTCGGACAGCCCGGCGTGGCGCCCCGGCCAGTCGAGCGCCTCGTTCGTCTCGACCTCCACCCCCGCGGGGGAGAGGACGGTGCCGCCCGCCGCGACGTGCTCGATCGCCTCGACGAGCTGCAGCGCGGGGAGGCTCTTCGCGAAGTAGCCGCGGGCGCCCTGGTGCAGGGCGGCGTCGATCAGCTCGGGGGCCGTGTTCCAGCTGTAGATCGCGACGTGCCGGTTCATCGGGTTCGCGACCATCTCCGCGATGACCCGGTGCGCCGGCTCCTGCTGCGCGAACGTGTCGTAGAGCGCGACGTCGACGGGCTGGTCGACGCGGTGCTGCTCGAGCTCCTCGACGACCTCCACCCGGTCGCGGTACGGCTCGAGCATGCGGCTGAAGCCGCCGAGCACGACCTCGTAGTCGTTGCGGAGCGCGACGCGCACCGGCCGGTCCTGCGGGCTCCCCGCCATCGCTCCTCCTCCGAGCGGGGCCGCAGCGCCCACTCCTCCTCGATCCGCTCAGCGTCCCGGGTCGGGGATCGGAGCACCAAGCCGATCGGCGAAGCCTCAGATCTCTTCCAACCGAATCGCAGCCGCGATTGCTCGTGGTCAACCGAGCGCGAGCGGTTCGACCGCGCGCCGAACCGGCCCTCAGTGCTCCTGCGTCCCGAACCTCCGGCCGATCGCGTGGGCCTCGGCGCGGTCGCGACGCGCCCCGACCCGGGGCAGCACCGCCCGCACCCAGATCGCGTGCACGAGCGGGGCGACGGCCACCACCCAGACGATCGACGCGATCACGTCGGTCGGGTAGTGCACGGCGTCGACGGTGAGCAGCAGCGCGACCGCGCCCACGAGGATCGCGCCCAGGACGGCGACGAGCCGTCGCCAGGCGCCCGGGGGCATCATCAGGAGCGTCGTCATCACCACTGCGGTGACGAAGGCCATGTGCCCGCTCGGGTACGACGCGTCGACCTGGACCGGGTGGTAGGGCAGCGGCAGCTGCGCGGCGTCGGGGCGCGGACGGTGCACGAGCAGCTTCACCACCGCCACGCTGAGCCAGGACCCCGCGATCGTGACCGCGAAGGTCGCGGCGGTGGTCCACCTCCTCGTGACGAGCAGCAGCACGGCCGTGATCACCGCGGTGCCGATGATCGCTCCGACCGGGCCGACGACGTGGTACAGCAGGTCGCCGAGCGCGCCGAGGACGCCGTGGTGGTGCCGGTTCAGCGCGATCGACAGCGGCATCTCGAACCCGCCAGCGGCCTTCAGCACGAAGCCCGAAACCGCGACGATGACGACGACCGGCAGCGCGATCGCCGCGCGGCGGCCGATGCCGGGCTGCACATCCATGGCCCGAGGGTGACGGATCGGGGCGAAGGAGCCGCCAAGAACCGCGGGCGCGTTGCAGGTCGGAGCGCGCCGGGTCCCTCGTGCGCGGCGAGCGGCATGATGGCCGCATGGATGCCGACGGGGTCTTCCGCGCCAGCCGCGACCGCCTGATCGAGCTGCGGGACGACCACCGGAGGGCCGCGTCCGAGTTCCGGTGGCCGGACGTCGGACCTGCGTTCAACTGGGCGACCGACTGGTTCGACCGCATCGCGGCCGGCAACGAGCGGACCGCGCTCTGGATCGTCGAGGAGGACGGCAGCGAGCAGCGCCTCTCGTTCGACGGGATGCGGCAGCGCTCCGACCGGGTCGGCGGCTGGCTCGCGGCGCAGGGCGTGCGGCCCGGCGACCACGTCATGCTCATGCTCGGCAACCAGGTCGAGCTGTGGGAGTCGATGCTCGCCGTGATGAAGATCGGCGCCGTCATCCTGCCGACGACGACGGTGCTCGCATCCCACGACCTCGCCGATCGGGTCGAGCGCGGGCTCGTGAAGCACGTGATCGCGAACGCCGCCGACACCGGCAAGTTCGCCGACCTCGACGGCTTCACCCGCATCGCCGTGGGCGGTCCCGTCGACGGCTGGCTCGACTACGGGGAGGCGGCCGCCGCCGCGGCGCCGCTGCCGGAGGTCGCGGTCGGCAGCGACGACCCCTGCCTCGTCTACTTCACCTCCGGCACCACGAGCCGCCCCAAGATGGTCGTGCACACCCGCACCTCGTACCCGGTCGGGCATCTGACGACCGTGTACTGGATCGGGCTCCGCCCCGGCGACGTGCACCTCGCCATCAGCTCGCCCGGCTGGGCGAAGCACGCCTGGAGCTGCTTCTTCGCGCCCTGGAACGCCGAGGCCACCGTCTTCGTCTCGAACGCCGCACGGTTCGATCCGGTCGTGCTGCGGGAGCGGCTCGACCGGGCCGGCGTCACCACCTTCTGCGCCCCGCCGACCGTCTGGCGGATGCTGATCCAGGCCGACCTCCGCGGCCGGCCGACGGCGCTGCGGGAGGCGCTGTCCGCGGGCGAGCCGCTGAACCCGGAGGTCATCGACCGCGTGCGGGACGCCTGGGGCCTCACCATCCGCGACGGCTACGGGCAGACCGAGACGACCGCGACGATCGCGAACACCCCCGGCAGCCCGGTGCGCAGCGGTTCGATGGGCGTCCCGCTGCCGGGCGTCGCGATCGCGCTGGTCGACCCCATCAGCGGCCAGGAGGCCGAGGAGGGCGAGATCTCCCTGGACCTCGAGCAGGGCGCGCCGTTCCTGATGGCCGGCTACCTCGGCGTCCCCGGCACCGGCGCGGGCACGACCGGGCGCTACTACGGCACCGGCGACGTCGCGCGGCGCGAGGAGGACGGCGTCATCACCTTCATCGGCCGGACCGACGACATCTTCAAGTCCTCCGACTACAAGGTGTCGCCGTTCGAGGTCGAGAGCGCGCTCATCGAGCACCCGGCGGTCGCGGAGGCGGCCGTCGTCCCTGCGCCCGACCCCGTGCGGCTCAACCTCGCGAAGGCGTACGTCGCGCTCGCCGCGGGCTGGGCGGCCGACCGCGACACCGCCTTCGCCGTCCTGAAGCACGCCCGCGAGCGGCTGCCGCCGTACGAGCGGGTGCGGCGGATCGAGTTCTTCGAGCTGCCGAAGACGATCTCGGGCAAGATCCGCCGGGTCGAGCTGCGGCAGCGGGAGGCCGACGCGGCGGCCGCGGGCGAGCGGCTGCCGGACGAGTGGCGGGACGACCAGTTCCCGGAGCTGAAGGCCGGAGGTTGAGCCGAGATCGCCGCGCGGCCTCCGGATCCGCTGGTGCCCTGCGGCCGGAGGTGGGATGATCCGCGGACCGAGGGAGAAGGTGCGCACCATGTGGCGGAGACTGCGTCGTCTGCTCAGCTGGGACGGGTACCGGCGGCCGGGATCGAGCGTCACCGGCGAGGAGGCGCGCGACCAGGCGGCGCGTGACCGCGCCTTCGACGGTCGCAGCAGCGGCTCCGACACCGGCTACATGCAGCGCTTCGGGCGCTGACCGCGACGCGCGCCAGGTGAGCGCCCCTCGCGGCACGGGCGACGTCGATGCGGCGCCGGTGCGGGTGCGGGCCGCTGGAGCGGCCGACCACGAGTCCGCCGGTGCGCTCCGCTGGGCCTGGATCGTCGAGGAGGACGGCCGCTCGAGCGCGATGTCCCGGGCGGTGTTCATCGCGGAGTTCGCCGCCTGGGCGCAAGCGCACTCCGCGACGCACCGGTGCTTCGTGGCCGAGGCGGACGCGGAGGTCGTGGGGATGGCGTGGCTGGCCGTCACGGACCGGGTGCCGAGCCCTCGCGCACTGCAGCGCCGGACCGCGGACCTGCAGAGCGTGTACGTGCTGCCGGCCTTCCGCGGACGCGGGGTCGGGACCCGGCTCATCGAGGCGGCGGTGGACGCAGCATCCCGCGAGGGAGCCGAGCGGCTCGTCGTGCACAGCAGCCCCGGCGCCGTCTCCGCCTATGCGCGCGCGGGGCTGCAGGCGTCCGAGCTCCTTCGCTCCCGCGCGCTGCATCCGGTGGAGTAGCGCCGCCGTCGGTCCGTCGACCGCCCCGGCCTGCCGGGCTCAGCGCAGCCCCGCGAGCACCTCCTCGAGGCTCGCGGAGAGCGGCTGCTCGGTGTCGACGAGGACGTGCCGGCCCGGGAAGGCCGAGTACGCCGCGATCGGCTCGGGTCGCTCGAGCTGCTGCCGGTCTGCCTCGGCGTGCGCAGGATGACGCGGGCGGATGAGGATGCGGGTGCGCCGGGTGGCCGCGGACGCCCGGCAGAGCACGCGGACGACGTCGAGGTCGTAGGCGCGCTGCCATCGCCGCAGGAGCTCCGGGGCGTCGGACCCGTGGAAGGTGGCCTCGGCGATGAGGTCGACCCCGTTCGCGATCTGCTGCTCCACGAGGGTCAGGAAGATCTCGTAGGAGCGCGGGGTGACGACGCCCGCGTCGTGGAGGGCCGCCTTGATCGCGTCCTTGTGCAGGCAGGCGATGCCGAGCCGGCGCGACAGGGCGTCGGCGAGCACCGTCTTACCGCTTCCGCCCGTGCCGCAGACGACGACGAGCCGCGGGGGCGGTGCTGCGGAAGACATCAGGGGTGCCCGCCGGGCGATGCGATCCAGGGCGTCGTCGTGGCGACCGCGGTCATGCCGAGTCGTTCGAGGATCGGGCGGCTGTCGTCCGACGCGTCGACCCAGAGGTGACGGACGCCGAGCCGCTGCGCGTGCCGGGCGCGGACGGCGACGAGGGACCGGTACACGCCCCGCCGTCTCCACGCGGCGAGCGTCGACCCGCCCCAGAGCCCGGCGAACCCGGTTCCGGGCAGCCGGACCAACCAGGCGGTGCTCACGGCGCGGCCCTCCACCTCGGCGACCCAGATCGCGACGTCGTCGGGCGCCGAGCGCAGCCGATCCTCGAGGTCCTCGGCGAGCCAGGACCAGTCCTCGTCCCACACCTCGCTCTGCAGCGCCGCGATCGCCTCGAGGTCCGCCCGCAGCCGCACCCGTCGCAGCCCGACCCCGTCGGGAGGGGCGCCGGCGTCGGTGAAGGTGCCGGTCGGGCCCACGAGCACGGTCTCGGTCGGATCGGCGACGAGCCCGTGGCGCCGCAGCGCCGGGACGAGCGCGGGGTGGTCGTGGCTGTAGGCCTTCCACTCGAACCCCTCGCCGTGGCCGGCGAAGAAGGCGACGGTCGACGCCACGGCATCGTCGACCTCGTCCTCCGAGAGGCCGTGCAGCCCGTCGGTGAAGGCGAAGCCGCGGTGCGGGGTGCGGACCCGCAGCACGCGATCGGCGGGGAAGGCGGACCAGCCGTCGGGGAGCCGGCGCGCGATGCTGCCGCGGACCTGGCGGTCGTGCTCGAGGAGCAGTCGTCGCGCGGCCGGCGACGGGGCTGCGGGCGGGTGCGAGGGGTGCGTGTGCACGGGATGTCCTCCGTGTGGGAGGCGCGGCCGGAGCGTCAGCGCCGGTCCGCGCGAGGGCGTGACGGGATGAGGCGTGCAGCCGGCATGGCCTCACCCGTTCGTCTCCCACACCCGCAGCGGACCCGCAGGGGTGCGCACACTCTACGCAGCGCCCGGTCGAGCTCCGCGGTACGGTCACGCGAGCAGGTCGAGCCCCTTCGTGAGCCGATCGACGCGGTTCTTCGGGCCGACGAGGCTGACGGCCAGGAGCGGGTCCGCGCCATCGATCCGGACCTGCTCGAGGTAGTCCGCGTACACGCGGGTCGCCTGGGCGGCGGTCGGCATGTCGGCGACGAAGACGTCGTCGCTGCCGGACGCGCGCCGTCGCAGCTCGGCCAGCTGCTCCGCCGTGCCGCCGAGCACCGAGCAGCCCGCCCACGGCAGGCCGGGGTGCGCGGCGCCGTCGGGGTCCTCCGCGTCCGGGCCGAGCAGGCCGGCGACCCGGTCGGCGGTCGCGGCCGCGACGCAGATCGCGGCGTTCGCGGCCCGACCGGCGGGCAGGGCGGCGTCCAGGACGACGACCCACTTCAGCCGCGCCGCCCGCGTCGGGGCGTCCAACGCGATCTCGTCCGGCTCGAACCCCACCGTCATGTGCTCCTCCTTCGTCCTGCGATCCGCAGGGGACGGTAGCCCGACGCTCGACGCTCACGGGTCTGAGCCGGACGACGTGCGGCAAATGGGTGAGAATGGCGGACGTGGACGCGATCGACGCCGCCATCCTCCGGGCGCTGCAGGACGATGCACGGCAGACCAACAGGGCCGTCGCCGCCGCGGTCGGCGTCTCGCCGACGACGGCGCTGGACCGCACCCGGGCGCTTGTCGAGCGCGGGGTGATCCGCGGCACCAGCGTCGACGTCGACCCGGCGGCGATCGGCCGCGGCGTGCAGGCCCTGATCGCGATCCGCATCCGGCCGCCGTCGCGCGACCGCATCGAGGCGTTCCGCGACTGGGCCGCGGGCCGCGGCGAGGTCCTCGGCGTCTTCGTCACGGCCGGCACCGAGGACTTCACCCTGCACGTCGCCGTCGCCGACAACCAGGCCCTCTACGCCTTCGTCGTCGACGAGCTCACCTCGCGGCGCGAGGTCGCCGACGTGCGCACCTCCGTCGTCTACGAGCACCTCCGCAACCGCAGCCCCGGTCCCCTGCGCTGATCGCGGCGGCTCGGCGGTTCGCGCCTCCTATCGGCTAGAACGCCGAGGGCTCGAGCGGTAGTGTCGGGTCCGGTCGTGAACGTTCACGGCGGAGTGGAGGACGACGATGTCGACACAGGACCAGCACGGTGCGGGGTGGGCGGTGCTCGGCCCCGGCGGGATCGCGCGCACCTTCCTCCGCGACTTCCACGCGGCCGGCGGGGCGATCGTCGCCGTCGGCAGCAGCGATCCCGGCAGGGCGCGGGCCTTCGCGGACGAGGTCGAGGCCGCGGGGTGGCCGGACGTCACGGCCGGCACCTACGAGGAGGCGCTCGCGGACCCCCGGGTGACCGCCGTCTACGTCGCCACCGTCCACCCGGGGCACGCGGACCTCGTGCTGAAGGCGATCGAGGCCGGCAAGGCGGTCCTCTGCGAGAAGCCGCTCGCCGTCAACCACGGCACCGCGATGGTGCTCGTCGACGCCGCCCGGCAGGCCGGCGTGCCGCTCGTCGAGGCGTTCGTCTACCGCTTCCACCCGCAGACGGCCGCGCTCGTGGACCTGATCACCGGCGGTGCGATCGGCGAGGTGCGGCACGTCGACGCCTCCTTCGCCTTCCGCGCCGAGGAGCGCACCGGGCGGCTCTACGAGCAGGCGACCGCGGGCGGCGGGATCCTCGACGTCGGCTGCTACCCGCTCACCTTCGCCGCCCTCGTGGCCGCCGCCGCGACCGGCGTGCCCGTGGCCGAGCCGACGGAGCTGACCGCGTCCGGCACGATCGGCCCGACCGGGGTCGACGAGTGGGCGGTCGCCGACCTCGTCTACCCGGGCGGCGTCACCGCCACGATCCGCACCGGGGTGCGGGTGCAGGACGTGAACGACGCGACGATCGTCGGCTCCCGCGGCCGCATCCACCTGCGGCTGCCCTACGCCGTCGGCGACACCCCGACGATCGAGATCGCGGTGACGGACGAGGAGCCGCGCTCGCTCGAGTTCCCGCACGACGCGCCCTACGCGCTCGAGACCGCCGCGACCGCCGCCCTGATCGGCACCGGCGCGGTCGAGGCCGCCGAGATGACGCTGGACGAGACGCTCGCCGCGGCCCGCACCCTCGACCGGTGGCGCGCGGCGATCGGGCTGCGCTACCCGTTCGAGGCGGAGGATGCCGACATCCCCACCGTCTCCGGCCTCCCGCTGTCGGTCGACCCCGACGCGGCCATGCCGACCGGGGAGATCCCGGGTCTCGGCAAGCGGATGTCGCGGCTGATCATGGGCGTGGACAACCAGCCCGACCTCGCCCACGCCTCCGCCCTCTTCGACCACTTCGTGGAGCAGGGCGGCAACGCCTTCGACACCGCGTACATCTACGGGCAGGGCGATCTGGAGCGGCGGCTCGGCAGGTGGATCGCGAACCGCGGCATCCGCGAGGACGTGGTCGTCATCACGAAGGGCGCGCACACGCCGCACTGCGACCCCGCGTCGCTGACGAGCCAGCTGCTCGAGAGCCTCGACCGGCAGGGCACGGACTACGCGGACGTCTACCTGATGCACCGCGACAACCTCGACGTGCCGGTCGGGGAGTTCGTCGACGTGCTCGACGAGCACGTGCGCGCCGGGCGCATCCGCGTCTACGGCTTCTCCAACTGGGGGCTCGACCGCTTCGACGAGGCGGTGGCGTACGCGGAGGCGAACGGCCGCGTGCTGCCCTCGATCCTGTCGAACCACTTCGGGCTCGCGGAGGCGTACGACGTGCCGTGGGAGGGGTGCCGCCACGTCACGGACCCGGCGTCGAAGGCGTGGCTGGAGGAGCGGCGGGTGCCGCTGCTGCCCTGGTCCAGCCAGGCGCGCGGGTTCTTCGCGCGGGCCCGGCCGGGCTTCACCGGCGACGCGGAGCTCGTGCGCTGCTACTACAGCGACGCGAACTTCGAGCGGCTCGCGCGGGCGACCTCGCTCGGGCAGGAGCTGGGTGTGCCCGCCACGGCGGTCGCCCTGGCCTACGTGCTGGCGCAGCCGTTCCCGACGTTCCCGCTGTTCGGGCCGCGGTCGATCGCCGAGGCGCGCTCCTCCATGCAGGGGCTCACGATCCGGCTGACGCCCGAGCAGGTCGCGTGGCTGGACCTGCGCGACTGAGCGGCCCCGGCGGCCGCGCGACGATCCTCGACGTCGCGGCCGCCGCGGGCGTCTCCCGGCAGACGGTGACCCGGGCGATGAACGGGATGCCGGGCATCAGCGCGACGACCCGCGAGCGGGTGCTGGCCGCGGCGGAGGCGCTGCAGTACCGGCCGTCGCGCTTCGGCCGCGGGCTCGTCACCGGCGGCGAGCGGCAGCTGGGCCTCGTGGTCGACGACCTCCGCAACCCGTACTCCCCGGCGCTCGCGGCCGCCGTCGTGCGGCGCGCGGCGGGGCTCTGCTGGAACGTGCTGCTGGCGGACGCGGGGCTCGCGGGCGACGCGGGTCGGATGCTCGAGGCCCTCGGCGCGCAGGCCGACGTCGTGGTGGGCTACCTCGGCGGCCGTGCGGCCGACTGGGTCGACCGCGTCGGCCCCGTCCCGGTCGTGCTCCTCGATCCCGCCGACCCGGGTGATGCGCCCTCGGTGGTGCTCGACCGGTCGGCCGCGGTCGAGGCGCTCGCCGACCACCTGCGGGGCGTCGGCATCGTGAGCGCCGCGGTGCTGGACCCGAGGACCGGGCCGCCGAGCCCCCGGGGCGCGCTGCTCGAGTCGGCGTGCACGCGGCGCGGCATCGCGGTGCGGATCGTGCCCGACGTGGCGATGACCGCGGAAGGTGCGGCGGACGCGACGACGCGGCTGCTCGCCGACGGGCCGCGGCCCGACGCGGTCCTCGCCTTCAACGACGTGATGGCGCTCGGCGCGCTGTCGGCCTGCCGTCGCGCCGGCGTCGACGTGCCGGGCGACGTGCGGGTGACCGGCTTCGACGGCCTCGACCTCGGGGGACTGGTCGCGCCGACGCTCACGACCCTCGCCGTCGACCTGGACGAGGTCGCAGCGGCCGCGCTCGACCTCGCGGTCGCGCTCGCGGACGCCGCTCCGCTCCCGACCCCGCAGCGGACGGTCCAGCACCACCTGCTCCTGCGCGAGTCGGCCTGACCGCTGTTGGGAGCGCTGTCCTAGCGTCGGGACATGCCGCACGAGCGCGAGGTCCCGAGCCGCCACGTCGGGCAGGTCGTCCACGCTGATCCGTCGGCCGTCTACGACTTCGCGTCGGACGTCGCGAACCTCCCGGTCTGGGCCTCGGGGCTCGCGACGAGCGGGGTCCGCGTCGAGGGGGACCACCTCGTCGTCGACTCCCCGATGGGCTCGGTGCGCGTGCGGTTCGTGGCGCGCAACGCGCTCGGGGTGCTCGACCACGACGTGACGCTCCCGTCGGGGACGGTCGTGCACAACCCGTTCCGAGTGCTCCCGCACCCCGATGGGTCCGAGCTGCTCTTCACCGTCCGGCAGATCGAGCTGACGGACGAGGAGTTCGCCCGAGACGTCGAGACGGTCCGGCAGGACCTCGAGCGCCTCGCGCGGCACATCGAGTCACTTGGCAGTGCGGCCGACCCGCTCACCGGCTGAACGTGCGGAACGCGGACTTGCCGCTTCTTGCGGGCGACACGCCGCCAAAGTCGCAAGAAGCGGCAAGTCCGCGGTGCACGCGGGGTCAGAAGACGGGCATGCCGCCCGCGATCGCGACCGTCGAGCCCGTCTGGTAGCTCGACTCCGGGCTGACGAGGTGCACGTACGCGGCCGCGAGCTCCGCCGGCTGGCCCGGGCGGCCGAGCGGCGACCCCTCGCCGAACGACGACACGGTCTCGGCGTCGTCCGAGCCCGGCTGCAGCGGCGTCCACACCGGCCCGGGCGCGACCGAGTTCACCCGGATGCCCTTCGACGCCAGCTGCTGCGCGATCGCCTGCGTGAAGATCTTGATCGCGCCCTTCGAGACGGCGTAGTCGACCTTGTCCGGCGACGGGGTGGAGGCCTGCGTCGAGCCCGTCGTCACAATCGTCGACCCCGGCTCGAGGTGCGGGACCGCGGCCTTCGTCAGCCAGAACAGCGAGTAGATGTTCGTCTTGAAGGTCGAGTCGATCGCGTCCGTGTCGAGCGTGAGGATGTCGTCGTTGCTCTTCATGCGCCCGGCGACCATCACGAGGGTGTCGAGGCCGCCGAGCTCGTCGACGCCCTTCTGCACCAGGTCCTTGCAGTACTGCTCGTCGGAGATGTCGCCCGGGAAGAGGATCGCGCGACGCCCCTCGCCCTCGAGCAGGTCGCGCACCGCCTCGGCGTCCTCCTGCTCGTCCGGCAGGTAGGACAGCACCAGGTCCGCGCCCTCGCGCGACAGCGCGATCGCGGCGGCGCGGCCGATGCCCGAGTCCGCGCCCGTGACGATGCCGCGATAGCCGGTGAGCCGCTCGCGGCCGACGTAGCTCTGCTCGCCGTGGTCCGGCTCCGGGTCCATCTTCCACGCGGCCCCGGGCAGCGACTGCTCCTGCTTCGGGAACGGCGGCGCGGGGTACATCGTCTGCGGGTCGCGCTTCTCGTACTGGCTCATGCGGCGATCCTCCGACCCTCGGCATCCACGCGGACCCGGAACGAGGCGCTGGACGACGGGCTCCCAGCCATCGTGCGGGGGACTCCCGGTCGACGGGGTGGTCGCGGCCGCCCGGGATGCACGGAGGCGCCGCCCCGTAGCGTCGCTCCGCGGTGGTCGACGACGAGAGCGGTGCGGCGCCGTCCTCCGGTCCCGCGGACGGCGGGCTGCCGCCGGTCGACCCACCACCGCCGGCCGACCCCGTCGCGCCGCCGCTTCCTCGACGCGCACGTCGGCTGCCGACCGGCGGCACCTGGACGGGGATCGTCGCCGCCGGCGGGGTGCTCGCCGCCTTCTCGGCGCCGGGCCAGACCGCCGGGCTCTCCGTCTTCACCGACCCGCTGATCGCCGAGCTCGGGGTCAGCCGGACCGCGGTGTCCACGAGCTACGCGATCGGCACGCTGATCGGCGCCGCCGTGCTGCCGCTCACCGGCCGGGCGCTCGACCGCTTCGGCGTCCGGCGCATGGCCGTCGTGATCGGGGTCGTCTTCGCCGCCTTCCTCGCCGGACTCAGCGTCGCGACCGACATCGTCGGTGTCACCGCCGGCTTCGTCGGGGTCCGGATGGCGGGCCAGGGCGCCCTCTCGCTCGCCGCGACCACCCTCGTCGCACGCTCCATCACGGAGCGGCGGGGGCTCGCGCTCGGGATCGCCTCCGGCGTCGGCTCCGGCGGCATCTCGCTGGCGCCCGTGCTCGTCGAGTCCCTGATCGGGGCGGCCGGCATCCGCACCGCCTGGCGGCTCGAGGCGCTCGCGGTGCTGGTCGTGGTCGTCGGGATCGCGCTGGCGCTGCCTCGGACCCGGAGGCCGGCCGTGATCGACCGGCCCGCCGAGGACGCGCCGCTCGAGTGGACGCTGCCCCAGGCGGTGCGAACCGGCATGTTCTGGGTGATCGCCTCGGGGCTCGCGACCTCCGCGATGATCGGGACCGCGCTCGCGTTCCACCAGATCTCGGTGCTCGGCGCGCAGGGCCTGACACCGGCCGAGGCCGCGGTGAACTTCCTGCCGCAGACCGTCACCGGCATCGCGGCGACCCTGCTCACCGGCGCGCTGTCGGATCGGATCGCGCCGAAGTTCGGGGTGACGATCTCGATGGTGACGCTCGCCACCGCGATGCTGCTGCTGCCCGCGGTGGCGCCCGGTTGGACGGCGCTCCTCTACGGCCTGGTGCTCGGGGCCGCGTCGGGCAGCCTGCGCGGCATCGAGGCGGCCGCTTACGTGCGCTACTACGGCGCCGGCAACATCGGCGTGATCCGCGGCGTGTCCACGGGCGTCGGCCTCGCCTCCACCGCGTTCGGGCCGATCCTGCTCGCGCTCGGGCACGACCTGACGGGGGAGTACGTGCTGCCCGTGCTCGCAGGCGCCGTGCTCCCCGTCGCCGTCGCCGTGCTCTCCGTCTTCGCGCGCGCTCCGCGCCACCCCGGCGGCTGACGGCGCGACCGGAGCACCGCGGCCGCGATCGCGAGGCCGAGCAGGGTCGTCGCGGAGCCGAGCGCCGCGCCTGCGACCACGTCGCTCAGCCAGTGGGCGTGCAGCACCGTGCGGCTCCACGCCATGAGCACGGGCCAGAGCGCCGGCAGGAGGCGCCACCGCCCCTTCAGCAGCAGCGCCGACACCAGCACGGCCATCACCGCGGCGTTCGCGGTGTGCCCGGAGGGGAACGACTGGTGCCAGCCCAGCGCGCTGTCCGGCCGCGGCCGCCCGGCGGTCAGCTTCACGGCGAGGACCTGCAGCTCGCTGACCGCGACGATCGACCCCGCGGCGATCGCCCACGCCCGCCCGCGGCGCCGCAGGACCAGCCGGACGACGCCGGCCGCGACGAGCAGCGCGGGCACGCCCGTGCCGACGATCGCGAGCAGCGCGGACAGGTGCCGCCCGAAGGCGCCCGCGGCGGGGCGGGCGAACGCGTCCCAGGCGAGGTCGACGGCCCCGGTGCGCCACCAGCCCAGGCGGTAGGCGATCGCGCACGCCCACACGAGCGCGATCACGGCGATCGCGCACGCCCACACGAGCGCGATCACGGCGATCGCGCTGCGGCGGACGAGGGCGGGCGGGGCGGGGCGCATCCCGCCACCGTCCGCCGCGGGCGCCAAGAGAGGACGGAGGATCCTCGCTTCCGAGGATCCTGCGCAGCGACGCTCAGCGCGCACCCATGGTCGGCACCCGCGACCCATCGCCGGAGCGCACGGTTGACGGATGCAACCGGAGGGCCCTTCGGCGTAGCATCGGCCCGAGCCGCGATGACGCGGCCCGGCAGGAGCGGCCGTGACGGTGCAGCAGGAGTCCCCGGCGGAGACGCCGCAGGCCGACGCACCCGTGCCCGTCTACTTCGTCGCGGAGTCCACCGGCATCAGCGCCGAGGCCATGGGCAACGCCCTGCTCGTGCAGTTCCCGGGCATCGTCTTCGAGCGCAAGCGCATCCCCTTCATCCACTCGATCCAGGACGCACGCCGCGCGGTCTCGATCCTCGACGCCGCCATGGACGGACCGCGGCAGCCGATCGTCTTCACCACGATCGCGGACGACACGATCCGCGCCGTGCTCGGGATGAGCCGCGCGCCGATCATCGACTTCGTCACGAGCCACCTCGGGCGGCTGGAGGACCTGCTCGGGACGTCCGCGCTGCACCTCGCGGTGCAGGCCCACGGCCTCGGCGACCAGCGCCGCTACGACCGCCGCATGAAGGCGGTCGAGTACGCGATCGAGCACGACGACGGCGAGAGCATGCGGCAGTACGCCGACGCCGACGTGATCCTGCTCGCGCCGTCGCGCTGCGGCAAGACGCCGACGACCATGTACCTCGCCCTGCAGCACAGCGTGTTCGTCGCGAACTACCCGCTGGTGCCGGAGGACCTGACCGGCCTCGACCTGCCGGCGCCGGTGGCGACGCTGCGCACCCGCTGCTTCGGCATCCTGACGACGCCGGAGCGGCTGTCGCAGGTCCGCAACGAGCGCAAGCCCGACAGCACCTACAGCTCGATCGAGCAGTGCACGTGGGAGCTGAAGCGCGCCGAGAAGCTCTTCCGCGCCCAGCGGATCCCGACCGTGAACTCCTCCGCCAAGAGCGTCGAGGAGATGTCGACCGTGATCCTCCAGCATCTCGGCCGCACCTGACCCCGAACCCGGAACCCTCCACGAGAAGGAGCTCGACGATGAGCATCACCGAGACCGCGCCGACCGCGCACCGCACCCCGAGCGGCGACGACGTCCGCTGGTTCGCCGATCTGGGGCTGCCCGACCTGGAGCAGGTCGGCGGCAAGAACTCCTCGCTCGGCGAGATGATCGGGGCGCTGTCGGAGCTCGGCGTGCGGGTGCCGAACGGCTTCGCGACGACCGCCGACGCGTACCGCCGGTTCGTCCGCGGGGAGCTGTCGGAGAAGATCGACGGCCTGCTGCGCGACCTCGACGTCGACGACGTGGAGGAGCTCGCGCGGGTGGGCAAGCGGATCCGGGAGGCGGTGCTCGAGCAGCGCTTCCCGGAGGAGCTGGAGTCCGCGATCCGCAGCGCCTACGAGGAGCTGTCCGGCGGCAGCGACGAGGTCTCGTTCGCGGTCAGGTCCTCCGCCACCGCCGAGGACCTGCCCGACGCGTCCTTCGCGGGGCAGCAGGAGACCTTCCTGAACGTGCGCGGGATCGATGCGATCCTCACCGCGATCCACGAGGTGTTCGCCTCCCTCTACAACGACCGCGCGATCGCGTACCGGGTGCACCACTCCTTCGCGCACGACGTCGTCGCCCTGTCGGCCGGCGTGCAGCGGATGGTCCGCAGCGACGTCGGCGCCTCGGGCGTCATGTTCACGATGGACACCGAGAGCGGCTTCACCGACGCCGTCTTCGTCACCGCCTCCTACGGCCTCGGCGAGGCGGTCGTGCAGGGGGCGGTGAACCCGGACGAGTTCTACGTCTACAAGCCGGCGCTCGAGGCGGGCCGGCCCGCGATCCTGAAGCGGCAGGTCGGCGGCAAGGCGATCAAGATGGTCTACACGGAGGACCGGACCGTCGGGCGCACGACCGAGTTCGTCGACGTCGACGAGGCGGACCGCGGCCTGCTGTCGATCACCGACGACGAGGTGCTCGAGCTCGCGAAGCAGGCGATGACGATCGAGGACCACTACGGCCGCCCGATGGACATCGAGTGGGGCAAGGACGGCGTCGACGGCCTGATCTACATCCTCCAGGCGCGGCCGGAGACGGTGCAGTCGCGCAAGGACGGCACGACCTCGAGTCGCTACCGCCTGGAGGGGAAGGCGTCGGGCCGGAGCGTGCTCGTGGACGGCCGCGCCATCGGCCAGAAGATCGGCGCGGGCCCGGTGAAGGTGCTGTCGTCGATCGACCAGATGGCCTCGTTCGAGAAGGGCCAGGTCCTCGTCGCCGACATGACCGACCCCGACTGGGAGCCGATCATGAAGCGCGCGAGCGCGATCGTCACGAATCGCGGCGGGCGCACCTGCCACGCGGCCATCATCGCCCGCGAGCTCGGCATCCCCGCGGTCGTCGGCACGGGCTCGGCGACGACGGACCTCGCCGACGGCCGAGAGGTGACGGTGTCGTGCGCGGAGGGCGACACCGGCTTCGTCTACGACGGCGACATCCCGTTCTCCGTCGAGGAGACGTCGCTCGGGTCGATGCCCGACATCCCGGTGCAGATCATGATGAACGTCGGCACCCCCGACCAGGCGTTCGCGTTCTCGCGGCTGCCGAACAGGGGCGTCGGTCTCGCGCGGCTGGAGTTCATCATCAACCGGCAGATCGGCATCCACCCGAAGGCGCTGCTCGACCTCGAGCGCGACCCCGAGTCCGTGCCCGAGCCGGTCCGCAGCGAGATCCAGGAGCGGATCAAGGCGTACTCGAGCCCGCGGCAGTACTTCGTGCAGCGGGTCGTCGAGGGCGTCTCGACGATCGTCGCGGCGTTCGCGCCGCAGCCGGTGATCGTGCGGCTCTCCGACTTCAAGAGCAACGAGTACGCGAACCTCGTGGCCGGCGAGCTGTACGAGCCGCACGAGGAGAACCCGATGATCGGCTACCGGGGCGCCTCCCGGTACCTGTCGGAGGACTTCGCGGAGTGCTTCGCCATGGAGTGCGAGGCGATGAAGATCGTCCGCGACGAGATGGGGCTCACGAACCTGAAGCTGATGATCCCGTTCGTACGCACCCTCGACGAGGCCGCCGGCGTGATCGACCTGCTCGGCACGAACGGGCTGCAGCGCGGCGAGAACGGCCTGCAGGTGATGATGATGTGCGAGCTGCCGTCGAACGCCGTGATGGCCGACCGCTTCCTCGACCACTTCGACGGGTTCTCGATCGGGAGCAACGACATGACGCAGCTGACGCTGGGCCTCGACCGGGACTCCGCGCTCGTCGCGGCCGGCTTCGACGAGCGGGACCCCGCGGTCAAGCACATGCTCGGGCTCGCGATCGAGGCGGCGAAGGCCCGCGGCAAGTACGTCGGCATCTGCGGCCAGGGCCCGTCGGACCACCCCGACCTCGCCCAGTGGCTGCTGGAGGCGGGCATCGACACCATGTCGCTGAACCCCGACACCGTCGTGGACACGTGGCTGGCGCTCGCCGGGCAGAAGGCCTGAGCCCGTGCGGCTGCTGATCATGGGGCCGCCGGGCGTCGGCAAGGGCACCCAGTCCGCGATCCTCGCGAGCGGTCTCGAGATCCCCGCGATCTCGACCGGCGACATGTTCCGGGCGATGCAGGCGTCGCAGAGCGAGCTCGCCCGCGAGGTGCGGGACGTGATGGCGTCCGGCCGGTACGTCGACGACGCGCTGACCAACCGGATCGTCGTGGAGCGGCTGTCGCGCGCCGACTGCGCCGAGGGCTTCCTGCTCGACGGGTACCCGCGCACGCTGCCGCAGCTCGACTTCCTGCACCGCTGGATGGCGGAGCAGGACACCGAGCTCGACGCCGTGCTCGTGCTGGAGGCGGACGAGGAGACGACGGCGCGCCGGATGGCGGCGCGCGCGGCGCTCGACGGGCGGCCCGACGACACGGTCGAGGCGTTCCGGGTGCGGCTGCGGGTCTACGCGGAGCAGACCAAGCCGCTGCTCGACGTCTACGACGAGCTGCAGCTGCTGCGCCGGGTCGACGGCACCGGCACGGTGGACGAGGTCGCGCAGCGCGTCTTCGCCGCCCTCCGCCCCGCCTAGGTCCGTTTTGAAGGTGATCCGGTCCCTCGCCCGAGGTGTTCCGGGGCTGGGGGACCGGATCACCTTCAAAATGGACATGTGGGCGAGCGGCTGCTGATCCTGTCCGCCGGCGTCGGGTCCGGGCACAACAGCGCGGCGGAGGCGCTGCGGCGCGTGGCGGCGCAGCGGCCGGACGTCGACGAGGTGCGGGTGCTCGACGTGCTGCAGGTGTCGAGCGTGCTGTACCGCGACCTGCTGTCGAAGGGGTACTTCGTCCTCGCGGACGGGGTGCCGTGGCTGGTCGAGTGGGGCTACGACGTCAGCGACCCGCCCTTCCGCCGCCGCGGCCCGATCGACCCGTGGACGCGCGCGAACGCGCTGCCCGCCCTGCGCGAGATCCGCCGCTTCGCCCCGACCGCGATCGTCTGCACCCACTTCCTGCCGGCGGGCCTCGTCGCCTCCCTGCTGCTGCGCGGCGCCCTCACCGCCCGCACCGCGGTCGTCACGACCGACTACGACTTCCAGGGCCTCTGGCTCACGAGCGCCTTCCACGCCTTCTTCGTCGCCCGGGACGAGGGCCGGGTGCAGCTGACGAACCTCGGGCTGCCGGGCGACCGGATCACCGCCTCCGGCATCCCGATCACCGCCGCACCGCCGGTGCCGGTCGAGGACGGCCCGCCGATGCTGCTGATCAGCGCGGGGGCCGCGGGCGGCGACTACGCCACCGCGGTCGTGCGCCAGACGCTGCACATGACCGCCGACTTCACCGCCACGGTGGTCTGCGGCCGCAACGAGGAGCTGCGGGCCCGCATCGAGCAGCTCGTCGCCCCGCGCCGCGACCGCTACCGGGTGCTCGGCTACACGACCGAGATGCCGTCGCTGCTGCGGCGCGCGTCGCTCTTCGTGGGCAAGCCGGGCGGCCTGTCGGCCTCCGAGTGCATGGCCGCCGGGCTGCCGATGGTGCTCGTGAACCCCATCCCGGGCCAGGAGGTGCGCAACGGCGACTACCTGCTCGAGCAGGGCGCCGCGGTGCGGTGCAACACCGCCTCGACGATCGGCTGGAAGATCGACCGGCTGCTCGCCGAGCCGGGCCGGCTCGCGCGGATGAGGGACGCGGCGGCCGAGACGGGCCGGCCGGACGCGGCGGAGCGGGTGCTGGGCACGCTGCTGGAGGGCGCTCGGCGGCCCCTCGTGATCACGCGGGCCGCGCAGAAGACCGTGCTCGGCGCGAGCGGGCGCAAGGTCGTCGCGACCGACCTGACCGGCCCCTCGGCGCTCGCCCGCCTCGTCGAGCCGGAGCGCGGCGACACGGTGGCGCTGGTCCGCGCGAGCGAGCTCGACGACCTCCGCGACCGGTACGGCGCCGACGACGGCCGCCTCGTGCTGCGCCGCAGCGGCCTGCGCGTGCTCGCCCGACTGGGCTGGGAGGCGCAGCGCCTGGTTGGCGCCGTCCTCGGCGGCGACGGCGAGCTCGAGGTGGCGGTGGAGGACCTGCACGCCTGAGCGCGCCGCAGGGCGGGCGTCGGTCAGCTCCGGCGGCGGGGGCGCAGCCGCACGGTCGGCAGCTCGGGTGCGGGCAGCACGGCGTCCCACGCGTCCGGGTGCGGGCCGAAGCGCCCGTCGGCCGAGCCGCTCGTGCGCTGCTGCTCCACCTGCTGCTGCCAGTCCGCCCGCGCCGCCACGACCTCGTCGTGGGTGCGGCCGACGAAGTTCCACCACATGACCACGTCGTGCGGGAAGGGCTCGCCGGCGAGCACCAGCAGGCGCAGCTTCGTCGGTCCCGCCGTCACGACGACCTCCGAGCGCCCGGGCGGCAGCGCGATCAACCCCGAGCGGCCGGCGCGGATGCCCTCCGACTCCGCCTCGCCGAGGTCGACCAGCAGCCCGACCTCGAATGCGGGGTCCATCGGCGCCCGCCAGGTGCGGCCGGCGGCGATGCGCACCTCCGCCCCGATCAGCGGGGACGGCGCGTGCGGCGCGCCCGTCGAGCCCAGCCAGTCCCCGACGAACACCCGCACCTCGGCGCCGTCGTGCACGAGCACCTGCGGCACCGCGTGCTGCAGCGCGCGACCGCCCTCCGCGGCGCCGTCCGGCAGCGCGAACCAGAGCTGGGCGCCGTGCACCACCGTCGTGCCGGCCGCGGAGTGCTCGGAGTGGGCGACGCCGCGGCCAGCGGTCATCAGGTTCACCTCGCCGGGGCGCACCACGACGGCGGCGCCGGTCGTGTCGCGGTGCTCGACCTCGCCCTCGAACAGCCAGGTGACGGTCGCGAGCCCGGTGTGCGGGTGGCCGGGCACGTGCATCCCGCCGCGCTCGGCCAGGTCGTCCGGCCCGTAGTGGTCGACGAAGCACCACGCGCCGATCAGCGAGCGCGACCGCTGCGGCAGGGAGCGCTGCACCCGCATGGCGCGAGGGCCGCCGAGCGGCACCTCCCGCGGCTCGAGCAGCTGCGCCGGCCCGCCCGCCGCGCAGTCGATCAGGTCCGGATCCCGCTCCGTCACGCTCATGCCCGGCATCCTCCCCCGCCCACGACCCCTCGCGGATCCGCAAGAACTGCCCGACACGCCGGGCTCCGGCGTCGAACCACGGCGTGTCGGGGCGGAATCGCGGATCCGCGGGAGGACTGCGGATCCGCGGGATCAGCGGGTCGGGTCGACGAGCACGCGGCCGCGGACGCGGCCGGCCAGCACGTCGTCCGCGGCGGCGGGCACGTCGGCGAGACCGATCTCGCGCTCGACCATGCGGTCCACGTGTGCCGGGTCGAGCCGGGACGCGAGCAGGTCCCAGGCCGCCAGCCGCAGCGTCGGCACGAGGTCCACCGAGAAGATCCCGGTCAGCGTCACGCCGCGCAGGATGAAGGGCAGCACCGACCCCGGCAGGTCGGCGGAGGCGGCGAGCCCGCAGGCCGCGACCGCGCCGCCCGGCACCGTCTGCGCGAGCGCGTTCACGAGCGGCGCCCCGCCCAGGGAGTCGACGACGGCCGCCCACCGCGCGGTCTGCAGGGGTCGCCCGGGCTCGGCGTCGAGGCGCGGCACGACCTCCGCGGCCCCGAGCGCCCGCAGGTGGTCGCCGAGCTCGTCCCCGCGACCCGTCGCCGCGTGCACCTCGCGGCCCGAGGCGGCGAGCAGCGCGATCGCCCAGCCGCCGACCCCGCCGCCGGCGCCGGTGACGAGCACCGGCCCGTCCGGGATCCCCGCCCGCTCGAGGGCGAGCACGGAGAGCGCTGCCGTCACGCCGGCGGTGCCGATCGCAGCCGCGCCGCGCAGCCCGAAGACGTCCGGCACGGGCACGGCCGTCACGGCCTCCACGGCGACCTGCTCGGCGAGCCCGCCGTCGCGGCGCTCGCCGAGCCCGGCCCCGGTGACGACGAGCGCGTCGCCGTCCGGGGTCGTGCCGGCGACGTCGATCCCGGGGACGAGGGGGAGGGAGCGCAGCACGCCCGGGCGGCCCGCGACCGCGAGGGCGTCC
Source organism: Amnibacterium endophyticum (assembly GCF_042680685.1). Taxonomy (NCBI): domain Bacteria; kingdom Bacillati; phylum Actinomycetota; class Actinomycetes; order Micrococcales; family Microbacteriaceae; genus Amnibacterium; species Amnibacterium endophyticum. The sequence goes on along the minus strand of NZ_JBHUEA010000003.1, from coordinate 4,933 downwards.
TTGTAGTTGAGGGACGACCAGGCCGCGTCGAGCAGCACCTCGCCGTCCGCCGCCTCGGGCGCCGGCCGGTCCTGCAGCGCGGCGGGCTCGCCCTTGTGCTCCGCGACCAGCCCGCGCACGTCAGCCCTCCAGGTCGACGATCTTCGACTCGCCGACGTTCGGCCTGCCCCCGCCGACCGCGGCCCGGGCGTACTTCAGCAGCACCACGGGCGTCGGGCTCGACTGCGCCCACAGCTCCGCGGAGTGCGCGGTCACCTTCAGCAGCGCGACCTTCGGGTCGTCGCGCCCCTCGCTGAACCACGCCTCGGCGCCGGTGTCCCAGAGCTCGTCGATCTTGGCCTGGTCCTTCACCACCTCGGCGGCGCCCGACAGCGACACCCAGCCGTGACCGGCCTCGAGCGCGACGTTCACCTCGGGGTGCTCGCGCACCTCGTCGGTCTTGTGGGACGGGTCCTCGGTGAAGAACCACAGGTCCCCGTCGAAGTCCCGGTCCTGCATCGCCATCGGGCGGCTCACGAGCCGTCCCTCGAGGTCGGTGGTGGTGAGGATCGCGATGCGCGCCTTCTCCACCAGGTCCTTCAGCTGCTGCTCGTCGTCGGCCATGCGGGGCACGGTACGACCCGCACCCGCGAGCAAGCCGCAGACGCCGTCCCGCGAGGGTACGGGAGCGATCACGGGCGCGGACGACACCCGTGTGATTCGTATCCTGGTCGCCGTGGCGGGCACGGCGACGGCGGAGGCGGAGGCGCTGACCACCGTCTACGCCCCCGCGCAGCCCGTCGACCTCGTCGCGACCGTGCGGGTGCTCCGCCGCGGGCGCGCCGACCCGACCTTCCGCCGCGAGCCCGACCGGCCCGTGATCTGGCGCACGGTCCGCACCCCGGCGGGCGCCGCGACGCTGCGGCTCGCGCAGCACGCGGACGGCTCGGTGCACGCGCACGCCTGGGGCGCCGGTGCCGAGTGGGCGATCGACGGGGTCCCGGAGCTCTGCGGCGACGGCGACGACTGGCCGGACCTCGACCTGTCGAGCGCGCCCCGGCTCGCGGAGGCCCGGCGCCGCGCGCCCGGGCTCCGGCTGACGCGGTGCCGGCTGGTGTTCGAGATGCTGCTCGCCGCGATCCTGGAGCAGAAGGTCGCCACGATCGACGCCCACCGCTCGTGGGCGTGGCTCGTCACGCGGCACGGGGAGGCCGCGCCGGGGCCCGCGCCCGCGGGCATGCGGGTGTGCCCGCCGTCGGAGCTCTGGCGCCGCGTGCCGTCGTGGGACTGGCACCGCGCGGGCGTCGACCCCAAGCGGTCCCGAGCGGTGATGGAGGCGACCCGGGTCGCCCCGGGCCTCGAGCGCACCCTCGAGCTCGGGCGCGGCGGCGCCGAGGTCGCGAAGCGGCTCCGCAGCGTGCCGGGCGTCGGCGTCTGGACCGCCGCCGAGACGACGCAGCGCGCGCACGGCGACGCCGATGCGCCGAGCATCGGCGACCTGCACCTCCCCGGGATCGTCGGGCGCGCCCTCGCCGGGCGGACGGTCGAGGACGAGGAGATGCTCCGGCTGCTCGAGCCCTGGCGGGGTCACCGGCAGCGGGTCGTCCGGCTGATCCTCGCCTCCGGTGCGGGCGGTCAGCCGCGCCGCGCGCCCCGCCTCGCCCCGCAGGACCACCGCTTCCACTGAGCCGTCGGCCGAGCCGGCGTCAGCCGCCCCGCAGCCGGCTCCGCGTCCACAGCTCCCGCTCGACGCGGCCCGCGAGCACGTGCAGCTCGCCCAGCTGCGCGGGCGCGATCGTGCGCGGCGACGCGTCCATCACGCAGAGCGCGCCGATCCGGTGGCCGTCGAGCGAGTGGATCGGCTCGCCCGCGTAGAAGGCGACGGGCTCGCCCTGCACGAGCGGCGCCTCCCCGCCGAACCGGGGGTCGAGCCGGGCGTCCGGCACCACGGTCGCGGCGTCCCGCAGCACCGTCTGCCCGCAGAACGCGAGGTGCCGCGGCGCCTCGCCGAGCACGGAGCGCGTCGACGCCCGCTGCCAGACCCGGTCGCCGTCGACGACGGTCAGGTAGGCCGCGGCGGCGCGGTACGCCGTGCGCGCCTGCCGCACGATGCCGTCGAGCAGGCCGTCCCGCGCGTCGGCCGTGAGCCCCAGGGCGTCGACGGCGTGCTGCCGGGACTCCTCGTCCTGCGGCAGCTCGCGGAGGGCACGGGGTGCGTCCGCCCGCCCGTCCTGCTCCGCCGCGAGCAGGGCGGGCAGCAGCCGGTCCGAGATCGTGCCCGCCCAGGCGCGGTAGTCGGCGGAGGCGAACTGACGTCCCCAGCCGAGCGGGCTCGCGGGCACGGCGAGCTCGCCGAACCCGATGCGGCCCTCGCCGCAGACCTCCTTCGCGACCTGCGCGAGCCGGCCCGCGCCCGCGCCCGCGCGCAGCCGCTTCAGACCCGAGGCGGACACCGCGACCATCGAGCGCGACGAGTCGAGCACGAGCAGCGGGGCGGAGGGCGCCGCCACCGCCTGCAGCGTCCGCGTCAGCGCCTCGACCTCGCGCGACCAGGCCGTCCTGCCGACGTGCTGCAGCCCCTGGCGCTCGCCGAGCACCACCACGACCCCGTCGTACCGCGGCAGCCCGACGCCGTGGAGCCGCGCGAGCGCGGCCGAGCCCGTCGGGTCCTCCTCCACGACCACGTCGAGGTCGACGCCCCGCGCCCCGTCCTGCACCAGGCGGTCGGCCAGCCGGCCCGGCAGCCCGCGCTCGTGGTCGAGCAGCCCCCACCCGACCAGGGCCCCGCCGCCGAAGAGCAGCACCTTGAAGGGATGCCGGCCCGGACGGCGCAGGGGCATCAGCGCGTCGGGACGGACCTCGAGGGAGGCGGCACGCTCCGCCACCGGTGCTGCGAGGACCACGCCCACCTCCACTCCCACTCGGACACGGGAATCCTGCGCGGGGATCTCCCGCCTGCTGAGCCCCAGTCCCGGGGTGCGAACGCGTGCACACCCCGGGACTGGGGCCGCGGGCGGGCGGCCGGCTGCGCCATGGTCGCCCCCATGACGGAGCGACCGCGCAGGACGGGACTCGCCGGGCGAGCCGCCCGGCTGCGCTGGGCGCTGATGCACCACGGCCGCCGCGGGCTCGTCCGGCCCCTCGACGCGCCCGTGGTGCGGGCCGAGGCGGGCGACGACCTCACGCGCGTGCTGCTGGTCGGCAACGGGCTGGTCCACGGCTGGGGGGTCTCGAGCCACCAGCTGGCGCCGACGGGCGAGCTGGCACGCGGGGTCCGCACGCTGACCGGCCGCGCCTGCGAGGTGGTCTACGTCGGCGACGCCGCCATGAGCGCCGCGACCGCGGCCGACTGGGTCGCGGGTCGCGCGGCGGACGGCTACGACTGCGCGGTCGTGGCGATCGGCTCGAACGACGCCCTCGCGCTCACCCCGGTCGCGGAGTGGGGCGACCGGCTGACGGCGCTGCTCGACGTCCTGCGCGACGGCCTCGGCCCGGCCGCGCCGATCGTCGTGGCGGGCGTGCCCGAGGTCTACGTGGCGGCGCGGATCCGATCGCTCGGCCCGCTGGCGGCCCGGCACGCCCGTCGTCTCGACCTGGCGACCGAGCGCGTCGCGGCGTCGCGCCCGGGCGTGGCCTTCGTGCCGGCGGGCGGCCTCCGCGGGCTCGCCGGCGGCGAGCGCGTCCACGACCTCTACGGCCGCTTCGCGACCCCGATCGCGGTGGCCGTCGCCTCCCTCGCCGGTCGCGGCGCGAGCGGTGCGGAGCCGGAGCGGTTCGAGCGGACCCACACGGCTGCGGTCGTCGACGCCGCGCGCTGGCAGGAGCTGCCGGGGCTGCAGCGCATCGTCGAGCGGGCGAAGGCGGAGTTCGGCGCGGACGAGTCCGCGGTCACGCTCCTCGACGGCGACCGCACCTGGCACGTCGCGCACACGGGCTCGGCGCCCGCGTCGATGCCGCGGTCCCTCAGCTACTGCGAGGCGGTGGTCGAGACCGGCGACCCGCTCGTCGTGGAGGACGCGCGGCGCAGCACCCGCTTCGCGGACAACGCCTTCCTGCAGCTGATCCACGCCCCGTTCTACGCGGGCGTGCCGATCCGCGACGGCGCCGGCACGCCGATCGGGGCCTTCTGCCTGATGGGCGGCTCGCCGCGGAAGGCGGGCTCCGTGGACCTCGAGCGGCTGCGCGCGCTGGCCGGCGAGGCGGAGGCGCTGGTGCGCGCCGCGGCGGCCCGGCCCGCCGACGTCGCCGACGGAGCGGCGCCCCGCTGATCGACCGGATCAGTCCCGGTCGTGACGCGCCCGGACGGGCGTCGCGGCGAGGCGGCCGGCGACCCTGGCGCGGGCCGTGCCGCCGCCGTCGATGATCTCCTGCAGCTCGGCGGGGCGCAGCGGCGTCACCGAGACGAGCGCGACCTCCCCCGCCGAGGTCGCGACCGCCTGCGGCAGCGTCGGCTCCGGCAGCCCGAGCAGGACGCCGACGCGGTCGTCGCCGGAGCGCCAGCCGGTCGGCGCGGGCACGCCCGCGAGCGCCATGGACAGCGTGCCGTAGCGCTCCAGCTCGGCGGGCAGGTGCAGCCCGCTCGCCCGCACCCGCCGGGCGACGGCCGCCAGCAGCGCGAACCGCCACGAGTCCGTGCCGGCGTCGGGGTCGACGATGAACACCTCGGCCCCGGGACCGAGCGCCGCCACCCCCTCCCCGGCGTGCAGGCCGTCGGTCGCGAGCAGCGGGTCGCCGTCCTCGGGGCGCACGAGCAGCCAGCCCTGGTTGCGGGTGCCGGGCGGCGCGCTCAGCGGGGCCTCGAGCTCCTCCACCTCGCCGACGGAGGACCAGGCGTCGCGCAGCGCCCCGTCGGTGGCCCCGCCCTCGTCGTCGGGATCGATGCGCGGCACGGGCGCGGTCTCGGTGCCGCGCGTGCCCGCCGGCGGCCCGGCTCCGACGCCTGGCCGCCGGCGGG